>JBIQKL010000012.1:16894-37134 GCA_044506555.1 Hyphomicrobiales bacterium | reverse complement strand
GCCTTCGTCGCCCTCTCGCTCGCCGGGCCGTGGATCGCCAAGACGGTGCAGCAGGCAACGCAATGCACGGCGACGGAAGGCGCCTGCGCGGCGATCTCCGTCGCGACCGGCACGCTGCTCAGGCCGCTGATCCTCATCCTCCTCGGCCTGGCGCTGCTCCGCCCGTGCTGGCGGCGGATGCGGGCCGTCGGCATGTGGGGCGTCGCGGGCCTGCTGGTGCCGGCGCTCCTCTTGCTCGACTGGCGGGTGCTCACCGTGTTCGGGCTCAATTTCATCCCGGTGACGCCGAGCGCGGGCCTCCTCCGGTCCGGCTTTCCGTTCTACACGGTGCTGGCGCTGCTGATCGTGCTGCTCCTCGTCGTCGCGCGTACCTCGGCCGGCCCCGGCGATTCGCTCTGGCGCCGCGGCGGCATCGTCGGCAAGCTGGGCTGGCTTGCGGCGCTCGTGACCGTGATCGCGGCCGCGGCGTCGACGGTGTTCTACCTGCTCTATGTCCGCGATCTCGGCGTCGTCGGCCTGATGTCGCCGATGTTCCGCTACGCCATCCAGGCCGGCCACGTGGCGATCATCGCGTCCCTCGTCGCGATGGTCGGGGTGCTCTGGACGATCGCGGCCGAGCTCGTATGGCGGCGGCCGGCGGAAGCGGCGGTCGCGGCCTGAACGATGGGGGACTGGTCGCCGGGCCGCTACGTCAGGTTCGAGGACGAGCGCACGCGTCCCGCAATCGAACTCCTCGCGCGGGTGCCGCTCGACCATCCGCGCCGGGTGCTCGACGTCGGCTGCGGGCCGGGGAACTCGACCGAGCTTCTCGTCGCGCGCTATCCCGGCGCCGAAGTCGTCGGCGTCGACTCCTCGCCGGAAATGATCGCCGCGGCGCGGAAGCGGCTGCCCTCGGCCGACTTCGTCCTGGCCGACATCGCGACCTATGAGCCGATGGCGCCGTTCGACCTCGTCTTCGGCAACGCGGTGTTCCAGTGGGTGCCGGGGCACCTCGACCGGGTCGCGCAGATCTTCGCGTCGTGTCCGCCGGGCGGGGCGATCGCACTCCAGGTCCCGGACAATCTCGACGAGCCTACCCACATGCTGATGGCCGCCGTCGCCCGCAGCGGTCCCTGGCGCGAGAAATTCCAGACGCCCATCCGGCGCGACGCCATCCCCGCACCGGCCGCCTACTACGACCGCCTTCGTGCCGATGCCGCCACCGTCGATGTCTGGCGCACGACCTACTACCACGTGCTCGCCGGACCGGAGGCGATCGTCGACTGGGTACGCGCCACCGGTCTCCGGCCGTGGCTCGAGCGCCTCGATGACGACGAGCGCGACGCTTTCCTCGCCGAGTATACCGGGCGGATCGCCGAGTCCTATCCGCCGCTGGTCGACGGTCGCGTCATGCTCCGCTTCCCGCGCCTGTTCGTGGTGGCCGTGCGGGCCTAAGCGGGGCTTTCCCGACAATGGTCGCGTCTGTTACGACCGGGCGGGGGCAGGCATGAACATCGACATTTCCGGGATCATCGGGGACTTCCCCGACTTTCGCGTCGCGGTGGTGCTGGCGGATCGCATCGAGATCGAGCCGGGCCGGCCGCCTGAGCTCGCCGCGCTGATCGCCGAGCGCGAGGCCAATTGCCGGACGGCCTGGGGCGGCATGGAGCTCTCCGAGGTTCCCGGCATCGCTGCCTGGCGGAGAGCCTACCGCGCCTTCGGCATCAAGAAGACCAGCTATCGCTCGTCGGTCGAGCGGCTGGTCAAGAACGTGCTGGCCAGCCGCCCACTGCCCGAGATCAACGCTTTCGTCGACGTCTACAACTCGGTGTCGCTCGCCCACGTCATGCCGCTCGGCGCTGACGATGCGGCGAAGATCGCCGGCAACATCGCCTTCCGCTACAGCCGGATCGGCGACCAGTTCGTCGACATGGCCGCCGGCGAGGAGGGCGCCGCGTCGCAGTTCGATCCGCCGAAGCCGGGCGAGGTGGTCTATGCCGACGACGACAAGATCCTCTGCCGGCGCTGGAACTGGCGGCAGGATGTGCGCTCGCTGGTGACCCCGCTCACCTCTCGCGCGGTGGTCACCATCCAGTCGAACGGCGTCGGCGACCTCGATGCTGCCGTCGCCGACCTCCGCGCCATGCTCGGCCGCTTCACCGGCGCCGAGACCAGCGTCACCATCGCCGACCGCACGCGACCGGTCGCCGAGGTGGAGGAATAGGGCTGGCGCGGAACATCGATCCCACGCTCTCCTCAGCCTCCGGCTCACTTCAATCGTCATCCTCGGGCGTGACCCGAGGATCGTGTGAGGAGCCCGAACGATGGCGTGGTCTCTCCCACCGTGGCGCCAGGGCCGCGCGATCCTCGGGTCAAGCCCGAGGATGACGGTGGAGGAGGCTCCCTCCCGGAATCTTCACATTGCATCGCCCTCGAAAAGGATATACGTATAAGGATATCTTTATATGAATGAGGCGACGTGGTGAGTGCTGGTCTGCAGGTCGAGCCGATGATCGCGTCGCTGAAGGCGGCCGGCGAGGCGACCCGGTTGCGCATTCTCGTCCTCCTCGACCAGGCGGAGCTGTCGGTCAAGGACCTGACCGCGATCCTCGGCCAGTCGCAGCCGCGCATCTCGCGTCATCTCAAGCTGCTGGCGGAAGCCGGCCTGATCGACCGCTATCCGGAAGGCGCCTGGGTGTTCTACCGTCTGGCCGAGGCGGGCAGCGAGGCGCGACTGATCCGGGACCTGCTCGCCCTGGTCGACCGGAGCGACCCCAGCCTCGCCCGCGATCGCGATCGCCTCGCCGACGTCAAGCGCGAGCACGCCGATGCCGCGCACCGCTACTTCGCCGCCAATGCCGGCGACTGGGACACGATACGCGCGCTCCACGTCGCCGAGGACAGGGTCGAGGCGGCCGTGGTGAAGGCGCTCGGCGGCCGGCATTTCGGCAGCCTTCTCGACCTCGGCACGGGCACCGGGCGGATGCTCGACCTGCTGGCGCCGTTCTGCGACCGAGCGGTCGGGATCGATGCCTCGCCGAACATGCTGGCGGTGGCGCGCGCCAACCTCGATCGCGCCGGTATCGGCAATGCGCAGGTCCGGCTCGGCGACATCTACAACCTGCCGTTGCCCCGCGACGTGTTCGACGTGGTGACCATCCACCAGGTGCTGCACTACCTCGACGAGCCGGAACGGGCGCTGGGGGAGGCGGCACGGGTGCTCCGTCCCGGCGGCCGGATGCTGATCGTCGATTTCGCGCCGCACGAGCTCGAGTTCCTGCGCGAGGAACATGCGCATCGGCGGCTCGGGTTTGCGGAGGAACAGGTGCAGCAGTGGATCGAGGCGCGCGGGCTCGAACTGGAGCGGGTCGTCGACCTGCCGGGCCAGCGCAACAAGCTCAAGGTGACGATGTGGCTGGCGCGCGATCGCCGAATCCTGATGGCCGGCGTCGGACAGCGGGAGGTGGCGTGATGTCGTTCGATGGGAACCGGCCGAGCCGGCTTCTCGGCTCCGATTCGGATCTCCGCGTGTCGTTCGAGTTCTTCCCGCCGAAGACCGAGGCGATGGAGGAGACGCTGTGGAAGTCGATCGAACGGCTGGCGCCGCTCGGGCCCTCCTTCGTCTCCGTCACCTACGGCGCGGGCGGCTCGACCCGTGAGCGCACCCATGCCACCGTGTCGCGCATCCTCAAGGAGACGCCGCTGACGCCGGCGGCGCATCTCACCTGCGTCGCGGCGACCAGGGACGAGGTGGACGAGGTGGTGCGGGCCTATCGCGAGGCTGGCGTCCGCCACATCGTCGCGCTCCGCGGCGATCCGGCCGGGGGCATCGGCACCGCCTTCGCGGCGCATCCCGGCGGCTATGCGAGCAGCGCCGATCTCGTCGGCGGGATCAAGGCGCTGGGGGATTTCGAGGTCTCGGTCGGGGTGTATCCCGAGAAGCACCCCGAGAGCGCGAGCCTCGACGCCGACATCGAGATGCTGAAACGGAAGGTCGATGCCGGCGCCGACCGGGCGATCACCCAGTTCTTCTTCGACAACGACCGCTTCGAGGCCTATGTCGAGAAGGTCCGCGCCGCAGGCCTCGACATACCGGTCGTTCCCGGCATCGTGCCGGTCCACAACTTCACGCAGGTGGCGCGCTTCGCCGAGCGTGCCGGCGCGTCGGTGCCGGCGTGGCTCGCCCGCCGCTTCGAAGGGCTCGACGACGATGCTCCCACCCGCCAGCTCGTCGCCTCCGCCGTCACCGCCGAGCAGGTGCTCGACCTCGTCGACCGCGGCGTCGCCGACTTCCACTTCTACACCATGAACCGCGCCGACCTCGTCTACGCCATCTGCCACCTTCTCGGCATGCGGCCGGCCAAGCCCGCACCGACGCCGGTGGAGGCCGCGGCTTGACGCCCAGGATCCTGACCGTCCGAATTTTCCTCGAACGAGGCTCATCATGAGTACCAATGCCGAATCCGCGCTGAAGGCGGCTGCCCAAAAGCGCATCCTCATCCTCGACGGGGCGATGGGGACGATGATCCAGTCGTACAAGTTCACCGAGGCGGACTTCCGCGGGACACGCTTCGCCGATTGGCCGCGCGACCTCCGCGGCAACAACGACCTGCTCAACCTCACCCAGCCGCAGGCGATCCAGGACATCCACGCGGCTTATCTGCGGGCGGGGGCGGACATCGTCGAGACCAACACGTTCTCCTCCACCATCATCGCCCAGGCCGACTACGGCATGGAGGCGCTGGCGTACGAACTGAACGTCGAGGGCGCGCGGCTCGCCCGGGAAGCGGCCCGGATCGTGGAGGCCGAGGACGGCCGGCCGCGCTTCGTCGCCGGTGCCATCGGGCCGACCAACCGCTCCGCCTCGATTTCGCCGGACGTCAACAATCCCGGGTTCCGGAACGTCACCTTCGACGACCTCGTCGCCGCCTATGGCGAGGCGATGCGCGGGCTGATCGAAGGCGGCGCCGATCTGATCCTCATCGAGACGATCTTCGACACGCTCAACGCCAAGGCGGCGGTGGTCGCCGCCGAGGAGGTGTTCGCGGAGAAGGGCAGCCGTCTGCCGCTGATGATCTCGGGCACGATCACCGACCGCTCGGGCCGGACGCTGTCCGGCCAGACCCCCACCGCCTTCTGGTATTCGCTCCGCCACGCCCGGCCGTTCTCGATCGGGCTCAACTGCGCCCTCGGCGCCAAGGACATGCGCGCCCACATCGCCGAGATCGGGCGGATCGCGGATACGCTGATCTGCGCCTATCCGAATGCCGGTCTACCCAACGAGTTCGGCGAGTACGACGAGAGCCCGGAGGGGATGGCGGAGTCGCTCGGCGAGTTCGCCCGCACCGGCCTCGTCAATATTCTCGGCGGCTGCTGCGGCACCACCCCGGCGCATATCGAGGCCATCGCCGAGGCGGTGAAGGACGTCCCGCCCCGTATCCTGCCGAAGGCGGAGGCCAAGCTCCGTCTCTCCGGCCTCGAGCCGTTCGAGATCATGGCGTAGGCCATGGGCATGCAAGGGCATAAGGGGGCACTTGACATGCCCCCATATGCCATCTATTTCGTCATGGCGACTGCCCTAGGAGGACGCGATGACGAAGGCCGAGGTAAAGGACACGGTGCTCTGGCTCAACGGGATTCATGGTGACGCGAAGCTTCGCGCAGCACTCGAGTCGCTTCCTGCGGGAGAGGTCGTTCAGCTTCGGGTAGACGGTGCGGCGGGGGAGTGGAAGAAGATGCAGGACAACCGTACGACCGGCAAGCCTACGCCCGGCTTGGCCCCCCTAGGCCCCGCTGCTGTCCGCTGGCGTGATCTCTATCGAGCCAACAAGGCGACCGGCGGCATCCTGGTGAGCCTCGAGGTGATCGACAGCCTTGAGGCTGCGGCCGGTTCCACGCCTCGAGCGAACTGGGAAGAGGCGGACGATCTGGATCGCGAGGCAGCTTGGGAAGCGTTCAAGGCACTTAGGAGCGCCGGCTGGTCGTCCGAGGGAAGAACGCTCACGCGCGACGAACTGCACGAGAGAGAGCGTTCGTGATCACCGCAGACACGAACATTTTCGTCTACAACGTCGACGTCGACGATCTCGCCAAGCACCGGGCGTCGGCAGAGATCCTCGACGCCTTGGTGGCGCGGCGGGCTCCGATTGCGCTCCAGGTGGCGGGTGAGTTCTATTCAGCGCTCACAAGGCGGCTTCGCAGGCCGTCTTGGCAGTCCGCTCAGGCGGCTCGAAATGTTCTCGCGAGCTTCAGGGTTATCGCCGCCACGCAGAGTTCGACCGAGCGCGCCCTGGCCGAGGCGGCAACCGGCCGCTTATCGTTCTGGGACGCGAACCTCCTGTCGGCCGCCGAGGCGGGAGGATGCACCTATATCATCAGCGAGGACATGGCGGACGGGTTGAGGCTTGGGAGACTCGAGGTCGTCCATCCATTTGCGGGGGACGACATCTCCGACCGGGCCCGAGCCCTCCTGTTCGAAGGGGATTGACGCTTGACCGACACCATCGCCGCTCCGCGGCCGAGTATCGCCGCCTTCGTCAACATCGGCGAACGCACCAACGTCACCGGTTCGGCCAGGTTCAGGAAGCTGATCCAGGCCGAGGACTACACCGCGGCGCTCGACGTCGCCCGCGACCAGGTCGTGAACGGCGCCCAGGTGCTCGACGTCAACATGGACGAGGGCCTGCTCGATTCCGAGCACGCCATGGTCACCTTCCTCAACCTCATGGCGGCGGAGCCGGACATCGCCCGCGTCCCGGTGATGATCGACTCCTCCAAGTGGAGCGTGATCGAGGCCGGGCTCAAGTGCGTCCAGGGCAAGGCGATCGTCAACTCGATCTCGATGAAGGAGGGGGAGGACGCCTTCCGCGAGCAGGCCGAGAAGGTGCGCCGCTACGGCGCCGCCGTCGTGGTCATGGCGTTCGACGAGAAGGGCCAGGCGGACACCTTCAAGCGCAAGACCGAGATCTGCACGCGTGCCTACCGCATCCTCACCGAGGATGTCGGCTTCCCGCCCGAGGACATCATCTTCGATCCCAACGTCTTCGCGATCGCGACCGGCATCGAAGAGCACAACAATTACGGCGTCGACTTCATCGAGGCGGCCCGCTGGATAAGGCAGAACCTGCCGCACGCCCACGTCTCGGGCGGCGTCTCGAACCTGTCCTTCTCGTTCCGCGGCAACGAGACCGTGCGAGCGGCGATGCACTCGGTGTTCCTCTACCACGCGATCGCCGCCGGCATGGACATGGGCATCGTCAATGCCGGTGCGCTGCCGGTCTATGACGACATCGATCCGGAACTCCGCGAGCTCGCCGAGGACGTCGTCCTCAACCGCCGCGAGGATTCGACCGAGCGCCTGCTCGAAGTCGCCGAGCGCTACAGGGGCGGCGCGGCGCAGAAGAAGGAGGCCGACCTCGCCTGGCGGGAATGGACGGTCGAGAAGCGGCTCGAGCACGCGCTGGTCGCCGGCATCACCGAGTTCATCGAGGCCGACACCGAGGAGGCGCGGCAGAACGCCCGCCGTCCGCTCGATGTGATCGAGGGGCCGCTGATGGCCGGCATGAACGTCGTCGGCGACCTGTTCGGGGCCGGCAAGATGTTCCTGCCGCAGGTGGTCAAGTCGGCCCGGGTCATGAAGCAGGCCGTCGCCTATCTCATGCCGTTCATGGAGGAGGAGAAGCGCCGGACCGGGGCGAACGAATCGAACATCGCCGGCCGTATCCTGCTCGCGACGGTGAAAGGCGACGTCCACGACATCGGCAAGAACATCGTCGGCGTCGTGCTCCAGTGCAACAACTACGAGGTGATCGACCTCGGCGTAATGGTGCCGGTGGCGAAGATCCTCGAGACGGCCCGGGAGAGGCAGGTCGACATCATCGGCCTTTCCGGCCTGATCACGCCGTCGCTCGACGAGATGTGCCATGTCGCTGCCGAGATGGAGCGCGAGGGCTTCGACATGCCGCTGATGATCGGCGGCGCGACCACCAGCCGTGTCCACACGGCGGTGAAGATCAGCCCCAATTACGATCGCGGACAGGCGGTGCACGTGCTCGATGCGAGCCGCGCCGTGGGCGTCGCCCAGAGTCTTCTCGGGGTAGGGCGCTCCGACTATGTCGCCTCGATCCGCGACGAGTACCGGAAAGTCGCCGAGACCCATGCCCGCGGCATGGCCGAGAAGCGCCGGGTGACGCTCCGCGATGCGCGTGCCAGCCGTTTCGACATCGACTGGCCGGGCTATACGCCGCCCCGGCCCACTTTCCTCGGCACCCGCCACTTCATCGATTATCCGGTGGCGGAGCTGGTGCCATACATCGACTGGACGCCGTTCTTCTCCGCCTGGGAGATCAAGGGCACCTATCCGATCCTGCTCGACGACCCGAAGGTGGGCGAGGTGGCGCGCTCCCTGTTCGACGATGCGCAGGCGATGCTCCGCCAGATGGTCGGCGAGGGCTGGCTGAGGGCGAGCGGCGTGGTGGGCTTCTGGCCGGCCGCCAGCGTCGGCGACGACATCATCGTCTATGAAGACGACACGCGAACAACCGAGAAGACGCGGCTCTACACGCTTCGCCAGCAGATCGCGCGCCAGAACAGCAAGCGCGGGCATGTCGCGCTGTCCGATTTCATGGCGCCGGTGGAGACCGGCCTCGCCGACTATGTCGGCGGCTTCGCCGTGACCGCCGGCATCGGCGAGGAGGCGGTGGCGGAACGCTTTGCCCGGGCCAACGACGACTATTCGAAGATCCTCAGCCAGGCGCTCGCGGACCGTCTCGCGGAAGCTTTCGCCGAGCACATGCACGAGCGCGTCCGCCGCGAATTCTGGGCCTATGCGCCCGACGAGGCGCTGACCACGCAGGAACTGATCCGCGAGGGATATCGCGGCATCCGTCCGGCACCCGGCTACCCGGCGCAGCCCGACCATACCGAGAAGCGGACGCTGTTCGACCTTCTCGATGCGGAGGCGGTGACCGGCATCAAGCTGACGGAGAGCTACGCCATGTGGCCGGCCTCGTCGGTGTCGGGCCTCTACTTCGCTCACCCGGACAGCCACTATTTCGGCATCGGCCGCATCGAGCGGGACCAGGTCGAGGACTACGCGAAGCGGAAGGGCTGGCCGGTCTCCGAGGCCGAACGCTGGCTCGCAGGAATCCTCAACTACGATCCGGGCCGGCGCGACGCGGCGTGACGATGCCGGAATGCGCGTGACTCCGTTCCGCCGGTCTCCGCACCCGCGGGGATGGGCGGACGGAGCGTGCAGCGCGGCGTGATCCTGCCGTCTTCTTTTCGCCTTGGGTGCAATTTGGGTCCTTGCGCCATTTCGCGAATGCGCCATCTTCCTTTGCCGTAGGAATGCGGCGGGACCATTGGGCGACAACAATCGGCCTTCGGACATCCGGGCGGGCGGCCCGCGCTGGTGGGCGGCGCTCCGCGGCTATTTCCGGGCGCTCTGGTCGGGCACGGAGCCGCTTCACCGCGTCGTCGTCAGCGACATGCTGATCGGCGGGACGCTGATCAACGTCACCACGCTCGCCATTTCCTTCGTCCTGTTCGGCCTCGAGGTGCCGAAATGGATCCCGACGGCGATATTCGTGTCGCCGCTTCCCTACAACCTGTTCGTGGTGTCCGTGGTGTGGCGGACGGCTGCCCGGTCGCAGTCTGCCCTTGCCTGGGCGGCGCGGATTCTCGCCATTCTCTGGCTCGGCGTGATGACGCTGATCTGACCTCTTGCCCTCCGCCGTGCCCCGGTCATATTCCCCTGCTTCCACCGTCGGGGTTCAGGTCGCCGGGTGCCGCATGAGGATTCGCTTTCGCTTCGCTGCCGCCGCCGTCGCGCTCGCCGTGGCGGTCACGGCGCCGGGCGCCACCGCCAACATCATCGACGGCACGGACGACCGCGATTCGCTTCTTGCGATCGGGCCGTCGCTCGGCCTTTCGAAGCCCGAGATCGACCGGATCCGGCAGGTGTCGGGCTACGTCGGCTGCTTCCTGCCGACGCCGTCGCTGGGTTCGGGCGCGCTGTTCGTCACCAACCGGCAGATCCTCACCGCAGGGCACATCTTCTTCGAGGAAGACGGGCGGCGGCGGAGCAACTGCTTCTTCAAGACGCAGGCGATCCCGGCCGTGAAGGTCGACCTGCTCGTCGACGAGGCCCGTTTCGGCGCCAACCCGCTCAAGGCCGGCTCCAACTACGATTTCGCCGTGGTTCCGCTCGCCGAGCCGATCGACGGCGCATCGCCGTTTCCGGTCGAGCTCGAGACCGGGATCAAGGCCGGGGACGACCTCATCGTCATCACCGCCCATCCCGCCGGCATGGCGAAGCAGGTGCCGAACGAGGTGCCGGTGGCGCAGGGCTGCAAGGTCCGCCGGGTGCCGATCTCGACCAGCATCACCTCGTTCTTCCGCACCGACTGCGACGCCTCCGGGTCGTCCTCGGGCGGCATGCACCTGTCGCGGGTGAACGGCGAACTGGTCTATCGCGGGGTGACGATCACCACCGGCCTGTGGCGCGATCCGGCGCTCGCCGGCGCACCTTATGATGAAAAGCGCGGCAGCGTCACCACCGCGCTCGGGACCGATGCCGCGATCCTGGAGGCCGGCAAGACGCTGGCGATCTTCGATCGCTTCCTGGATTGAGGGACAGATGTCCTGCGTCCTTCGAGGCCCCGCTACGCGGGGCAACCTCAGGATGAGGAATGTTGGGCTTCACCCCATCGGGTGGCAGTGGTGGAGTTCACTTCCTTCCTTCATCCTGAGGGCGCCCGCCGTGAGGCGGGCCTCGAAGGACGCAGGACACCGATCCAGGTGACGGAAGATCTGGCGCGTGATCTAGAAGTGATTCACGTGCGCCCAAACACAACAAAGCCGGGCAACACGCTCAAGCGCGCCCGGCCATCGAATAGCTCTTCACCCAAAAACCTGCGGAGCGCCTAGATCGCCCCCAACACAACTGCAGCAACAAACAGGAACGCGGCACCTACCATCACCAAGCGGAGCGGTCGGGCAAGGGCCATAACATGCCTCCGGTTCCCCCAATGAGACACATGTTAACGCGTGTTCATCTTTTGGGAAGCGGAAAAATGCGCTGCAGTGCGAAAACGGCGGCCCGGTGGCCGGCACGCGGAAGCTAAGGCTTTGCCCGGTCTCGGCATTTTCATCACGAAATATTTTTCCTGCATTCATCCCGTGACCTCGCGGGGCGATGGCGGTATCCCCGTCGTCTTTTACCGAGCATGCGGGGCTGGTAGCGTGCGGCCCAACCGGAGGCAGGAATCGATGCAGATCTTCGAGACCGCACGCGAGGCGGCCTATGCCCTCCGGCCCGACCAGCCGGTCTACTGCTTCATGCCGAAGGTGCTGGCCGCGGATGCGCTGACCTTCAAGGCGGCGTTCCCCGGGACGACCGCCTATGCCGTCAAGACCAACGGCGAGCCGATGGTGCTCGAGACGCTGGCGAAGGCAGGGATCGAGGCCTTCGACGTCGCGTCGCCGGCGGAATTCGCGGCTGTCCGTGCCGTCGCGCCGGAAGCGGCGATGATCTACACCCATCCGGTCAAGGCCCAGTCCGACATCCGGCTCGCGCTCGAGACCTACGGCATCCGCGTCATGGCGCTCGACCATGAGGACGAGGTCGCAAAGATACTCCGGATCGTGCGCGGCCTCGACCTCGATCCCGAGGAGATCACCCTCCTGGTCCGGCTCGCCTCGCGCGGCCATGCGGCGTACGAGCTTTCGAAGAAGTTCGGCGCGACGCCGGCCAATGCCGTCGAACTCGTCCAGCGCATCCACCGCATCGGCTTCAAGGTCGGGCTCTGCTTCCATGTCGGCAGCCAGGTGGAGGATACCGACACCTACGAGCGTGCGCTCGCTTCCGCCGCCTGGGTGCGGTCGCGCGCCGGGGTGCCGCTGGCCATGCTCGACATCGGCGGCGGCTTCCCCGCGCCCTACGGCCACGATCCGCGGCGGAACGCGCCCAACACGCCGGAAACCACGGCGCTGATCGCCGAGGTGGTCGGCGAGATCCGCGAATGGGGGCTCGACGACCTGCCGCTGGTGGCCGAGCCCGGCCGCGTCATCGCCGCGCGAAGCTTCTCCCTGATCGTCCGGGTGCTGCTGAAGAAGGGCCGCCGTCTCTACATCAACGACGGCATCTGGGCATCGCTGTCGGATTCGTGGACCGGCAAGATCACGCTGCCCGCCCGGCTGCTGCCCGACCCGGCGCGGCGGAAGCGCAGCGGGTCGAGCGAGCTCGCCGCCTTCAAGGTCTGCGGCGCGACCTGCGACTCGGTGGACATCCTGTCGCGTCCCTTCTATCTGCCGCAGAACGTAGATACGGGCGACTGGATCGAGATCGGCCACATCGGCGCCTATTCGCTGGCGCTCCGGACCCGATTCAACGGCTTCTATCCCGACACCTTCGTCGAGGTGCGGACGCCGTTCGCCGAGGCCGGCCCGGCCGAGAGCCTCGCCTCGGTCGAGACCATGGCGGACTGAGACAGTGACGGCAACGACGCGTATCCGCACGGGCGGCCTTCGCACCCGCACGATCGCCATGATCAGCGTCGCGGTCGGGCTGGCGGTGCTCGGCCTGAAGCTGCTCGCGTGGCACCTCACGGGCAGCGTAGCGCTGTTCTCGGATGCGCTGGAATCGATCGTCAATGTCGCCGCGTCTACGGCGGCGCTGGTCGCCATCAGCTACAGCGCGCGGCCGGCCGACGCCAACCACCCCTACGGCCACCACAAGGCCGAGTACTTCTCGGTGGTCCTCGAGGGCGTGCTGATCATCGTCGCGGCGATCCTCATCCTTCGCGAGGCCTATGGCGCCTTCCTCTCCCCGCGGATGTTCGACGCGCCGGCCGAGGGGCTTGCGGTGTCGATGGTCGCCTCGGTGCTCAACGGCGGCTGGAGCTGGTACCTGATCCGCGAGGGGCGGCGCCGTCGCTCGCCGGCGCTGGTCGCCGACGGCAAGCACCTGCTCACCGACGTGATCACCTCGGTCGGGGTCGTCGCCGGGCTGTTCGCCGCCTACGTCACCGGCATAACGGCGCTCGATCCGATCCTCGCCGCGGTGGTGGCGCTCAACATCCTGTGGGCCGGCTGGCGGCTGATCCGCGAGTCGCTGGGCGGGCTGATGGACGAGGCGGTGCCGGAGAAGACGCTGAACGAGATCCGACAGGTCATCTCGACCCATGCCGAAGGCGCGATCGAGGCGCACGACCTCCGCACCCGGAACGCCGGCAGCGTCACCTTCATCGACTTCCACCTCGTGGTCGACGGAACGATGGCGGTCTCGCAGGCGCACGACATCTGCGACCGGATCGAGAAGGCGTTGCGCGCCTCGGTTCCCGACGCGATGATCACGATCCACGTCGAGCCCGAGGAAAAGGCGAAGCACCACGGAGTTCTGGTCTTGTGACATCCGGATCGAGCGCGACGCTGCCCGCCTGAACGGCAGCGCCCATGCGACACGCAGGTCGCAATGGACCCCTGCCGCCCTGCGGCGGGTCCGGAACGCCTGCCGGATCCCACACGCAGAGCACGCTCATGCCTTCGATCACGCTTTCCGACCTCGCCTGGGCGACGCCCGGCGGGCACATCCTGTTCTCCGGTCTCGACCTCGCCTTCGGGCGCGAGCGCACCGGCCTTGTCGGCCGGAACGGCGTCGGCAAGTCGACGCTGATCCGCCTCATCGCCGGCGAGATCGCGCCGCGTACCGGCACCGTGACCGTCGACGGCACCGTCAGCGTGCTCCGGCAGGCGGTCCAGGTCGGGCCGGACGAAACGGTGGCGGACCTCTTCGGCGTCGCCGGCGCCCTCGCAACGCTCCGCCGTGCCGAAGCGGGGGAGGCGAGCCTCGACGAGCTCGCCGATGCCGACTGGACGCTCGACGAGCGGATCGCCGCGGCGCTCGCCCGCGTCGGGCTCGACGCCGTGGCCGACACGCGGCTCACGATGCTTTCCGGCGGGCAGAGGACCCGCGCCGCGCTCGCCGCCGCGATCTTCCCGGAGCCGGACTTCCTGCTCCTCGACGAGCCGACCAACAACCTCGACCGCGAGGGTCGCGACGCCGTCGTGGCGCTGCTCGCCGGGTGGCGCTCGGGCGCGATCGTCGTCTCGCACGACCGGGAGCTGCTCGGCCACATGGATGCGATCGTCGAGCTCACGTCGCTAGGCGCCTCCCGCTACGGCGGCAACTGGGACGCCTATCGCGAACGGAAGTCCGTCGAGCTCGAGGCGGCCCGCCACGACCTCAGCCACGCCGAGAAGACGGCGGACGAGATGAGCCGCCGCATCCAGGTCGCCGCCGAGCGTCGCGACCGGCGGAGCGCTGCCGGCGCACGCAAGGGCGCGAGCGGCAGCATGCCGAAGATCCTCGCCGGGGCGCGGAAGCGCCGGGCCGAGTCGACGGCAGGGAAGGGGAGCAACCTCGCCGCACGCCAGCGCGGCGAGGCGGAGGCGGCGGTCGCCACGGCGCAGGCGCGGGTCGAGATCCTCGAGCGCGTCGCGCTCACGCTGCCGCCGACCGGCCTTGCCGGCGGCCGCACCGTCCTCGAGATGCATGCGGTCACGGCCGGCTACGAGCCGGCGCATCCGCTCGTCCGCGACCTCACCTTCACGATGGTCGGGCCGGAACGGGTCGCGATCGCCGGTCCGAACGGGTCAGGCAAGACGACGCTCCTCAAGGTGATCGCGGGCGAGATGGCGCCGCTTTCGGGGACGGTCTCGGTGCCGGTGCCGTTCGCCATGCTCGACCAGCGGGTGAGCATCCTCGATCCGGCAGAATCGATCCGCGTCAACTTCCTCCGTCTCAATCCCGGCGCGACCGAGAACGCCTGCCGGGCGACACTCGCGGCGTTCCTGTTCCGGGCGGATGCGGCGCTGCAGACGGTCGGCACACTGAGCGGCGGCCAAGTGCTCCGCGCCGGGCTCGCCTGCGTGCTGGGCGGACCCCGGCCGCCACAGTTGCTCATACTGGACGAACCGACCAACCATCTCGACATCGACTCGATCGAGGCCGTCGAGGCCGGGCTGTCGGCCTATGACGGCGCGCTGCTCGTCGTCAGCCACGACGAATCCTTCCTCGCCAATGTCGGCGTCACACGACGGCTCACGCTCGGGCCGGAAGGAGCGGTCTCAACGCAAATTTGACCATTCCTTAGGAAATCGCCGGCATGGTTCCGGCATGCTCCGTCGTGTTGCGTATCTGACGGTCGCTGTCGGACTTGCGATGCTCGTCGCCGGCTGCGCGTTCAACTTCCTCGGCGAGCGCCGCGAAGCGTGGCGTGACCAGGCCGAGCGCGCCTGCATGGCACGGAAGCCGCAGTCCTATTTCGTCCGGCAGGTCAAGGAGATCAAGGACAAGGGCACCTGCGGGGTCGAGTACCCGCTGAAGGTCGCGGCGCTGGAGGGCGGCACCATCGGCGTCGGTCCGGACGCCACCCTCGGCTGCCCGATCACCAGCGCGCTCGAATACTGGATGCGCACGTCGGTGCAGCCCGCGGCGATCGCCTATTTCGGCATGCCGGTGGTCGAGATCAAGCAGATCTCCGCCTACAGCTGCCGCACTCGCAACAACAAGCGCGGCGCCGACCTCTCCGAGCACGCTTTCGGCAACGCCATCGACGTCGCCGGCTTCGTGCTCGCCAACGGCCGCGTCGTGGCGGTCAAGTCCGGCTGGAACGGGCGGGCGGACGAGCGGGCCTTCCTCCGCGAGACGATCACCACCGCCTGCGCCCTCTTCAATACGACGCTGGGGCCCGGCGCCCCGTATCACGGCGACCATTTCCACGTCGATCTCGCCCGCCACGGCAAGACCGGCACCTACAAGTATTGCAAGCCGAAGCTGAACGTCTCGCCGCCGGCGCGCCCGCCCTATGACGGCACGCTCTATGCCGCGATCCCGGGCCAGCCGCGCTACGAGTTGATGATGAGCGCCTATGCCGGCGAGGGCGAGCGTTCGGCGCTCCCGCGGATGCCGGAGCAGGTGCTGATCACGCCGGTGCCGCCGGACTACGGGGAGTCGCCCTTCTTCACCGCCGCGCCCGATGCGATCAGGGAAGCGGGCGAAGACGTGTTCGACCAGTAGCGATGCTTCGTCTCGTCGGGATCGCCGCGAAGCTCTGGTTCTACAAGAACTGGATGTATGCCGGGCTGATCGCGGCGCTGTTCCTGCTCGCCGTGCTGCCGCTCTTCGGCGGGCAATGGAGCCCGGCGCTGGTCGCGGTGTTTCTGTTGCTGCCGGCGTATATGTTCCATCAGGTCGAGGAGCATGCCGGCGACCGCTTCCGCCGCTACGTCAACAAGACGATCGTTCACGTGCCGGACGCGCTGACCACCGCGGCCGTGGTGGTGATCAACGTGCCGCTGGTCTGGGGCGTGTTCCTCGGCTCGCTCTATCTCGCCCGCTTCATCGCCATCGGCTGGGGGTTGATCGCGGTCTATGCGATGCTCGTCAATGCGCTCGTCCATGTCGCGGCAGCGGGGGTCAAGCGAAGCTATAATCCTGGCCTCGCCACGGCGTTGATCGTCTTCCTGCCGCTGTCGATCTGGGGCCTGTCGGCGATCTCGCCACTACCGGGGGTGACGGTCACGCAGCACATCGTGGGCCTCGCCTTCGCGGTCCTCGTCCATGCCGTGCTGGTGGCGCACATCCTTCGCCGGGCTCGAGCAATCCGGAACACGGCGCCTGCCACCGGGTGAAACGGAGGTTCCCGCCGGCCGCGGACTGTGCGAACGTCCGGGTCTCATCGGAGGGGATTCATGACTGCGACCGGACAGGTTGAGGGCATCGGCGCCACGGCGGAGGCGATCCAGCACCACTACGACCTGAGCGACGATTTCTTCGGCCTGTGGCTCGGGCCGGAGCGCATCTATTCAGCGGCGCTGTTCGAGGACGGCGACGATCTCGACACGGCGCAGACGCGGAAGCTCGACCACCACATCGCGGCCGCCCAGGCGGCGGGCAAGGAGCGCGTGCTCGACGTCGGCTGCGGCTGGGGCGCGATGCTCCGCCGGGTCGTCGGCCATGCCGGGGCGAAGTCCGCCGTCGGCCTTACGCTCAGCGCGTCGCAGGCGGAATGGGGCAGGGCGCATGTGCCGCCCGGTGTCGAGATCCGCGAGGAGAGCTGGCGCGACCATCTGCCCGACGCACCCTACGACGCGATCATCTCGGTCGGCGCCTTCGAGCACTTCGCCCGGCCCGGGCTGTCACCGGCGGCCAAGCTCGACGCCTATCGCGAATTCTTCGATTTCTGCGGCCGCGTCCTCAAGAAGGGCGGGCGGCTGTCGCTTCAGAGCATCGCCTATTCGGCGAGCGGCATCACGCTGCCGCCGTTCATCGCCGACCGCATCTTCCGCGAGAGCGAACTGCCGCTGATCCACGAGCCGATCGCCGCCGCCGATCCCGGCTTCGAGCTGGTGGCACTCCGGAACGACCGCGAGCACTATGCCCGGACGCTGGTCGCCTGGGAGCGGAACCTGATGGCCAAGCGCGACGAGGCGATGGCGATGGTCGGCGAGGCGGCGGTCGCCGAGCACCTCCGCTACCTCCGGGTCTGCGCGATGGCCTTCAAGCTCGATACAATCTGCCTCCTGCGCATGACCTTCGTGAAGCGCGACGCGGCGACCTCGATCCTGCCGGGCAGCCTCAAGCGCTAGCGCCGGTCTAGCCGTTGAGCATCTGCACGCGGTAGGCGCGGGGGGAGGCGCCGGTCCAGCGGCGGAAGGCGCGGGAGAAGGCGGAGAGCTCGGAATAGCCGAGCAGCATCGCGATCTCCGAGAACGGCAGGTGGCGTTGACGCAGGTAGGAGAGTGCGAGGTCGCGTCGGACGTCCTCGACCAGTTCCTTGTAGGACAGGCCGGCCGCCTGCAGGTCCTCGTGCATCGCGCCGGCCGGCGCGCGAAGCTCTGCCGCGACCTCTTCGAACGACGGGTAGCCGGACGGCAGGCGCGTGCGGATCGCGGTGCGCATGCGGTCGAGTATGACGTCCTCCTCCGCCGCCTGCGATCCGAGCTGCTCGAGGCAGGTCTGCATCACCGCGAGCAGCCGCATGTCGCGGGCCGGCATCTGCCGAGGCAGGAGATCCGGACGGAAGAGGAGGGCGTTGGTCGCCTGCGAGAAGTATATCGGCGCGCCGAAGGCGGACTCGTGGTCGCGCGGGGATTCCGGCTTGGGGTGCTCGAAATGCACCTCCTCCGGCGCCCAGCGCGGTCCGCAGCACTCGCGGATCACGTTCATGAACATGCCGAGGGAAAGCTCGGCATCCTGGCGGCGCTCGACGATCTGCGGCGCGGTGATGCGATATTCGAGACGCATGAGCCCGCTCGCATCCGTGCAGAGCCGCATGAGCGAGCTCTCCTGGTGATAGCGGAACAGGCGAACGAGGCACTCGAGGGCCGATCCGAGCGTAGGGGCTGAAACCGCGGCATAGCCCCACATGCCGAGGTCGCGGGGCTGGAAGCGGTTGCCGAACCACAGGCCGAAATTGTCGTTGCCGGTCTGGCGGGCCGACTCCTCGAACAGCGCGACGAAGGCGCTGAGCCGGAGCTTCAAGGTTGGCGAGCCGGCGAGATCGGGCAGGATGCGGGCATTGCCGAAGATGCGGTCGACGTCGCCGCCGCATTCCTCGATGAAGCGGGCGATGCCGGTGGCGGCCGAGGCGAGGACGCCGGGAGCCGTCCGGCCGTTTGCGCTGCCCATCTCCGCCGCGGTCGTGCTCATCGGCCGGCCTCTCCGGGGCCTGTCCTCGTTCTGGCCCGGTCGATGATGCTTGCATGTGCCGTGCCGGCAATCAAGGAAGTGACGGCGCCCTATCGGAGGTAGCGCCGTCAGGATAAGGTCCGAGCGGGCGACTGGCCCTTTGGGGGGATTCCATGGACATTCGGCGGCGGTCCCGTTTCGGGGCCGGGAACGTTGGTATGCACGATGTGCTGCCGCGACTGTCGCGGCGCGCGTTCCTGATGACCGGCGTCGCCGCGGCGGTGATGCCGCCGGGCGTGGTCGGCGCCATGGCCCAGACCTCGGGCGGTCATGCCCATGGCGGGCACGGCGACCCGGTCTCCGAGACCGGCCCGGTCGCCGGGCCGCAGCGGATCGCCTTCGAGACCGGCGCGCCGCTCGTCGAACCCGAGGTCCGCGAGGCGGTCGACGGCGTGCTCGAAACGACGCTCCGCGTCCAGTATGCCTGGCGGGACGTCGGCGGCTATCGCCTGTTCGTCCGCACGTACGAGGGCGACGCGCCGGGGCCGACCATGAAGATGCGGCCGGGCGACACGCTGAAGGTGAAGCTGATCAACAACCTGCCGCCGAACCGCGACCCCGCGCCGGCCTACATGGACCAGCCGCACCAGCTCAACTCGACCAACTTCCACTTCCACGGCTCGCACGTCAGCCCGAGCGGCATCTCCGACAACGTGCTTCGGACGATGAGCCCCGGCAACAGGTACGACATCGAGATCACGCTGCCCGAGGACCACACCCGGGGCACCTACTGGTACCATCCGCATCGCCATGGCGGCGCCGACATCCAGATGGCGAGCGGCATGGCCGGGGCGATCGTCGTCGAGGGCGACTTCGACGACGTGCCGGAGATCAAGGCGGCGCGCGACCGCGTCATGGTGCTGAGCGAGGTGGTGTTCGACGCCTACGGCATGATCGAGGGCTTCGACGTCGTGTTCCCGGAGACGGCGGCACGGTTCCTCACCATCAACGGCCAGCGGGCGCCGACCATCGACATGCGGCCCGGCGAGGTGCAGCGCTGGCGTCTGGTCCATGCCGGCTACCAGGACGACTTCTACCTGGCGATCGAGAACCATGTCCCGGTGCAGATCGCCCGCGACGGCATCGCCCTCGACCGGCTCGACCAGCCGGTGCTGCCGCTCTCCTCGCCGCAATACGCGCAGCCGGGCGCGACGCTGATCGCTCCGGGCCAGCGCATCGACCTCCTGGTCCGGGCCGGCGCGCCCGGCACCTACGAGCTTCGCGCGCTCCCCTACAACCAGGGCTATCCGACGCCGGAAGGGCTCGTCGCGCTGGTCGTGGTCAGCGGCGAGCCGGTGACGATGAAGCTGCCCGCGTCGCTTCCCCCGGCGCCGCTCGACACGATCCGCGACGAGGAGATCACCGGCTCACGCCAGCTCATCTTCTCCGCGATTACGCCCGAGGTCGACGCGGCAGGACACTGGGCGGAGTTCAGCTTCCTGGTCGACGGCAAGGTGTTCGACGCCGACCGGGTCGACCAGCGGGTGGCGCTCGGCGCGGTCGAGGA
>JBIQKL010000012.1:13087-16794 GCA_044506555.1 Hyphomicrobiales bacterium | reverse complement strand
GACCCGAGGATCGGGTTCAGCACGTACCCGGCATGGGCTGGAATGCCGCGGCACATCCTTCCTGGGCGCGCCGCGGCGCACGATCCTCGGGTCGAGCCCGAGGATGACGGTGAGCGGGGACAAGCCGCGCCGGGGCAGCCACGCCTCCCCGATCCGCCCTGCCGCCTGTCAAGAATGCCCCGCGTCGTGTCAAGCGGCCTGCGGCGCCGCGGCCTAGCCTCCGCCCGAACAATGGATGGAGGAGGGTGCCGGACGGCGCCCGAGTAGCGTTCGCGGGATATGGCTGAGGTCATCGAGAAGCCGGCGGCGAAGGTCGATCCGGCGCGGGTGATGCAGATGGTGGACAAGGCGCGCTGGGCCGCGGCTTCGTTCTCCACCTATCCGCGCGACGCGGTGATGGGTATCGTCGCCGCGGTGGCGAAGGCCGCCGCCGCGGAGGCGCGCCGTTATGCCGAGTGGGCCGTCGAGGAGACCGGCTTCGGCGTCGTCGAGCACAAGGAGCTCAAGAACCGGCTCTGCTCGCAGGGCCTCTATGAGCACTATGCTGCCGCCGACTTCGTCGACTACCAGGTCGACCCGGCGACGAAGACCGTGGCGATCCCCAAGCCGGCCGGCGTGATCTTCGCGCTCACGCCGTCGACCAATCCGATCTGCTCGATCTTCTACAAGGCGATCCTCGCGCTGATGACGCGGAACGCCATCCTGTTCAGCCCGCACCCGATGGCGAAGGCCTGCTGCGCCGATGCGGCGCGCCTGGTCAACCGCGCGGCGGAGGCGGCGGGCGCGCCGGACGGCATCGTCCAGGTCATCGACAACCCGACCATGCCGGTGATCGAGTCGGTGCTCCGCTCAGACAAGATCGATCTGATCCTTGCCACCGGCGGCTCGCCGATGGTGCGCGCCGCCTATTCCTCCGGCAACCCGGCGATCGGCGTCGGCCCCAGCAACAATCCGGCCTATGTCGACGAGACCGCCGACGTCGCGAAGGCGGCGAAGCTGATCGCCGACTCGAAGGCCTTCGACAATTCGATCCTCTGCACCAACGAATCCGCGATCGTCGCCCATGCCGCAATCGCCGGCCGGCTCCGCGAGGAGTTGAAGCGGAACGGCTGCCATCTGCTTTCGGCCGACGAGCGCGACCGGCTCGCCGAGCATCTCTTCCCGGCGGGCAAGTTCAACGTCTCGCTGGTCGGCAAGTCGGCCGAGAAGATCGCCGAGAGCGCCGGCATCCGCGTGCCGCGCGGCACGCGCATCCTGCTCGCGCCGCTTGAGCGGATCGGCGACGACTACCCGCTCAGCCGCGAGAAGCTCTGCCCGGTGCTCGGCTTCTTCGAGGTCGCGACCCGCGAGGCGGCGCTCACCGCCTGCCGGGCCATGGTGCGGAACCGCGGGGCGGGGCACTCGGCCGCGATCCACGCGACCGACCCGCAGATGATCCTCCGCTTCGCGGCGGAGATGGACGTGCTCCGGGTCGTGATCAACGTCGGCTGCTCGACCGGCGCGGCGGGGTTCGACACGTTCCTCGCGCCGACCATGACGATCGGCACCGGGTTCTTCGGCCGATCGTCGGTTGGCGAGAACGTTGGCCCGCAGCACCTCGTCCAGTGGACCCGCATCGCCTACGACAAGACCGGCGAGATGCCGTCCTATGCCGGGCTGACCCTGCCCGAGCCGGCGACTCGGCCGCGCCTGCCGACTGGCAAGATCGACTACTCTTTCGACTGGGTCGGCGGCACGCCCTCGCGGCCCGCCAACGCACCGGCCGAGGAGCCGCTCGACGCGGAGCTCCGCGCCGAGATCCGTTCCCTCATCCTCGAGGAGCTCCGCGCGCTCCAGGGCGGGGAGGGCTGAGATGCGCGCTGACGTGGCCTGCTTCCTGGAACTGCGGCATGCATCCTTCGAGGCTCGGCCGCTTCACGGCCGAGCACCTCAGGATGAGGAAGCTGGTGTTCTCCACAAACGCATGAACCACCGCGCCATCTCCAACCTCCTCATGCTGAGGTGCTTCGCGAAGCGAAGCCTCGAAGCACGCACGGCGGCCACGTCCGCACGGAGCGGCAGCTGATGGCGACGATCCGTTCCTACATCTTCATCGACCAGCTCCAGCCGAAGACCATGTGCTACATGGGCTCGTTCGTACGCGGCTTCCTGCCCCGCACCAACATGGCGGCGCTGGTGGTCGAGGTTGCGCCGGGGCTCGAGATCGAGAACATCACCGACATCGCGGTGAAGATGGTCGACGTCAAGCCGGGGCTGCTCGTGGTCGAGCGCCAGTAC
This sequence comes from Hyphomicrobiales bacterium, assembly GCA_044506555.1. Lineage (GTDB taxonomy): Bacteria > Pseudomonadota > Alphaproteobacteria > Rhizobiales > Kaistiaceae > Bauldia. The sequence goes on along the minus strand of JBIQKL010000012.1, from coordinate 14,517 downwards.
GGCTATCTCGAATTGCACTCCAGCCAGACCGCCTCGGTGAAGGCGGCCGGCGAGGCGATCCTCGACTATCTCGGCGCGAGCGAGGCCGACGCGATGAAGCCCGAGGTGCTCGCCTCGCGGATCGTCAAGCGGGTCGACAGCTACCACGCCTTCCTGATCAACCGGAACAAGGGCGGATCGATGATCCTCCAGGGCGAGTCCCTGTTCGTGCTCGAGATGCAGCCGGCGGCCTACGCGATCCTCGCCGCCAACGAGGCGGAGAAGGCGGCGGACATCAAGGTGGTCGACTACCGGATGATGGGCGCCACCGGCCGCGTCTATCTCTCGGGCGAGGAGAGCTCGATCCGGGCCGCGGCGTCCGCCGCCGAGCAGGCACTTCGGGCGAGGGGCTGAGGCATGGCGAAGTTCGACCGCGAGGAACTCCGGACGCTGGTCCGCCAGGCGCTGAAAGAAGCGCTTGGGGCAGGTGCCGCGCCGAAGCCGACGGCTTCGGTTCCCGCCGCGCCACCGCCGCCGCAGGCGACTGGTCTCGGCACGGCGATCCGCGGGGGCCGTAAGGAGATCGGCGTCGCCGTCGACACGGCGGACGACCTCGCCCGCTTTGCCCGCGACGTGGCCGAAGCCTCGGCCGATCCGATGGTGAAGGCGGCGATCCTTGCGGGCAATGTCCGGTTCGTGCCGGCCGGCGCGCGTGCGGTGCCGGCGGCGCCGTCACAGTCGGCCTCGGCCTACGAGTTGAAGACGGGTGTGCTGAGCGAGACGAAGCTGATCGAGATCGCGAAGAGCCACAGGCGCATCGCGCTCGGTGCGGAGGTCGTGCTGACGCCGCTCGCCCGTGACAAGGCGCGCGAGATGAAGGTCGAGCTCACGAGGCAGAAGCCATGAAAACCGGAATCGTGGTCGGCAAGGTGTGGGCGACGAAGCGCCTCGACGAACTGCCCGGCGGGGCGCTCCTCGAGATCGCGATGGAGGACGGCGACGGCACCGGCGAGCGGATGATCGCCTACGACCCGCTCGGCGCCGGCGACGGCGAACGGGTGCTGATCACGCAAGGATCGGTCGCCCGCGGCTGGTTCAAGGACCCCAAGGCGGTGATCGACGCGCTCGTCATCGGCATCCTCGACGAGCCCCGCGCCCCGTCCGGCGGAACAGGATCGAAGTAACGGAACAGCAGTCCAAGGAGGACAACCCATGTCGAATGCAATCGGCTTCGTCGAGACCAAGGGCTACGTGGCGGCCTTCGCCGCGGCGGACGCCATGGTCAAGGCGGCGAACGTCACCATCATCGGTCGCGAGCAGGTCGGCGCCGGCCTCGTCGCCGTGCTCGTCCAGGGCGACGTCGGCGCGGTGAAAGCCGCGACCGAGGCGGGCGCCGAGGCCGCCGGCCATGTCGGCCAGGTGGTGTCGGTCCACGTCATCCCGCGGCCCCA
>JBIQKL010000012.1:0-12987 GCA_044506555.1 Hyphomicrobiales bacterium | reverse complement strand
CATGACCGAGCTTCGCGTCTATCTCCGCATCGAAGAGCTGGGGCGGCAGTTCGCCGCCTATATGGGGTCGTCAACGCGCGGGCGGGGCTACGTGCCGCTCGAAGGCATGCACTCGCTGATCGTCGAGATCGCACCGGCGCTCGCCATCCACCGCGTCATCGACTTCGCGCTGAAGTCGGTGCCGAATGCCGAGCCGGGCATGCTCTACGTCGAGCGGCAGTTCGGCATCCTCGAACTGCACTCGATGGACCCGGCCGACCTCGAGGCGGCGGGCCGGGCGATCCTCGACGGCATCGGGCAGAAGGCCAGCGACCAGCTCCGGCCGCGGGTGCTCTACACCGACATCATCGCCGACGTGACGGACCAGCATGCGGTGATCACCAACCGCAACCGCGACGCCTCGATGATCCTGCCGGGCGAATGCCTGCTCCTGGTCGAGATGGTGCCGGCGCTGTTCGCCGCCGTCGCCGCCAACGAGGCGGAGAAGGTCGCCCCGCGGCTGACCCTGGTCGACTGCCAGATGATCGGCGCCTCGGGCCGGGTGTTCATGTCCGGCGCGATGGCCGACTGCGAGACGGCGCGCGACCACATCCTCAAGACGCTCGAAGCCATCGAAGGCCGGGACAGGTAGCGCGTTCCGATGGTGTCGCGGACGCCCGGCGCCGTGAAGCTCGCCTACGACAAGGTCGACGGCGATCGGCAGCCGCTGGTGTTCATCCACGGCTGGTGCTGCGACCGCGGCTATGTCGCGCCGCAGGCCGATTACTTCGCGAGAGCCGGTCACGCGGTGCTGTCCCCGGATCTCCGCGGCCACGGGGCGAGCGATGCACCGGCGGGCTCGTACGCGATGCGGGTGCTGGCGGACGACGTCGCGTCTCTGTGCCGTGAGACCGGCATCGCGCGGCCCGTCGTCGTTGGCCACAGCATGGGCGGCATCGTCGCGTTCGACCTCGGCGTGCGATATCCGGACCTGGCCGCCGGCGTCGTCATGATCGACTCGGCCGTGGCGCGGCCGGAGCGCTCGCGGGCGGCGTTGCCCGCGTTCATCGAACGCCTCCGCGGGCCGGATGCGGTCGCCCTGGTGCAGGACTACGTGCGGCGTGCGCTGTTCCTGCCCACCGACGACGCCGCGCGGCAGGCCCGCATCCTCGCGGCGATGGCGAAGACGCCGAACCACGTCGTGGTCGGGGCGTTGCAAGGCATGTACGACTTCGATCCGGCCGAAGCCGCCGGGGTCGCGCTGCCGCCGGCGCTGTTCGTCTCGACCAACGGTCCGCCGCTCTGCGACCTCGCCCGGCTCGCGGCGCTGGTCCCGGGACTGATGACGGCGCAGACCGCCGGCTCGGGACATTTCGCGCCGCTCGAAGTGCCCGATCAGATCAACGCGATGATCGCGCGGTTCGTGACGCTGGTCGGCGGGGAAGCACGCAAGCCTTCCTCGGCCTGAGAAGTCGCGTTCCGCGGACCGTCCTCCCCCGTCATCCTCGGGCTTGACCCGAGGATCGGCTTCCGGGCCGCGTCGGGTGACGGACAAGCCGCCTCGCGCAACCGGCCCCGTCGTGCTGCCGCACGCGATCCTCGGGTCGAGCCCGAGGATGACGGAGAGTGGGTGGGCCTTGCTCGGCGTGTATTGGGCCCGAGGCTGACGGCTGCGGGGGATCCTCGAAGGGCCTTTCACCCGAACCGGGTCAGGTAGTCCTCGCAGAGCCCGCAAGTAGATTCGGAATAGGCGACGCCCATCGACTGGGCAAGATCGGTCTCCGAGTGGGAGCCGATCCAGGCGACCAGCAGCATGCGGCGGAGCATGACGAAGGTCGGGATCTCGGCTTCGTCGGCGGCCTGCAGGTCGCGGATACGCCGGTAGCCCTCGACCCACGAGGCGAGGAGCTCCGGCACGTGCGGCTCGTGCTCGAAGAACGAGACGGCGGTGGCGGCGTCGTAGAGGAGCCACGAGAAGCCGCAGTCGTCGAAATCGAGGACCTTCACATCGTTCCCGTCGATGAGCAGGTTGGCGAGCCGCATGTCGCAGTGGATGAGGCCGAAGCGGTCCGGCCCCTTGCCGAAGCGCGCGAGCCGACGGCCGATCAGCGCGACCGCGTCGGCGAATAGCTTCTCCTTCGCCGGGTCGAGCCCCATGCCGTCGCGCCAGCGGCCCCAGTGCGGCGTCGCGCCGAGGCTGGTCTCGAAATCCCACGTCAGGCGCTCGAAGCCGGGAGGGCGTGCCCATGAGCGGGCGTGGCCGTGCATCCGCGCCGTCACCTCGCCGAGGGTCGCGAACTTCTCGGTGAGGTGGTCCTTCTCGGAAGGCTCGTCGCCGCTTTCCCACTCGAACAGCACGACGTGGCGCGGCCGCGGCATCGAGGGGTGGCCGACGTGCTGGATCAGCGCGCCGTCGCGGCCCGGCACCGGCCGCGGGGTCACCACCACGCCGTCGTTGCGGAGCGCCTGCAGCCACGCCAGTTCCGAGGCGATCGCCGCGGTCGAATGGTAGCCGTCGCGGTGGACGCGAAGCGCCCAGCGTGTGCCCGTGGCGCGGTCCTCGATGCGGTAGGTGGCGTTCTCGCTGAGGTTCACCAGGACGGGCTGGGAGACCGCCGGCAGGTTGTAGGACGCGAGCGCCGACGTCGCCAGCTCCTCGAGCCGCGCGAGCTTCTCCTCGTGCGGCAGGTCCTCGAAGGCCGGCATGCCGCGCGCGAGCCCCGCGGTCACGCCGCCTCGCGACGGCTGCCGCGGCCGGCGCCGAAGATCGCCTGCCGCGACTGGCCGACGGCCGTGTCGAGGCGGTTCAGGATGTCGTCGCAGAGCGCACGATCGCAGAGCAGGCCCGGCTTGAACTGGAGCGAGCGCGGGTCGAGCGCCGAGTAGATCGCCCAGATGCCGTTCCGGTAGAGGTCGCGCATCACCTGGACGGCGCCCTCGGGATGGTTGAACTCGAGCCCCATGATCAGGCCGCGCTGGCGGATGCCGACGAAGAAGTCGGGGTAGTGCGCCTGGATCTCGGCGAGGCCCTGGCGGAGATAGTGGGAGATGTAGTGGCACTGGGAGCGCGTCTCCGGACGGGAGACGATGTCCATCACCTTGTGTGCGGCGATGCAGCCGAGCTCGGCGCCGCCGAAGGACGACATATGGCCCCAGCCGTCCTCGGTGAGCCAGGCCGCGGACTTCTCGTTCGCGATCACCGCGGCGATCGGATAGATGCCGCCCGACAGTCCCTTGCCGGTGACGATCATGTCGGGGACGACGTCGTAGGTGTCGATGCACCACATCTCGCCCGAGCGCATCAGGCCGGTCTGGACCTCGTCGGCGATGTAGAGCGTGCCGACCTTCTCGCAGGCCGCCTTGATCGCGGCGAGATAGCCGGGGAGGGGGAGGGGGAAGCCGTATGTCGCCGGGATCGACTCGATGATGACGCAGGCCGCGTCGCCCCTGGCGATCTCGCGCTCCATCGCCTCGAGATCGTTGAACGGCACCTTGGTCACGTCCTCCTCGTGCGCTTCCGAGAGGAAAAGCTTGGAGAAGCGGTCGTCGCCGACCTGGACGGCAAGGCCTGTATGCCCGTGATAGCAGCGCTGCAGGCAGATGATGCGGCGGCGCTGGGTGGCGTGGCGCGCGCTCTTCAGCGCGATGTCGATCGCCTCGCCGCCGCCGGAGGCGAACATCGAGAAGTGAAGGCCCTTCGGCGAGTTCTTCGCGAGGATCTCGGCGAGCGCGGTCCGCATCAGCGCGGGGAAATGGTGGTTGCCGATGTCGAAATGCTCCATGCCCTCGCGCACGGCGGCGATCACCTCCGGGTTGCGATGGCCGAGCGAGTAGATGCCGCCGTTGAGATGGCAGTTGATCAGGCGGCGGCCGTCCATGTCGTAGAGGTAGTAGCCCTCGCGCCGGTCGATCACGAGGTCGATGCCCTGGCGCTGCCATTCCAGCGTCTTGCCGGGGTTCCAGTACTGGATGGTCTTGGCGATGAAGTCGTCCTTGGCCTGGCTCATCTCGCGCCTCTCCGATCCTGTCGTGAATCTAGGAGTCCCGGGGCCCGCATGACTTGACACGACGGGGCGCGGAATTGACACCTTGGGCGAGGGAAAATGAGGGAAGCCATGATCCTCGAAGGACGGGTGGCGATCGTCACCGGCGCGGGCTCCGGCATCGGCCGGGCCGGCGCGCTGGCGATGGCGCGGGAGGGTGCGACGCTGGTGGCCGCGGACCGCGACGAAGCGGCGGGCGAGGCGACGGCCCAGGTCATAGCGGAGGCCGGCGGCAAGGCGATGGCGGTCACGACCGACGTGGCGGACACGGCGGCGCTCGAGCGGCTGGTCACGGCGGCGATCGACGCCTACGGCCGCATCGACGTCCTGCACAGCCACGCCGGCATCCAGGTCGAGGGACCGCTGACCACGGTCGACCCGGCCGGCATGGAGGCATCCTGGCAGGTCAACGTCGCGGCCCATTTCCAGCTCGCACGGCTGGTGATGCCGCACATGACCCGGGTGGGGAAGGGATCGATCATCGTCACCTCGTCGAATTCCGGCGTCCTCTACGACCACGAGATGATCGCCTATGCAACCACCAAGCATGCCGCGGTGGCGATGGTGAAGCAGATCGCCATCGACTACGGGAAGTACGGAGTGCGGGTGAACGCGCTCTGCCCCGGCTGGGTGGATACGCCGTTCAACGATGCCTTCACGCGCCAGATGGGCGGGCGCGAGGCGCTCCTCGCCTACGTCAAGGAGAAGATCCCGATGGGGCGCTTCGCCACCGTCGACGAGATCGCGGAATCGATCCTGTTCCTCGCCTCCGACCGCTCGTCCTTCATGACCGGCCACGCGCTCGTGGTCGACGGCGGCGAGTGCATCGCCTGATCGGCGGGCGCTACTTGACCGAGCCGGCGGTGAGGCCGCGGATGATGTAGCGCTCGAGCAGGATGCCGACGAGGATCAGCGGCAGGATCGCCGCGGTCGCCACCGCCGCCATCGACCACCACGAGATGCCTTGCGACCCGGTCTGGCTCGCGACCATCACCGGCAGCGTCTTGGCGCTTGCCCCTGTCAGAAGCGCGGCGAAGAAGTACTCGTTCCAGCACAGCACCAGCGCCAGGATCAGCGCCGCCACCATGCCGGGCAGCGCCAGCGGCAGGACGATCCGCAGGAAGGTCCCCCAGATGCCGAGGCCGTCGACCAGCGCCGCCTCCTCGAGCTCGATCGGAATCGTCATGAACTGGTCGCGCATGATCCAGATCACGATCGGCAGCACCATCAGCGTGTAGATGAGGATCAGCCCGGGGAGGGAGTCGAGCAGCGCCAGTTCCTTGTAGAGGACCAGGAACGGCATCGCCAGGACGACCGGCGGCAGGATCAGCTGCGAGATGAAGAAGAACGAGATGTCGTTGTTCTTGAGCGGGCCGAAGCGATAGGGGAAGCGGGCGAGGCCGTAGCCGGCGAGCGCGCCGAGGGCGACCGCCAGCAGCGACGCGCTGATCGAGGCGATCAGGCTGTTGTAGAAGCGCTCGAGGAACTCGCCGCGCACCGTCGAGGTGTTGAAGATCGTGTCGGGCGACAGGCCGAGCGAGCGCCAGCCCTTCCAGTCCGGGGTGAAATCGACGAACGGGATCAGATGGCCCTGCATCACGTCCGGAGCCGACTTGAACGACGTCGTCAGCGTCCAGTAGATCGGGAACAGGCAGATGAACGTCCAGACCAGGAGGATGCCGTAGATCAGGACGCGGGAGACGATGTGGCCGAGGCGGTCGGCGGTCGTCGTGTCCGGTGCGCGTTCCATGGTCCCTGCAGCGATGGTCGCCATGGCCGGCTCCTACCCTTGTGCCGTGGTTGCCGCGCGCGTCGTCGCGTAGCGGCTGACCCAGCGCGTGGTGAGGACCAGCGCGATGGACAGGAAGATGATGATCGCGATCAGATAGAACTCGGCGAGCGCGGTACCGTAGCCGACATTCGATCGGTCCCGGTACTCGCGATAGATGAAGCTCGACACCGTGTCGGTCGCCCCGCCCGGCCCGCCGGAGGTGACGTTGATGACGATGTCGGCGAGCTTCAGCTTGAAGATGATGCGGATCAGGATGGCGGTGACGCTGACCGGCAGCATCAGCGGGAAGACGATCCGCCAGAAGCTCTGCCAGCTGCTGGCGCCGTCGACCTTGGCAGCCTCGAGGATGTCCTTGGGCAGCGCCTGCAGGCCGGCGAGCAGGAGGATCATGATCAGCGGGATGAACACCCAGGCGTCCATGATCTCGATCGAGAGCCGGGCCGACCACGGATCGCTGAAGAAGGCCGGGTTCTGCCAGCCGAGCCAGCGCGCCAGCCGGGCGAGCGGGCCGAAGCGGTTCTCCATGATCGACTTGCCGACCATCCAGCTCACCGCCACCGGCGACAGCATGAACGGCAGGAGGAACACGACGCGGAAGAAGCGGCGGGCGCGGATCTCGGAGCTGAGGATGAGCGCCAGGCCGAAGGCGATCGCGTACTCGAAGAACACCGCGATCACGTAGTAGACCATGTTCAGCATCGCGTTCCAATAGAACGGGTCGTTCCACAGGGCGACGATGTTGTCGAAACCGTTGAACTTGCGGCCGGTCAGCGACGAGAGGTTCCAGTCGGTGAAGGCGATGTAAAGGCCGAACAGGGTCGGGAACACCACCAGGGCGACCGTGAAGAAGACCGCCGGCAGCACGAAGGCGGCGCGCTGGCCGCGCTCGCCCCGGACGAGCACCTGGCCGAAGGTCACGGCAAGCGCCCACAGGACGTAGGCGTAGAGCACCGGCCGCCACGTCGCGAAGCCCGAGGCGGTGACCCCCGCGACGTAGAGGATCTGGTAGAGGAGGGTGGCCGCGAACAGGAAGCTGCCGGCGATGGTGATCGCGCGGCCGGCCGACTTCTGACCGGGCGATATGCCGCTCGGGATAGGCAAGCGGTCGCTGGCGTCGGTCAGGGTTGAGGTCGTCATGGGCGGCCCGGTGAGCGAGGACTTCGCGGAATCCCGACTGGCGGCGGTGGTGCCGCCGCCAGTCGACAGGTATGCAACCGGCCGGAGCCGGCGCGCGTGACTAGAGGCCCAGCGAGGCCTTGTACAGCCTGATCTGATCCTCGCGGCCGATCTGGTCGGTGATCTTCTCCCAGGCCGCAGCGATCGCGTCCGCCGTCTCCTGGGCCGACTTGTACTGGCCGGTCACGCCCTTCACGAGTTCGTCCTCGGCGATCGAGTAGTACTGGAAGATGCCGGGGATGCGCGGCTCGATCGCGCCGTTCGGATGGTTGTAGCTGTCGAGGTTCGAGCTCAGATAGTTCTCGATGTAGTCGCGGTCGTAGCCCGCCGCCTCCCATTCGTCGTAGTTGAACTGGGAATTGCGGTAGGGCTGGAAGCCCGACGGGTAGGCCGACATCCACAGCGCGATGTCCTTGCCGCCGAGATGCGCGGCCGCGCTCCACGCCGCCTTCCGCTTCTTCTCGTCGCCCGAGACGCGGCTGGTGACGTAGACGCCCCAGCCGAGATAGGCGAGGTTCGGCGCGAAATTCGGCTCGGCCGGTTCCTCCCAGGCGCCGGCCTTGGCGTTGTAGACCTTCTTGGCGCCGGGATTGATCGAGAAGGCGCAGACGTCGCCGACCACCGACGTGTCCATGGTGCGGGCGCTCGAGCCCACGTCGCCCCACCAGCAGAGGCTCGACCCGGTACCGCCGAGGAACTGCGAGAAGGCGGTGCCGTTCGGGTCGGTGTTGACCTGGTCCGGCGGATAGGCGTCGGCGGCGACGAGGTCGAGCACGTCCTGGATCGCCTGCACCCAGCCCGGGTTGTTGACCCGCGGCTTCATGGTGTCGGGATCGAACAGCCAGGCCGGATCGTCGGGATGCTTGACGTACGGGGTGGCGCGGTCCTCCAGGAAGTAGAAGCCGAAGCCGCCCCACTGGTACTTGAGCGGATCGAGGAAACCATACGCCGGCAGGCCGGTGAGCGGGTCGGTCTGGCCCTTGATCTTGATGCTGTAGTCGTTGACCTCGTCCCACGTGGTCGGGGCTTCGGAGCGCCCGGTGGCGGCGGCGATCGCCTCGTCGGTCAGGTAGTCGGTGCGATACGAGAAGGTATGGCAGTCGCCGTCGAGCGAGATGCGGTAGGTCTTGCCGTCCCAGGTGCCCACCGGCGCCTTGAGGTAGTTGACGTAGTCGTCCATGTCGATCAGCGTCTTCACCCAGTCGGGCATCTCGTCGAGGAGGCCACGGCCGGCGGTGTCGCCCTCGAAGGGCGCGCCCATCTCGATCACGTCGAAATCCACGGTGCCGGTCGCGATCGACTGCTGCAGCCGGGCGTTGTAGTCGGCCTGGGCGAGGTCGATCCAGTTGATCTTGGCGCCGGTATAGGTCTCCCAGGGCTTCAGGAAGCCGCGGAACAGGAAGTTGTGGAGGTTCTGGTTGTTGAGGCCCATGAACGTGAGCTCGACACCGGCGAACTCGCCTTCCTGCACGGTCTCCCTGGTGCCGCCGAGGCAGAGCTCGCCCACCTTCTGCCAGTCGGCATCGGTAGGCGATCCGGCGCCGACGCCGGGAATCTTCAGGATCTCCGCGCGGAGGTTGCCGCTGTCCTGCGCGAAGGCGCGGGAGACCGGGCCGAGCACGCCGGTGGCGCCGAGCGCTGCGACCGAGGCGGCGGTGGCGGCGCCGCCGAGGAACTTGCGCCGGCTGGCCTGCATGGCCATCAGGCGGTGATAGACATCGACTCTCACGTGGAAATCCTCCCCATTTGGCCAGGGACAGCCCCTGGACCTCATCGTCATCGTCCGCCAGGCGAGACTGGGCTCGCACTACTCGGCGAAGGCGACATTTTACTATGCGGCGGGTTTGGACGGTGTCAACAAACGCGGGGGCGATGTCCGTGACGCGGAATCCCGATGCCCGTCGGCGAACCCTAGGTCAGCGGTCGGCCCGCGCATGTCGCATACCGACCGGCCCACGGGCGCAGCGCCTCGAAGGCCGCGCTCGCGGCGAGCACGTCGGCATCGGCATAGCGCCGGCCGATGATCTGCATGCCGACCGGCAGGCCGTCGACCTCGCCCGCGGGGATCGAGGCCGCCGGGTGACCGGTGAAATTGACCGGATAGGTGAGGCACCAGCCGATCAGCGGATCGACCGCCTCGCCGTTCACCTCGCGCGGCCCCATCGTGTTGCCGTCGTCGCGGTTCTTCACCGGTATCGTCGCGAGCGTCGGCGTGACGATCAGGTCATAGGTAGCGAAGGCACCCTGCAGCGCATCGTAGATCTCGGTCCGGATCGCCTGGTCGCGGAGGAGGTCGGTGATCGTCATCCGCTTCCCGATCTCGATCCAGTGCAGGTACTCCGGCGGGAAGTCGTCGGCATGGTCGGCGAGGAGGTCGAGGCCGCCGGCCTTCACCGCGTCGAGGGCACCGAGGTTGATCGGCATCATCAGCCGCGACCAGGCATCGCTCAGCTCGCGCTGGCTCCGCCGGATGCCGAGCTTCACCGGCTCGACATGGGCGCCGGCCTCCTCGAACGCCCGGACGGCCTCGGCCACCATCGAGGCGATGCGCGGCTCGACCGGGAAGACGTCGAAATCGGCGCTGTAGCCGATCTTCCAGCCCTTCACGTCGCGCTTCAGGGCCGCGGTGAAATCGATCTGCTCGTCGAGTGCCAGCGGGTCGGCCGGGCTGTAGCCGGAGAGCGCGGTGAGCGCAATCGCGGCATCCTCGACGGTGCGGGTGATCGGCCCCTCATGGACGAAGGGCAGGTCGCCGGCAAAGGCATTCGGCCGGATCGCGACCGGAATCCGCCCATAGGACGCCTTGTACCCGTAAACGCCGCACCATGCGGCCGGGATGCGGATCGAACCCCCGGCATCGGTACCCTCGGCGAGCGGCAGCAGGCCGTCGGCCACGGCCGCTGCGCTGCCGCCGGAGGAGCCGCCGGAATTGCGGCTGGTGTCGAACGGATTGCGGGTCGGGCCGAACAGCGGGTTGTCGCAGGTGCCGCGGAGCCCCATCACCGGCGCGTTGGTCTTGCCGACGAGGATGGCGCCGGCCTTCTCGATCCGCTCCGCGAAGACGCAATGCCACTGCGCGACGTTGTTCCGGAGCGCCCGGATGCCGCCGAAGGAGTACGGCCAGCCCGGCTTGAAGTCGAACAGGTCCTTGATCGCGGCGGGCACGCCATGGAGCGGCCCGAGCGCCTCGCCCTGCATCACGGCGTCCTCTGCCTTCTTCGCCTCGCGGCGGGCGCCCTCCGGATCGAGGAAGACCAGCGCATTGAGGCTCGGGTTACGCGTCTCGATGCGCGCCAGGGTCGCTTCCATCACCTCGACCGGGGAGACTTCCTTCGCGCCGACGCGTCGCGCCGTCTCGGCCGCACTCATGTACGCCAGATCGTCCCCAGCCATGGTCTTTTCCTCACCCTTCGAGCCGCCGCATCAGGTCGTGCGTGCGTGCGTATATGTCCTTGAACACCGCGAATTGGCGCGCATAGACGTCGGTGTTGGCCGGGTCCGCGACGATCTCGTAGGCGACCGGGTTCCATGTCCGGATGTCTTCCTTCCGGACGTCGCCGACGGCGAGCGCGGCGAGGAAGGCGTCGCCGTAGCTGGCGCCGATGGTCTTCTCCCGGACGATCTGGGTGCGGCCGGAGACGTCCGACGTCGCCTGCGACCACACCTTGTTGTTGGTGCCGCCGCCGACGGCGTAGACGGTTCCGGGACTGGCGCCGGCCTCGGCATAGGTCTCGAGGATGTGGTTGGTGCCGTTGGCGATGCCCTCGAGGAACGCGCGATACACGTCGCCGCGGCCGTGGGTGAGGTTGAGACCGAACAGCACGCCCTTGGCGTGCGGGTCGTGGATCGGCGTCCGCTCGCCGGAGAAATAGGGCAGGAGGACCAGGCCCTTGGCGCCCGGCGGCGAGGATTGCGCCTCCCCGGCGAGCGCGATCATCGCCGCGTCGGGGTCGAGCTCGCGGGCGAAGTTGTCGCGGAACCAGTGGGTCAGCGTGCCGCTGGTGGCCAGCCCCGACATCGCGGCATGCTGGCCCGGGAACAGCCACGGCGCATACCACAGGCGCGGATCGCGGACGCGCTCCGGCGTGATCGAGATGATAAAGATGGTCGAGCCGTACATCATCATCATGTCGCAGGAATCGAGGACGCCGACGCTGACCGCCTCCGCCGAGGCGTCGATCGTGCCGACGATCACCGGCGTGCCTTCGGCCAGGCCCGTCTCCTCGGCCGCACGCGCCGTCACGCCGCCGGCGACATCGGTCGTCCACGCCCCCGGCGGCAGCATGTCGAGGTCGACGATGTCCCTGGTCAGCGCATCCGAATAGGAGAGGGCATCGGCATCGTAGAGCGGGCTGGTATTGGCCGCCGAGTAATGGTCGATGGCGACGCGTCCGGTCAGCCGGTAGACCAAGTACGACGTCGAGGTATGGATCATCCGCGTCCGGGCGAACAGGTCGGGACGCTTCCGGCGGAGCCACAGGATCTTCGGGCCGATCGACTGCGAGGTCAGCACGCTGCCGGTGCGATCGAGGATCGTGTCGGCGCCGATGGCGGCGTTCAGCTCCTCGATCTCCTCGGACGAGCGCGTATCGACCCCGTAGAGCACCGCGTTCATCAGCGGCTCGCCGTCGGCATCGACCGGCAGCATGCACGGGCCGATGGCGCTGGTCCCGACCGCGCGGATGTCGCGCGGCGCGACGCCGGTGTCGGCGATCAGCTTCCGCGACAGGAAGGTGACCGCATCCCACCAGTCCTCGCGTGGCCTGTGCTCGGCCCAGCCGGGCTGTGGCACCAGCATCTTGTGGGACCGCGTCGCCGAGGCGAGGATGCGGCCCGCCTCGTCGACCAGCACGCCCTTCGAGGCGAACGTGCCGATGTCGATGCCGAGATACGCCTTCATTCGGGATAATCGTCGCGGTCGAGGCTGAGCCCGCCGTCGATCCCGGTGAGGCCGGCAACGAGAAGCTGCGTCAGGCCGGCGAGATCGGCCACGTCGCAGACTTCCAGCGCGGAATGCGTGTAGCGGCAGGGAAAGCCGAGGTCGATCGCGGCGACGCCGGCATTCACGAGCTGCACGTACGAGGAATCGGTGAGGGCGCCGATATGGGCGCTCCGCTGGAGCGGGATGTCCTCGCCGTCCGCGGTCTTCTGGAAGTGCCGGACCAGAGCCGGATGGGGGATGGTGCCGTTCAGCGTGCCGCGGCCGTGGAAGCTGTAGAGGCTCATCGCCGGCCCGCCGCCGAGCCTGACGTCGCCGCGCGCCGTCATGTCCGGCGTATCGGTGGCGAGGATCAGGTCGAGCTGGATCGCGATGTCGGGGGCGAGCGCGTTCGCCGCGGTCAGCGCGCCGCGGAGGTTGAACTCCTCGAGCACCGAGAAGACGAAGTGCACCGTCGGCCGCTTCTTCGCCGCGTTCAAAGCCCGCGCGACCTCGACCATCACGGCGCAGGCGGCGCGGTCGTCGACCGAGGTGCCGGCAATGCGGCCGCCGGCGAGGTCGACCACCTTCGGCGCGTAGACGATGGGGGTGCCGATGTCGATACCGGCGGCGAGCACTTCTTCTGCCCTGGCGAAGCCGGCGTCGATGTAGAGCTCGGGATAGGGGAGGACCCGGAACTTCTCGTCGGGCGCCGTGGCGTGGTGGCTCTTGTTGGCGACGACGCCGGGCACGTCGCGCCCCTCGCCGACGCAGAACAGCACCGACTGGGCCGGCAGCGCCTTGTCGGGCACGCCGCCCAGCCGCTCGACGCGGACGAGCCCGTTCGCCTCGATCTTGCGCACGACCAGGCCGAGCTGGTCCATGTGGGCGAAGAGCATCACCGAGGGCGCGTTCTTGGCGCCGGGCAGCGTCGCGATCAGGTTGCCGAGCCGATCGGAATGCGATGCGATGCCGAGCGCCTTCATCTCGGCGGCGAGGCGTCGGCGGACCCGGCCCTCGTAGCCGCTGAGGCCGGGGATCATCATCAGATCCGCCGTCAGCGACCGCAGGCGGTCGCG
>JBIQKL010000130.1:7345-9114 GCA_044506555.1 Hyphomicrobiales bacterium | reverse complement strand
GCGACCCGGCTCGGCCAGGCCGGCACCATGCTGCCGTTCGACCTCGTGTTCGCCGATCCGCCTTACGGCCGCGGCCTCGGCGAGAGGGCGCTCAGTGCGGCGCGTACCGGCGGCTGGCTCCGGCCGGGCGCGCTCGCGGTGCTCGAAGAGCGCGGCGACATCGATGTGCCGCCGATCGCCGGGTTCACGCCTCTGGAGCGGCGGGAGGTGGGAGATTCCCAAGTCGTGTTCCTCCGCGCCGAGGGCTGAACGCCACGCATCGCGGTCTGGACGAGCGCGGTCAAAGACAATACATCGCGGGGTGCATTCCCCCATCCATCGAGACCGGCACCACATCATGGGCAAGCGTTTGCATTTCCAACCGATCCGCACCAAGGACACCAGGACGCGGGTCGAGACCGATACCTTCGGACCCATCGACGTCCCCGCCGACCGCTACTGGGGCGCGCAGACGCAGCGCTCGATCCAGAACTTCCCGATCGGCGGCGAACGGATGCCGGAGCCGGTGGTGCGGGCGCTGGGTATCGTCAAGCGCGCCGCGGCGGAAACCAACATGGCGCTGGGCCGGCTCGACCCGACGCTCGGCAAGGCGATCGTGCAGGCGGCGGACGAGGTGATCGAAGGCAAGCTCGACCGGCATTTCCCGCTGGTGGTGTGGCAGACCGGCTCGGGCACCCAGTCGAACATGAACGCCAACGAGGTGATCTCGAACCGTGCCATCGAGATCCTCGGCGGCGAGATGGGCTCGAAGACGCCGGTCCATCCCAACAACCACGTCAACATGAGCCAGTCGTCGAACGATTGCTTCCCGACCGCGATGCACATCGCTGCGGCCGAGGAGACGGTGCACCGGCTGGTGCCGTCGCTGCAGAAGCTCCGGAACGCGCTCAACGACAAGGCGCAGGCATGGCGTGAGGTCATCAAGATCGGCCGCACCCACACCCAGGACGCGACGCCGATCACCCTCGGCCAGGAATTCTCGGGTTACGCGCAGCAGGTCGAGAACGGCATCGAGCGGATCGAGATGACTCTGCCGATGCTGATGCAGCTCGCGCAAGGCGGGACCGCGGTCGGCACCGGGCTCAACGCGCCGAAGGGCTTCGCCGAGATGGTGGCGGACAAGATCGCGTCGATCACCGGCCTCAAGTTCACCTCGGCGCCGAACAAGTTCGAGGCACTCGCCGCCCATGACGCCATGGTGTTCTCGCACGGCGCGATCAACACGGTCGCGGCGAGCCTCTTCAAGATCGCCAACGATATCCGGCTTCTGGGCTCCGGTCCGCGCTCCGGCCTCGGCGAGCTGGCGCTGCCCGAGAACGAGCCGGGCTCCTCGATCATGCCGGGCAAGGTCAACCCGACCCAGAGCGAGGCGATGACCCAGGTCTGCATCCAGGTGTTCGGCAACAACGCCACCATCACCTTCGCCGACAGCCAGGGTCATTTCGAGCTCAACGTCTACAACCCGGTGATGGCCTACAACTACCTCCAGTCGGTCGACCTGATGGCCGATGCCGCGGTCGCCTTCACCGACAATTGCGTGGTCGGCATCGAGCCGCGGCTCGACAACATCAAGGCGGCGCTCGACCGCTCGCTGATGCTGGTGACGGCGCTCGCCCCGAAGATCGGCTACGACAAGGCCGCCGAGATCGCCAAGACTGCGCACAAGCGCGGCACCACGCTCCGCGAGGAGGCGGTGCGCCTCGGCTACGTCACGGCGGAGGACTTCGACGCTGTGGTCCGTCCCGAGCGCATGATCGGGCCGGAGTAGG
>JBIQKL010000130.1:0-7245 GCA_044506555.1 Hyphomicrobiales bacterium | reverse complement strand
AAGGTGCGGAAGGCCAAGGCCCGGGCCGAGCATGACCGGCAGGCCGAGGCGAACCGGCGTCTGCACGGCATGAGCAAGGCGGAGCGCGACAAGGCCACCGGGGAGAAGCGGCGGCTCGCGGCGCATGTCGAAGGCCACCGCCGGGAAGGCGCGGGCGAGGACGTTTGAAGCGCTCGATCGCCATTGCCGGCCACCGCACCAGCGTCTCGCTCGAGGACCAGTTCTGGGATGCCCTTGGCGCAATCGCGGCGGAGCAGGGGACGAGCGTCGCCGCGCTGATCGGCGAGATCGACAAGGACCGCGGCGCCCTCAACCTGTCCGCGGCGATCCGCATCCACGTGCTGGACGTCTATCGCAGGAAAGCCACGCTCAGGGCTGGCTGATCGTCAGCGGCCGTCCGTCGCTGGGCAGGCCGAGGTCGGTCGCGGTCGTCGTCACGGCGGGCGGCCGCGACGGCCGCAGGCGCGGGGTCACCGGGACGAGGTCGATCGGGGGAGGCTCGGGCTCGGCTGCGAGGGAGGGCGCAAGCGTTTCCACGACCGTCACGGTGGCCGGCGCTTCACCGGAGTCGGCCCGCTGATCGGAAGGCCGCCAGCCGGCGGGGAGCGCCGCGGCGCGGTTCGCTGCCGCCCGTGCCGTCATCTCGGCCGCAATCGCCTCCCCAATCGCCGTGTCGGCCGCGGCCTGCGCAGCGTCGAGATCGGCCCGCGCCCGGTCGGCGGCGGCGAGCGCATCGGCCAGCGCCTGCTTTGCGTCGTCGGCTGAGGCCGCAGCGGCATCGCGTTTCGTCGTCGCCTCCGCCAGCCGTACCTCGGCTTCGGCGAGCGCGGCCTCGGCGGCATCGACATCGTCCCGGGCCTTGTCTAGCGCGGCGGCGGCTGCCTCCTCGGCATGCATCGCGTCGGACAGCCGTGCAGCCGCAACGGAGCGGTCGTCGGCCATGGTCGCGGCATCCGTCTCCGCCGTACTGGCGGCACCCTCGGCGACCGTCGCGGAAATTTCGTCTGCCTCGGCCTCGGCGGCGCTTGCCTGGGCCTCGGCGCGGGCTTCCTCCGCGCGTTCGGCGAGATCGTCGCGCTCGCGTGTCCGCTCGTTCGCGATGGCGATGGCCTCGTCGGCCTCGCGCGCCGCGTCGTCGGCGAGCTTGCGGGCCGCTGCCGCCGCCGCCACGGCCGTGCGCAGAACGCCGTTCAGCTCGTCGAGACGGGAGCGGGCGTCGCTGGCGGCGCGGGTCGCCGCGGTGCGCTCCGCCTTGAGCGCATCGACGTCCTGCTCCGTCTCGTGGAGCACACGGCGCCGCTCGGCAAGCGCCGCCTCGGCATTCGCGGCGGCGACATCGTTTCCGGAGCCGTGTGCTTCGTCGAGAGCGTCACGTGCGTGCCGCTCCAGGGCGATGGCCGAGTCGAGCATGGTCTCAGCCTGCACGAGCCGATCCGATACCCACGCCACGGCCGCCTCGGCATCCGTCACGTCGCGCTCCGCGTCCCCGATGGGGGTGCGGGCGGTTTCGGCTTCGCGCGTGGCGGCCCGCGCATTCTCTTGG
Organism: Hyphomicrobiales bacterium; assembly: GCA_044506555.1. Classification (GTDB taxonomy): domain Bacteria; phylum Pseudomonadota; class Alphaproteobacteria; order Rhizobiales; family Kaistiaceae; genus Bauldia. The sequence continues at coordinate 5,702 of JBIQKL010000130.1, read as the reverse complement.
TGAAGGTCGGCGAGCTGACGCGCGCCGGTGGCGGCGATCGTCGCCGTGTCGAGCGCGGCGTTGGCCGCGGCGAGCCGGGCCTCGAGGTCGCGGAGCGCCTGCGCAGCGCTGTCGGCGCTTCGTCCAGAGGCGTCGGCCTTCGCGCGGGCGGCCTCGGCGTCCTCGGCCGTGGAGCGCGCGAGGTTCGCGGCGGCCTCGCTCCGCATCAGGCTCGCCTGGTCGCTGGCCGCGGTGGCCTTGCGCGTCTCCGTCGCGGCGGCGAGGGCGGCCTCGGCGTCGGTGATGGCGGTCGCGGCGGCGTCCGCGGCGGCCGATGCGGCATCCCGTGCCGCCGTGGCCGCCGCGAGGTCGGCCTCGGCGGTGACGCGAGCCTGCTCGGCGTCATCGGCGTCCGTCCGGGCTGCCGCGACCGCGTCGTCGGCGGCCTCGACCGCCGAGGTCAACTCGGCGACCTTGGCCTCGGCTTCGTCCGCGGTGGCGCGGGCGGCTGCTGCCGCGTCGGCCGCGGCCTTCGCCGCCGCCTCGGCCTCGGCCTTGTCGGCGGCCGCCTTCTCGGCCACCTGCCACCAGGCGATCAGCTCGTCCTCGGCTTTCCGGGCGGCAGCGTTCTCGCGGGTTACGTGGAGCGCCTCGAGGCCGGTCGCATAGGCGATACGCGCGCGGCGCGCCTCCTCGGCGACGCGCACCCGCCGCTCCTCGTCCTCGCGCAGCTTCCGCTTCACCCGGTTGAAGAAGGCGTTCTCGAGCCGGGTCTGCTCCTCCATCGCCAGGATCTCCTGGAGGCGCGCCTCCTGCCGGATGGCGAGGTACGAGTTGAACTGGAGGACGTCGAGGATCCGTTCCGGGGCGCCGAGCGGCCCGCGGAAGACGATGCCGATCTGCGGCGGGATGTCGCCGCCGAAGCGGTCCTCGCCGGGATCGAGCGTCAGGGTCCAGTCGCTGTCGAGGGTGAGCGCGTTGAGGTCGATGGCCGCGCTGCCGCTGGCCTTCGCCTCGGCGGCATCGAGCGTGATGTTCTGGAACCGGACCGTGCCGGCGGCGATGGCGAAGGGCGCCTCGACCTGGGCGAAGCCGAGGCTGCCGTTATCGATGTAGCTGCCGAGCAGGTCGCGGAGCGCATCCTCGGTGAACTCCTGGCCGAGGTCGGAATCGCGGATCACCAGCACGCCGGCCTTGGGGTTGAGGTAGCGGGCCTCGCCGTCGTGGATCGCGAGCGTGCCGCCGCCGGTGAGCGAGGCGATCAGCCCCGCGGGCGAGCGGCCGGTGGCCTCGAAATTGGCCGAGAGGTCGAGCGTGCCGTTGCCCACCGCCCGGCCGGCGCGCTGCCAGATCAGCGAGTCGAGCGCCCCGCCGACCAGGCTCACATTGCCGGAGAGGCTCGCATTGCCGCCGACGTTCCGGAGCGAGAACCCGCCCGCAACGGTGCCGCCGAGGACGTCGCCCGACTTGACCTCGAGGTCGAGCCGGTCGGGGGCGAGCGCGAGATGGAGCCGGCCGTTCCGCACCTGCACATTGTCGCCCGCAATCAGCCGTTCCGTGGCGATGGCGAGATCGGCGCTGAGACCGCGGAGCGCGGGCTCGCCGAAGGGCGTCTGTGACCACGGCTCCTCGGGGTTGCCGGTGGGCAGGGGCGCGGCGCCGAGGCCGAGCGAGGCGATCCAGCCCAGGTCGACCATGTCGAGCTGGAGGTCGCCCGCGGTGAAGTCGACGCCGCCCTTGGCCGACTCCGCGACGGACAGCGTGCCGCTGACCTGGCGACCGGCGACCATGCCGTTCTGCCATTCGAGAGCGGCGGCGAGGCCGGTGGCGGTCGCCTTGCCGGCGACCGAGACCGGCAGGCCGGGGCCGATGCCGGGTATCTCGAGCCGCACGAGGGCGAGGAAAGGCGCGACGTCCGGCGTATCGACGCCGAAGGTCCCGGCGAAGGTCGGCGGCGCATCGGCGGCCACCACGATGTCGCCTCCGGCGCGAAGCTCGAGTCCGCCGAGATTACCCGAGAACTTCGCCTCGACGCCCTTTTCGGGCACGCCTGCGGCCTCGAAGCGGAAGCTGGCGCCGCCTTCCAGCGCGGCCTCGCCCTCGTCGAGCAGGATCTGGCGGGCGAGGCCCGAGGCGTCGTACGACTTGACGTCGGAGGTGACGCGAACCTCGGCCTGGCGCCATGCGGCGGGGACGCCCGCGAGGTCGATCCGTGTGTCGAAGTTGGTCGCGTTCGCCTTGCCGCTGAGGTCGATCCGGGTGCTCGGCCGGCCGTCCTCCATCGCCGAGTTGACGCTGATCGACACCGAGGCGGGCGCGAGGAACGGGGCGGCCTTCCGAAACCAGGTCGCAAAGGACGTGTCCGGCGCCAGCCGTTCGACGACGCGGGAAAGGTCGGTGAGCTGGGGGGCGGTGAGCTGCGCCTGGAGGCTGCCGAGCGGCTCGCCCAGGACGTCGTCGATCTGGCTCCGGGTGACGACGAACCGCGCGCCGCCGACGTCGCCGACCTCGATGCCGCTCACCGTCAGTCCGCCATTGGCGAAGCCGGCATCGACCTTGACCTCGTGCATCACCAAGTCCTCGATCCGGAGTTCGCCGGCGGCGAGCTTGATCCGGAAGCTGTCGGCGACGGTCGACGTGTCGCGGAGATCGCGGCCGCCGAGCAACTCGGCGAGTGCACGAACCTGGGTGAAGTCGACCCGATCGGCCTCGAGATCGGTGCGGAGCGTGCGGCCGTCCTCGCCGGCGGCCCACGAGAAGCTGCCCTTGAGCGTGGCGTCGCCGATCGCGGCGGTCATGTCCTCGACGCCGACGCCGTTCATCGTCACGGTCGCCCGGCCGGACAGCTCGAACGGGGCGAGCAGCCGGCCGGTGCCGACCTCGCTCTTCCCCCGCCACCAGGCGGCGAAGGTGGCGGGCTGGCCGACGGCGAGCCGCACCGGGCCGCCGAAGCCGACCGCCTCGCCGGTGGAGAGCTGGCCGTCGGCGGTGAAGGTCGCCTGTCCGGGCAGGCGGGCTTTCAGGCCCTCGATCTGCCAGCCGTGGTCGGCGGGGCTCGCGGTGAAGCTCACGTCCTGGATCACGGCGCCGCCGACCACGATGGCGGGCACGTTGAAACGCACGGTGCCGGCGATCCCGGGCACCGGAATGCCGCGGAGCCATCGCACGAACTCGTCGGCCGCGGTCGACATCTCGATCGGCTTCTTCGGCCCTTCGCCGAGCGAGCGGTCGAGATCGAGCTGGCGCGCCTGGACGGTGGCGAAGAAGCGCGAGGCCTGGCCGAGGGTGAGGGTCATCGACCCGGCGAGGCTCGACGGGCGGTCGAGCGGTCCCTCCGAGAGCACCGCCTTGTCGATGACCAGCTTGTCGCGGGTGAGGGCGAAGCTGCCTTCGCTCCGCCAGCCGGTCATGTCGCCCTGGCCCTCGCCGTCCCCGGTCGCCGCGGGCAGGACCTGGGTAAGCCCGTAGGTGCCGGCGTAGCTCCATCCGGCGTCGTCCTGCGTGATCACGCCGTCGGCGCCGATGGCGACCGGCCATTGGCCGGGCGTGACGTCGGTTTTGACCCGAATCGACCCGTCATCGAGGCGTCGGCCCGTCGACACGGAGAACTGCGAGGGGACGCCGTTCGAGTTGTAGCTGCCCTCGATCCGCCACGGCCCAGCGAGCGAACGCGCCTCGACGCTGGCGGTGATGTCGGTGAGCGTCACTTCGGCATCGGACCGCGCGTCGGTGTAGTGCAGCGTACCGTTCGAAATCTCGACGCCGGAGAGGGCGACGTTGTCGGGGTTGAGATCGCGCGAGGCTTCGCCGCGGAGCGTCCAGTCGATGCGGCCGGCATCGTCGATCGCGACACGCACCACTGGCTCCTCGAGCTTCATCGAGATGACGCGGATCTCGCCCTGGATCAGCGGCATCAGCTCGATGGTCGCGGCGAAGCGCTTCACCGTCATCATCGGCATGCCCTCGGTCTCGCCGACCGTCACGTCGGTGAAGGTGAGCGAGGGCGAGGGCAGGATGCTCGCGTCGGCGGTGCCGTTGACGTGCACCGGCTGGCCGAGGATGCGGGTCGCCTCGGCCTCGAAGTTCGCCTTGTAGTCGTCCCAGTTTATGAACCACGGGGCGATCAGCGCGGCGGACAGCGCGATGACGATCAGTCCACCGACGATCAGGTAGAGGCGGCTCAGTGTTCCACTCCCTCGGTTCGCCCCCGCTCAGGTGACCGCGACGATCTTGCCCGGATTCATGATGTTGTCCGGGTCGATGGCGCGCTTGATCGCGCGCATCACGTCCAGGCCCTTGCCGTGCTCCGCGGCGAGGTATTTCATCTTGCCCTGGCCGACGCCATGCTCGCCGGTGCAGGTGCCGTCCATGGCGATGGCGCGCACATTGAGCCGGCCGACGAAGGCCTCGGCGCGCTCGACCTCGTCGGCATCCTCGATGTCGACCATCATGGTGACGTGGAAATTGCCGTCGCCGACATGGCCGACGATGGGCGCGACGAAGCCCTCGCGGGCGATGTCGGCGGCGGTCTCGCCGACGCACTCCGCAAGGCGCGAGATCGGCACGCAGACGTCGGTCGCCACGGCCTTCGCGCCTGGGCGAAGGCCGACGCAGGCCCAGTACACGTCGTGGCGGGCCTTCCACAGCTTGTTGCGCGCCTCGGGCGTCGTCTCCCAGATGAAATCGCCGGCCCCGAACTCGGCGGCGATCTCCGCGAACTGCTCCGATTGCTCCTTCACCGAGGCCGGCGTGCCGTGGAACTCGAGGAACAGGGTCGGGGTCTCGGGGAGCGTGAGCTTCGAATGGGCGTTGCAGGCCTTCACCTGGAGCGCGTCGAGGAGTTCGATGCGGGCGACCGGAATGCCGCTCTGGATGGTCAGGATCACCGCGTTGCAGGCCGCCTCGACGCTCGGGAAAGGGCACACGCCGCCGGCGATCGCCTCGGGGATCCCGTAGAGCTTGACGGTGAGCTCGGTGATCACGCCGAGCGTGCCTTCCGAGCCGATCAGGAGCCGGGTCAGGTCGTAGCCGGCCGACGACTTCTTCGCCCGGCTGCCGGTCTTGACCACGCTGCCGTCGGGCATGACGGCGGTGAGGTTGAGGACGTTGTCCCGCATCGTGCCGTAGCGCACGGCGTTGGTGCCGGAGGCACGGGTCGCGGCCATGCCCCCGAGCGAGGCCTCGGCGCCGGGATCGATCGGGAAGAACAGGCCGGTATCGCGGAGATGCTCGTTGAGCGTCTGCCGGGTGATGCCGGGCTGGATCACGCAGTCGAGGTCCTCCTGGTGGACGGCAAGGACCTGGTTCATGCGGAGCAGATCGATCGAGATGCCGCCGCCGGGCGCGTTGGTATGGCCCTCGAGCGACGAACCGACGCCGAAGGGGATGACCGGCACGCGATGCGCCGCGCAGACCTTGACGGCCTCGACCACGTCCTCGGTCGATTCCGCGAAGACCACGCCGTCGGGCGGCTGGTTGGCGAGCCAGGTGAGCGTATGCGCGTGCTGGCGTCGGACGGCCTCCGAGCGGACGAAGCGCGAGCCGAAGCGTTCCGCCAGAATCGGCAAGGCCGCTGCGAGGCCGGCCTCGTTGCGGGAAACGGGTTCGACCGCGACCTGGATGGTCATGCGACTTCGTGAGCCTCCTCGTTCTGGCTGATGACAAGCAACCTACCAAAATGGCGAATGTGAGCCAAAGAAAACGTGGGCGTGCGCTCCGGACGA
>JBIQKL010000011.1:45113-53388 GCA_044506555.1 Hyphomicrobiales bacterium | reverse complement strand
CGCGCATCGCCGCCCTCGTCGACGCCCATCGCCTTGCCGTAGGTGCGCACGGTCGCCATCAGCCCTGTCCTTCCAGTTCTTCGATCAGCGCGTCCCATTCGTGCGGGTCGACCCGGACGAAATGCGCCTTTTCCCGCACCTCGAGCGTCGGCACGCCCTTGCCGGGCTTGGTGCGGAGCACGATGGCGTGCGGCCTGCCGTCGGTGGCGCGGGCGGAGGCGAGGGCGGCGATCACCGCGTCCATGTCGTTGCCGTCGATTTCCTGCACCGCCCAGCCGAAGGCACGCCACTTGTCCGCCACCGGCTCGATGTCGATGACGATCTGGCCGTCGGCCTGGATGCCGTTGCAGTCGATCAGCGCGACGAGGTTGTCGAGGCCGAAGTTGCTGCCCGACATCGCCGCCTCCCAGGTCGCCCCCTCCTGCAATTCGCCGTCGGACAGCTCGCAGAAGATGCGCGCCGGCGATCCGGCGATCCGGAGGCCGAGGGCCATGCCGACGCCCTGGCCGAGGCCGTGGCCGAGCGAGCCGCCGATGATCTCGACGCCGGGCGTGGTGTCGAGCGTCGACATCTGGAGCCGGCTGTCGTCGGCGCCGTAGGTGACGAGCTCGTCGAGGGGGAGGACGCCGGCCTCGGCCAGTGCCGCCCACAGCGCGATCGAGTAATGGCCGGTCGAGAGCAGGAAGCGGTCGCGATCCGGGTCGGTCAGCTCGTCCGGCGACCAGCGGAGCTCGTGGAAGTAGAGCGCGGCGAGCGCGTCGGCGATGCCGAGCCCCTGGCCGATGTAGCCCTGGCCCGGTCCGCGCGCCATCGCCAGCATGTGATGGCGCATGCGCTTCGCCCGTGCCTTGAGCGCCGCGATGTCGGCCGTCGCCGGCGGGTGGTTGGGGATGGCCATGGGCATCAGTCCTTGTCGAGACCGCCGCTCAGGTTGAAGCGTTCGGCGGTCAGGTACGGCGGGGCATCGAGCGCGAGCCAGACGACGCCGGCCGCGATCTCGGCGATCTCGGCGCGGCGGCCGAGCGGGATGCGACGGGTGCGCTCGGCGAGGAAGGCGTCGATGTCGGTGCGCCCCTCTAGCCGGGCGATGGTCGCCTCGGTCGAACGCTGCATCTCGGTGTCCATCATGCCCGGCGCCAGCGAATTGACCAGGACGCCATGCGGCGCGAGCGCCACCGCGGCAGCACGGGTGATCGCGTCGACCGCCGCCTTGCTCGCGGCATAGGCGACGTAGTTGGGGAGCGCCATCCGCGAGGCGGGCGAGGTGATGTTGACGATGCGGCCGGAGCCCGCGTCCTTCATCGCCCGGCCGGCGGCGGCGGTGAGCATCGCGAGCGCGGTGACATTGATGCCGAGCGTGCGGTCCCATGAGGCGCGGGTCATCTCGAGAAACGGCTCGATCACGCCGTAGCCGGCATTGTTGACCAGTGCGTCGATCCGGCCCCAGCGGCCGGTCACCGCGGCGATCGCTGCCTCGGCGGCGCCGTCGCGGGTCAGGTCGCCGGCGATGTGGAACACGGCGTCGGAGGCGGGCGCGGTCTCGGCCAGCCCCGCCGCCTGGAGATCGGCGATTGCAACACGGATGCCCCGGGCGATGAGATGGCGGGCGATCTCGCGGCCCATGCCGCCACCGGCGCCGGTGACGAGCGCGGTCCGTTGTTCGTTCGTGTCGGTCATGTCATTTCCAGTCAGCGGATGCGGGCGAGCTTGGCGGTGCCGGTGAATTCGTCGAGCCAGGTCGCATCCCACAGCGAGGGGAAGGCGAGGGGACGGTAAGGATGCGCGGCGATCGCCGCCTCGTCGAGTTCGACGCCGAGGCCGGGGCCGTCGGGGAGGGCGAGCGTGCCCTGCTTCAGCGGGTTCCAGCCGGAGACGAGGTCGTTCCGCCAGTCGACGTCGAACTCGGCGAAGGATTCGAGGAGCAGCATGTTCGGCGTCGACCACGCGACGTGCAGCGCCGCGGCATAGGCCACCGGCCCGATCGAGCAGTGCGGCGAGATGCCGATGTCCTGCGCCGCCGCCATCGCGGCGATCTTCTTGGCGGTGGCGATGCCGCCGCAATGGGCGACGTCCATCTGCACCACGTCGGCGGCACGGAGGTTGATGAGGCGGGCAAAGTCGGCGAGCGTGTAGAGCCGCTCGCCGGACGAGATGGGAAGCCGCGTCCGCTCCTTGACCTCGCGGAGCAGCTCGACGTTCTCCGGCGCCACCGGCTCCTCGCAGAAAAGGATGCGGTGGCCGGCGAGCCGGTCGATGAAGCGGACCGCGTCGCTGACGCCGAGCCGGCCGTGGATCTCGATCATCAAACCGACATCGGGGCCAACGGCGCCAGACACCGCCTCGACCACGGCGACGGCGTGGTCTTCCTCGTCGCGGTCGAGCTGCTTCCAGGCGGTGACGAACGGGTCGAACTTTACTGCCCGGTAGCCGAGCGCCGTGACCTGCCGGGCGCGCGCGGCGAAATCGCCCGGGCTCTGGCAGCCGCCGTACCAGCCGTTGGCATAGGCGTGGAGCGCCGGCTTGGCGCGGCCGCCGATCAGGCGGTAGACCGGCTGTCCGGTCGCCTTGCCGATGATGTCCCACAGCGCGATCTCGGCGGCGGAAATCGCGGTCATCACCGTCGAGCCGCCCTGGTACTGGTCGCGGATCATGCCCCCGACCACGGCCTCGATGTCGAACGGGTCCTTGCCGGTGATGCGCGAGGCGACCCACTCGTTGAGCAGCACCTCGACCGCCTTCTCCTGCCATTCGAGCGTCGCCTCGCCGATGCCAGCGAGCCCGGTGTCGGTGGTGAGGCGGACGAACAGGTAGTTGCGCTGCCCGGCATTGGCGAGGAACGTTTCAAGCGTCTTGATCTTCATGCGACCAGTCCCTCGCGGACGACATCGACTTCGCGGTCTTCGGAAACGGAGCGGCGGGTAGCCTCGATGAGGCCGACCGCATTGGCCCCGTCGCGGGCCGGCACGGCAAGCGGTGCGAGTCCGCGGACGGCGTCGAGCACGTTGTCGAGGAGGCCGGCATAGCCGCCGAAGGCCTCGTCGAACATCAGCGTGTTGGGGATTGCCGGCGCCCAGCTCTTGGCCGGGCCGGCCTCGTCGTCGTGGAGCGTGGTGCTGCGCTGGTCGTCGACGACCCGGAACGCGTTCCGGCCGAGGACTTCGACTCGCTCCCAGGGGTGGAAGGAGAGGCCGGCAGCGCTGGTCATGATCGTGCCGACCGCGCCGCTCGCGAAGGCCACGCTGATCACCGCGCTCGCGATCACGGCGTCGTTCGTCACCGCGCGCGCATGCAGGCGCGCGACCGGCCCCATCAGCCAGAGCATCAGGTCGAAGAGGTGTACCGTTCCGCCGGAGAGCAGGTCGACATAGGGATAGCCGAGCGTGAACTTGCCGGTGAAGACGGTCGGCGCCGACTGGAGATGGCCGGCGTCGATGAGCGCCTTCGCCATCGCGTAGGACGGCGAGAAGCGCTTGTTGGCGACGGCCGCGAGCAGGACGCCCGCGTCCTCGGCGCGCTTCACCAGTGCCTTGGCAGATGCGAAATCCGGGGCCAGCGGCTTCTCGACCAGGCACGGCACGCCGCGGGCGATCGCGGCCTCGGCGACGGGGACATGGCCCGCATCCGCGGTGAGGACGAGGAGGAGATCGGGACGGATCGCATCGAGCATTGGCCCCGCATCGTCGTGGGGCGACGCACCGGCGAGCATCGCTGCCTTGGCGGCAACCTCGGCGCGCGGATCGGCGACGGCGACGATCTCCACCGGCTCGCCCATGGTCTGGAGGCGGCGGACCGCCGGGATCCATTTCGCCTGCGCTACCCCGCCGGCGCCCGCGATGGCGATGCGGAGCGGCTGCTTCGCGGCCCGGGCCGGGTCGGGCGCGACGGCATAGACGTCGCCGCGGGTGAAGGCCGCGTCAAGCCCGGTGTGGCCGAAATCGATCTGCGGCCAGGCGCTCATGCCGTGGCGCTCCGCGAGAAGAAGCCCTGCGCCAACGCGCGGAGCGTCAGGGCGGCGAGGATGATCGTCCCCTTGATCAGGAAGAACTGCGCGTCGCCCATCTGCAGGCCGGACAGCCCGTTGTTGAGGATCGCGAGGAACAGGACGCCGATGGCGGTGTCGCGGACGCGGCCGGTGCCGCCGCGGAACGAGGCGCCGCCGAGGATGACGGCGACGATCGCGTCGAGCTCGAGGCCGAAGCCGGCGGTGGGTGCGGCGGCGCCGAGCCGGCCGAGCATGACGATCATACCGAGGGCGGTGAACAGTCCCATCACCAAGAGGATCGCGAGCCTGAGATTGCCCTCGTCGATGCCGGCCTGGCGCACCATCCGCGGGTCGCCGCCGACCGCATAGACGCGAAGGCCCAGCCGGGTCCGTCGGAGTAGGAGCCAGCCGGCGACGAAGGCCAGCACGACGAGCAGCGGCGTCACGGTGAAGCCGGCGACGATCGGCGTGTTCATCAGCGTGACGAACCCCATGTCGAAGCCGATCGTCGTTGCGTCGGTCAGCGACACGGCGAGGCCCCGCGCCCAGATCCAGGCGGCGAGGGTGACGATCAGCGGATCGAGGCCGAGCCGCCCGACGATCAGGCCGTTCAATCCGTATACGGCGAGGCAGGCGACGATGCCTGCGAGCAACGCCGCCGGCCACGGGATGCCGGCCTGGCCGGCGAGCGCGGCTGCGACCGCGCCGAGGGCGATCACCGAGCCGGGGGAGATGTCGACCGAGCGCGAGACGATGCCGATCATCGCGCCGACCGCGACGATGGCCAGCGTCGCGTTCTGCTCGACCAGCGCGACGACGTTCGGCCATGTCGCGAAGCGCGGGTTGATGGCGACGAAGACGAGCGCCAGCACGATCGTCGCCACGCCGAGCGCGCTCCGGGTGAGCAGCGCGCCAGCGCGCGTCATGCCGGCATAGGCGTCGGCGAACGCCTCGCCCAGGGCGACGTCGGCGCCGGCGTTCCGCTGTAAGACGCGGCCGGCGACCATGGCGAGGAGGAGCAGCCCACCGGTGACGGTCGTCTGCCAGGTGCCGGGCACGCCGCGGATGGTCATGTAGTTGAAGATCATCATCAGGATCAGGGTGCCGACGACGACCTGCGAGACCTTGATCCTTCCCGCCGGCAGGCCGCCGGCGCCGAGCGCCACGACGGCGATGGCGAAGAACTCGAGGCCCTGGCCGATGGAGGGACTGATCAGGCCGGTGCGAGCGGCGATCAGCACGCCCGCGGCGCCGGCGAGCGCGCCGCCGCCGACATAGGCGCCGCCGCGGAGCAGCCCGACCCGGAGCCCGGCAAGGCGCGCCGCGACCGGTGCGTCGCCCGCCGCGTGCCAGGCACGGCCGAGGACGGTGCGGGTCAGTACGAACCAGACGACGGCCGCAAGGACGAGCGCGATGATCGCGTCGAGGGGCACGCCGAGGACCGTCTCGCGGGCGATCTCGCGGAAGATCGGCCCCTTGATCTCGACCCAGGAATTGTAGTGCCCGAGCGCGACGAGCGCGAGCCCGCGGACGGCGATCATCGTGCCGAGGGTGACGATCACGGGGCTGATCCGGAGGCCCTCGACCATCGCCGCGTTGAGGAGCCCGACGGCGGCGCCGATGCCGATCGCGGCGAGGATCGCGACGGCCGGGTGCAGCCCCTCGGCGAGCACGATGCCGGCGAGGGTGGCCGCCGCGAACACCACCGAGCCGACGGAGAGATCAATGCCGCCGATCAGCACGACCATCGCCATGGCGAGCCCGAGCACGAGCACCGAGGCGGACTGGCGCATGATGTTGACGGCGTTGCCCGGCGTGCCGAAGACCGGCGAGGTTGCGACGAAGACGAGCGCCAGCAGCACCAGCGCCACCAGCATCGCGTTCCGCGACAGCCAGCCGCCGACGGCGGGCATGCGGCGTTCGCGTGCCGTGTCGGCCGATGCGATCATGCCGCCGCCGCCCCCTGGATCATCAGGTTGAGGCGCTCCTCGTCGAGGCCGGCGGGCGTGGTCTCGGCGGCGATGGCGCCGTCGCGGACGACGAGGATGCGGTCGGCGAGCGCCAGCACCTCGGGCAGGTCGGACGAGACGAGCACGATCGCCTTGCCGTCGCGGGCGAGCGCGTCGAGCCGGCGATAAATGTCGGCGCGCGCACCGACGTCGACGCCGCGGGTCGGCTCGACCAGGACGAAGACGTCGGCGTCGGCGAGGTCCCAGCGCGCGATCAGCGCCTTCTGCTGGTTGCCGCCGGAGAGAGTCCGCATCGGCACCTCCGGCGAGGCGGCGACGACGCCGAAGTCGCGCATCTCGCCGGTCACCGCCTCGCGTTCCGCGGCCTCGTTGACGATGCCCGCGGCCAGGCGGCGGGCGGCGAGCGAGGCGACGGCGATGTTCTCGCGGAGCGGCCGGTTGGGCAGGATGCCCTCGGTCTTGCGCTCCTCGGTGAGCAGGCAGATCCGGGCCGCCACCGCATCGTGCGGGCTGCGGAGCGTGAGCGCCTTGCCGTCCTTGGCGATGCTGCCGCCGTCGGCACGGAGGTCGCCGCCGATCAGCCGGGCGATCTCGTTCTGGCCGGCGCCGAGCAGGCCGGTGAGCGTCAGCACCTCGCCCCGCCGCGCCACGAATGAGACGCTGCGGACGCGGTGGCCGAGCCGGAGGTCGCGCACCTCAAGCACGGTGCCGCCGCCGTCGCGCGCGGTGCCGACGTAGCGCTCGGCCCGTCCGCCGATCATCGCGTCGGTGAGCTCCGCCTCCGTCCAGCCGGCGAGGGACGTCGTGGTCACCTTCCGCCCGTTCCGGAGCACGGTGGCGATGTCGCAGAGCGCCAGCACCTCGGCGAAGCGGTGCGAGACGTAGAGGATCGCGACGCCCGCCGCCTTAAGGCGGGCGATCGCGTCGAACAGCAGCGCCGACTCGCGCGGGCCGAGCGGCGCGGTCGGCTCGTCGAGGATCAGGATCTTCGGCTCGGAGGCGAGCGCCTTTGCGATCTCGACCATCTGCCGCTCCGCCAGCGGCAGGTTGCCGACCAGCGCCGTCGCCGGAATGTCGAGGCCGAGGCGGCGAAGCGCATCGCCGGCCCGCGTGCGCGCGGCGCGCCGGTCGAAAAGGCCCGACCGCCTCGGCTCGCGGCCGAGGGCGAGGTTCTCGGCGACGGTGAGGTTGGGGAGGAGGCTGAGCTCCTGGTAGACGGTGGCGATGCCGAGGGCGAGCGCGTGGTGCGGGTCGCGGATCGTCACCGCCTCGCCCGCGAGCCGGATGGTGCCGGCGTCCGGCGCGAGCATGCCGGAGAGGATGTTGATCAGCGTCGACTTGCCGGCGCCGTTCTGGCCGACCAGCCCATGCACCTCGCCTGCCCGCAGGTCGAGCGAGACGTCGTCGAGCGCCACGACGCCCGGGAAGCGCTTGACCGTGCCGCGAAGCTCGAGGAGCGGGGAAGAGGCGTTGGGTGCCATGACGGGACGCAGCTCATTCGGGCGACTCCCCGCGGGAAACGTGTCCCGCGGGGAGTCCGGACCGGCAGCGTATCAGTAGGTGGCGACGATCTCGGCGAGTGGCTTCTCGAAGGGGAATTCCTCCATCGCCGAGACCTGGTCCTCGGCGAGCTTCAGCGCCGCGTCGACATTGTCCTTGGTGACCAGCACGCCCTGGATCAGGATCTCGGTCCGGTCGTCTGCCTTGGTGGCGACCAGGAACGGGAAGTACGCCTTCCAGAACCCGGAGTATTGCGGGGCGAGGAGGACGGTGCTCTCCATCACGCCGTCCTTGACCGCGGTGAGGCCGGGCTCGGTGCCGTCGACCGAGACGAGCAGGATCTGGTCCTGCTTGCCGGCGCGCTCGACCACGCCCGCGGCGGGCACCGTGAGGCTGTCGCTGTTGCCGTAGATCAGGTCGAGGTTCGGGTAGGCCGTCATCCAGTTCTCGGTGATCGAGACCGCCTTGGTCGGATCCCAGCTCGTCGGCTCCTGCGCCACGACCGTGACGCCCGGATACTGCGCCATGACGTCGGTGAAGCCGCCGGAGCGGTCGGTATTCAGTCCTTGGCCGAGGAGGCCCTGGAGGTTGGCGACCTCGCCCTTGACCTCGCCGTCGTAGCGGGCCTTGAGCAGCTCCGCGGCGTACTCGCCGACGATTTTGCCGGTGTAGCGCTCGTCGAAGCCGAGGGTCGCGGCGCAGCCGTCGATCTTCGAATGGAGGCAGATCACCGGGATGTTGGCGGCGGCGGCCTTGGCCATGGTCGGGCCGAAGGCGGCGGAATCGATGAAGTTGATCGAGATCGCGTCGACGCCCTGGTTGA
>JBIQKL010000011.1:43292-45013 GCA_044506555.1 Hyphomicrobiales bacterium | reverse complement strand
CCGAAGGCGGCGGAATCGATGAAGTTGATCGAGATCGCGTCGACGCCCTGGTTGATCAGGTTCTCCATCGCCTGGATCTGCTTGGTGACGTCGCCTTCGCCGCTGGTCACGACGAGCTCGAACCCGGCGCGGCGTGCGGCTTCCTTGGCGCCCTCGACCTCGCCGAGATGGAACGGATTGGACAGGTCGATCTGGATCAGGCCGACGGTCGGCTTGTCCTGGGCCGACGCATACGAAGTCGCAATGACGGCCACGCTGGCGGCCGCCAGGAAAGTCCTGAGCATCACGTTTTCCTCCCTCTGGCGCCGGAGCTCTTCCCACGGCGCTGGACCCGATCTGGCATCGGATCACGTTATGTTACCGGTAACCTAACGGAAGTCAAGTGTCGCAGACATTATTCAACTCGTTGGTTGACAATCTCGCCTCGCCTTCTATATTCAACCACATGGTTGAGCAAAACGCCCTCGAACTGGACATCGTCTTCCACGCCCTTGGCGACCCGACGCGGCGCCGGATGCTGCGAGAGCTGGCCGGCGGCGAGCGGACGGTGACGCAGCTTGCCGAGCCGTTCGCCATGTCGCTGGCGGCGGCCTCGAAGCACATCAAGGCGCTGGAGAGCGCCGGCCTGATCCGCCGCGAAGTGCGCGGCAGGACCCACATCTGCCGCCTCGATCCCGGACCGCTCGCCAGCGCCCACGAATGGCTCGGCTTCTACGAGCGGTTCTGGAACGAGCGGCTCGACGTCCTCGAGCGGTTGCTCCGCGAGGACGACGCGCGCCAATCCCCACCACTCCGGAGCGAGAAAGAAGGAGAAGAGAGATGACCAACGCTGCGACCGTCGACGCCTACGGCGTCGTCACCGAGCCGATGACCGTGAGGATCGAGCGCCTGCTGCCTGGCCCGATCGAGCGGATCTGGTCCTACCTCACGGAGAGCGAGCTTCGTCGGCAATGGCTGGCGGCGGGCGCGATGGACCTCACGCCTGGCGCGTCGTTCGAGCTCGTCTGGCGGAACGATGAGCTGAACGAGAACCCCGGCAAGCGCCCCGACGGCTTCTCCGCGGAGAGCCACATGACGTGCGAGGTGATCGCGGTCGACCCGCCGCGGAAGCTCGCCTTCACCTGGGAGGACGGCAGCGACATCACCTTCGACCTGACGCCGAAGGGCAAGGACGTGCTGCTCACAATCACCCACCATCGCATCAGCGACCGGCCCAACCTGCTCGGGATCAGCGCCGGCTGGCACGCCCATCTCGAGATGCTCGCGGCCCGCGCCGCCGGCCGCGAACCGCCTCAGTTCTGGGAGACCTGGTCGCGCCTGCGCAAGGAATACGAGCGGCGGATTCCGGAGTAGCCGCAGGCGCCGTGCGTGCTTCGAGGGCCGGCGCCATGCGCCGGCCACCTCAGCATGGCGAGGGGGGTTGAATTCCGAGGGAGCACAAACCCCACGATCCTGAGGAGGAACACCGCCCGCCATCCTGGGGCGGAACACTATCCCCGCCATCCTGAGGTGCCCGGTCGCGGAGCGGCCGGGCCTCGAAGGACGCACCTACATCCGCTACCGCCCGGCTTGGCGAGGGGGGTTCTCAGGGGGAACACCGACCCCCGCCATCCTGGGGCGGAACATCGACCCTCGCCATCCTGAGGCGAACACCGACCCTCGCCACCCTGGGGCGGAACATCGACCCTCGCCATCCTGAGGCGAACACCGACCCTCGCCAC
>JBIQKL010000011.1:38635-43192 GCA_044506555.1 Hyphomicrobiales bacterium | reverse complement strand
CCTGGGGCGGAACATCGACCCTCGCCATCCTGAGGCGAACACCGACCCTCGCCACCCTGGGGCGGAACATCGACCCTCGCCATCCTGAGGTGCCCGGTCGCGAAGCGTCCGGGCCTCGAAGGACGCACCCCGCGTGCGCTTCACCGCCCCATGCGGCGCGTGCTCTCGCGCGAGATGATGCTGAAGCCGAGGTCCTGGCGCGGTGTCGGCAGCCGTTTGCCGCCGAGGCGGGCGAGGATCATCTGCCCCGCCTTACGGCCCATCTCCATCGCCGGCACCTGAACGGTGGTGAGCGTCGGCGACACCACACGCCCGACCTCGAGGTCGTGGAAGCCGGCGATGCCCATCTGCTCCGGTACCGCCACGCCCAGCTCGCGGCAGGCGAGGATGGCGCCGACGGCGAAGACGTCGCTGGTGAAGAACACAGCGTCGATATCGGTCTGCTGGCGGAGCATCCGGATCGCCTTCGCGCCCGTCTCGGAACGGATCGCGGCCTCGTCGTGGACGACGTGGATCGGCGGCGCCGCGAGGCCCGCCTCCTGCATCGCCGCGCGGTAACCCTCGGCGCGGTGGCGGGCGCGCTCGTTGGCCTCGGCCGGGCCGTTGACGAAGGCGATCCGCCGATAGCCGGAGCGGATCAGCTCCGCGGTCATCGCGTGCGCCGCCTCGCGGTTCGAGTAGCCGACCACCATGTCGACCGGTTCGTCGCTGGTCTCCCAGGTCTCGACCACCGGAATGCCGAAGCCGCGGAGGAGGTCGCGGGTGGCCTGGGTGTGGGTGAGGCCGGTCAGCACGATGGCGTCGGGGCGGCGCTCGAGGATCGAGCGGATCTGGCTCTCCTCGACGTCGGTCCGGTAGGTGCTCGAGGATACGAACAGGCCGAGCCCCGACGCGGACAGGACGTCGGACAAACCCTCCAGCGTGTCGGCGAACAGCGAATGGCGGAGCGTCGGGACGATGGCGGCGACGAGGCCCGTGGAGCCCGCGGTCAGCGCCCCGGCGAGACGGTTCGGCACGTAGCCGAGCGCCGTCATCGCCTCGCTGACCCGCCGCCGCGTTTCGGGATTCACCTTCTCCGGCTGCCGGACGACGCGCGACACGGTCATCTTGGTGACGCCGGCGCGGGCCGCCACCTCGGCCATGGTGGCGCCGAAGCCCGGCTTCGGATGGGATCTGCTGCTGGTCGACAAGGGGTGCCCCGGAACGCGCTGGACGCGCCGGGGATTAGAACCCGCCCGGCGCATTGCGTCCAGTCCGCCGCCGCCGCTATTCTACCGGTAACATAGGGGAAGACTCATGGACCTGTACGGCGAGGCGATCGGCGCGGCGGAGCTTCGCCGCCGTATCGGGCACCTGT
The DNA here is from genome assembly GCA_044506555.1 of Hyphomicrobiales bacterium. Classification (GTDB taxonomy): domain Bacteria; phylum Pseudomonadota; class Alphaproteobacteria; order Rhizobiales; family Kaistiaceae; genus Bauldia. The sequence continues at coordinate 41,835 of JBIQKL010000011.1, read as the reverse complement.
CGCAGATCGGCGGCGTGCGGCTGCTCGCTTCCGACAACGGGCCGTCGCGCGGCGTGCGCCTCCTCGAGTTCCGGACCGGAACCGGGCTCGGCTTCGAGATCGGTGTCGATCGCGGCTTCGACGTCGGCCGCGCCGACTACCGTGGCGCCTCGCTCGCCTGGATACCGCCGACGCTGATGCCGGGACCCTGGCATTTCGAGGACCAGGATGGGTTCGGGTGGCTGCGTTCGGGGCTCGGCGGCTTCAACAATACCTGCGGCCTGATCCACATCGGCAACCCGGAGGAGACGCCGGTCCCGCACTACAACTTCCCCGCCCGGCCGACCGACCGCTACGGCGTCCACGACCGCGCGGCGCTGACCCCGGCGGAGATCGTCAGCTTCGGCGAGCGCTGGGAGGGCGAGCGCTGCATCCTGGAGGCGGTGGGCAAGGTCACCCAGGCGCAGGCCTACGGCGAGAACCTCGTGATGACCCGCACCTATCGCGCCGAGCTCGGCGCCTCGTGGTTCGCGATGGAGGACGAGGTCGAGAACCGCGGCTACCTGCCGGTCGAGCACATGCTCCTCTACCACATCAATGTCGGCTACCCGTTCGTCGACGACGGATCGGAGCTGATCGCGCCGGTCGCCGGTCCGCCGAAGCTGCTTTTCGGCACGGCGGACGTGAACGACCGCGAAAGCTGGTCGCGGTTCATCGCCCCGCAGAAGGACTGGGTGCAGCAGACCTTCGAGCACCGCATGGTCCCCGACACCGACGGCAACGTCACCGTCGCCATCTTCAACCCGCGGCTCTTCGGCGGCACCGGCCTCGCCGTCACCTACGATCACCGGGTTATGCCCAACTACATCGAGTGGCGGATGATGGGGGAGGGGCAGTATGCGGTCGGCATCGAGCCCTGCACCAACGGTTTCGGCCGCGAGGCGGTGAGGGCAGCCGGCGCGCTGATCGTCCTGCAGCCGGGCGAGTCCCGCACCTACCGGACCCGCGTCGCGATCGTCGACGCCGAGGCGGCGGCGATCCTGCGGCGCCGATAAAGCCTTCCCGAACCGGTGCGCCTTTGGCGCGTTGATCTGACGAGGACGTGCGCGGGGCGCTAACGGTTCCGTTGGACCTTCCGTCCATGATCGGTTCTGTTGGTCGCAAGTGATTCGGGATGATGGAATGCAGCTGACGAGACGGACCGCCCTGGTGGCCATTCCCATTGGCCTTGCGGGTTGCGCGACCTACCAGGCGCCGGGGATCGAGGGATCGCGGTTCGATCCGGCCTATCTCGCCATGTATGCCGCGGTGCCCGGCGAGCCGTTCCCGGTGCCGGCGGTCGACCTCAACCAGGTCGATCCGCGCTTCTTCCGCCGCGAGGTCGAGTATCCCGGCAACCAGCCGCCGGGCACGGTGATCGTCGATCCCAATGCCCGCTATCTCTATCTCGTGCTCGAGCGCGGCCGCGCTCTCCGCTATGGCGTCGGCGTCGGCCGCACCGAGGCGTTCAACTTCGTCGGCGAGGCGACGATCGAACGGAAGGCCGCGTGGCCGTCGTGGACGCCAACGCCGGACATGATCGCCCGCGAGCCGGACCGCTACGGCCCCTATGCAGGCGGCCTGCCGGGCGGCCTCGACAACCCGCTCGGCGCCCGGGCGCTGTATCTTTACGCCAACGGTCGCGACACGCTTTATCGCCTCCATGGCACGAACGAGCCATGGAGCATCGGGCGGAAAGTGTCGTCGGGCTGCGTGCGGCTTCTCAACCAGGACATCATCGACCTCTATGGCCGCGTCCCATTGGGCAGCCGGGTGTTCGTGCTGCCGAGCGCCGGCGCCTACTACGCGACGTGACGAAATAAATCCCGAGGCTTGTTGCGCTGCAGCGCGAAGCAGCCTATATCGGCGGCGCGGGCGCTTCGCCCGACATGCAGGCGGCGTTGCACGAATCCGGCAAACCGGTCTCGGCCTGCCAAACCTCAAAGAAAAAGACAGCCCTGGCCACGCGGGATGTCCCGACGGGCCGCATCGCGTCCGGACGGCATCGAGCCGCCATGGACGGGCTGCGCCAGAAAGCAGAAGTATTTCATGAACTTTTCCAACCTCGGCCTCGCCGAGCCCCTCCTTCGTGCGCTTGCCGACGAGGGTTACAGCGAGCCGACGCCGATCCAGGCTGCCGCGATCCCGAGCGTGATCGCCGGGCGCGACCTGATCGGCATCGCCCAGACCGGGACCGGCAAGACCGCGGCCTTCGCGCTGCCGATCCTCAACCGCCTCACCAAGACCGAGGGCCGGCCGGCGCCGAAAAGCTGCCGCGTGCTGGTCCTCAGCCCGACGCGTGAGCTCTCGGCGCAGATCCTCGACAGCTTCAAGTCCTACGGCCGCCATCTCCGGCGGAGTGCGACGCTCGCTATCGGCGGCGTGCCGATGGGCCGCCAGGTCCGCGCGCTCCAGGGCGGCGTCGACATCCTCGTCGCCACGCCGGGCCGGCTCATGGACCTGATGAAGGCCGGCGCGGTGCGTCTCGACTGGGTCGAGGTGCTGGTGCTGGATGAAGCCGACCGCATGCTCGACATGGGCTTCATCGCCGACATCCGCCGGATCGTCGCGAGGCTGCCGAAGGACCGCCAGACGCTGTTCTTCTCGGCCACCATGCCGGCGGAGATCGTCAAGCTCTCCGAGGAGATGCTCCGCGACCCGGCCCGGGTCAGCGTCACGCCGCCGGCCACCACCGTCGAGCGGATCACGCAGCGCGTCATCCACGTCGAGCGCGCCGGCAAGCCGGCGTTGCTGGCGAAGCTCCTCGGCGAGGAGGGCGTCGAGCGGACCATCGTCTTCACCCGGACCAAGCATGGCGCCGACCGCGTCGTGAAGGGGCTGGCGGCGGCCGGCATCGCAGCCGACGCGATCCACGGCAACAAGAGCCAGGGCCAGCGCGAGCGGGCGCTCGCGGGCTTCCGGAACGGCAAGGTGGCGACCCTGGTCGCGACCGACATCGCCGCCCGCGGCATCGACGTCGACGGGATCAGCCACGTCGTCAATTTCGACCTGCCCAACATGCCGGAGAGCTACGTCCACCGCATTGGACGGACGGCGCGGGCCGGCAAGGACGGCATCGCGGTCTCGCTCTGCGCGTCCGACGAGGTGCCGTTCCTCCGCGCCATCGAGCGGGCGATCCGGCTCGAGATCCCGGCAAGCGGCGACGCGGTGCCGGAGCGCCG
>JBIQKL010000011.1:33499-38535 GCA_044506555.1 Hyphomicrobiales bacterium | reverse complement strand
GTCCTCCTGATCATTCCCGGGCCGACGATCCTGCTGGTCATCAGCTACGCGCTGACGCAAGGGAGGCGAGTCGCACTGGCGGTCACCGCCGGCGTCGCCCTCGGCGACTTCACTGCGATGACGCTGTCGCTCGCCGGGCTCGGCGCGCTGCTCCTTGCCTCGGCGACCCTGTTCACGATCCTCAAGTGGATCGGCGCCGCGTACCTCGTCTACCTCGGCATCCGGCTGTGGCGCTCCCAGCCGCGACTGCCGGCGGCTGGCGACGTGCCGCTGCCGACCCGCGGCATCTTCGCTCACGCCTTCGTGGTGACCGCGCTCAACCCCAAGGGCATCGCCTTCTTCGTCGCCTTCGTGCCGCAATTCATCGACAAATCGGCGCCGCTGCTGCCTCAACTGGTGATCATGGAAGCGACCTTCGTGACCCTCGCGGCCCTGAATGCACTGGTCTTCGCGCTGGCCGCCGATCAGCTCCGGATCCGCATCCGCCGGCCATCGGTGCTCCGCTGGATGAACCGGGCCGGCGCCGGCTGCCTCGTCGGCATGGGCGTGGCGACCGCCGTGGCGCGCCGGGGCTGACGCGGCGGCTTTTATCCGGCACAGTCGGCCGCGGGGCGAAGCGACGAGGCCAAGGAGGCCGGAAAAGCGTGAAGTTCGGATTCCCCATCGCTGCCGCGGCGGTGCTGCTGCTCGCTCTGGCGCCAGCGGCCGAGGCGGCGTATCGGCTCGCGCCCTACAAGGACGACCTGTTCCGGTATCCCGGCGTCCTCGAGACGAGCTACGGCGGCGACTACGTCAAGGTCGACTACGTCGAGAGCCGCGACCTCTACGAGCGCGATGTCGTGCCGGAGAAGGAGACCAAGCCGCAATATGTCGACCTCGGCGTCAAGGCGACGCAGCGCGACATGGTGGCGAAATCCGGCCGGGTCAGCGTCAAGTACATCGCGGTCGGTGCGGTCGAGGGCGGCGCCAAAGCCATCGTCCTCTACGTCCACGGCCGCGGCGGCAACCGCGGACAGGGCGCCAATGACGGGATGTTCGGCGGCAACTTCAACCGCATCAAGAACCTGATGGCGCGGAACGGCGGCGTCTATCTGTCCGGCGAGTTCCCCAGCCTCAATGCCCGCGGCGTGGCGCAGGCCAAGGTGCTGCTCCAGACCTACATCGATAGTTCCCCCGGCGCTCCGGTGTTCGTCGCGTGCGGCTCGCTCGGCGGTCGGATCTGCTGGGGCCTCGCCGAAGATCCGGACATCGCCCAGCACATCGACGGCTATCTGCTGATGGGCTCGACCAACGACCAGGACTTCTTCCGGACGGCCGCCTTCAAGCGGAAGGTGCCGGTCTATCTCGGCCACGGCACCGGCGACATCGTCATCAGCTGGCGGCAGCAGGAGGCCTTCTTCAAGAAGTTCAAGCAGGCCGACCCGGGCTATCCTGTGAAGTTCGCGCTGTTCAACACCGGCTCGCACGGCACCCCGATCCGCATGACCGACTGGCGGCTGATCCTCAACTGGATGCTCGAGGTGAACGGGAGCTGATGCTCCGCCCCGATCCGCCCTCGTCGCTCGGCAATCCGGCGCCGCCGGTCACGACCATCCTCGACCTGCCGGACCGGCCGCCGGTGCGGGCAGGGCGGCTGGCCGGCCTCGGCGCGGGCAGCGCCGGCATCGAACTCGGCGCCTGCCGCGACGTCCTGGTCGTCAAGCTCGACTTCATCGGCGACTGGGTGCTGACCACGCCGTTCCTCGCCGGTCTCCGCAGCGCCGCGCCGAATGCGCGGATCACGGCCGTCGTCCTCGATCGGGTCTTCGCGCTCGCCGCACCCTGCCGGCTGGTCGACCGTGTCGTCGCGGTGCCGGCGGCGGCCTCGGGGCCGGTGACCTTCGGCGCTGCGAGCCGGGCGGAGCTCGAGGCGTTTCTCGGCGACATGACCGGTGCTGCCTTCGATTTCGCGGTGGTGCCGCGCTGGGACACCGACTTCAACGGTGCCACCCGCATCGCCGGGCTGAGCGGCGCGCGGACGGTGGCGGGCTTCTCCGAGCGATGCACGGCGCGGAAGCGCGTCGACAATGCCGGCTTCGACCGCTTTCTCGACGTCGCGGTCCTCGACCGGCGCTCCTGCCATGAGGTCGAGCACACGCTGGCGCTCCTCGAGGCGCTGGGCGGCCACGCCGACGCCGGCTTGCAGCTCGACCTGACCGATGCGGATCGCGCCGCTGCGGATGCGTTCCGTAGCGAGCGGCTCGGCCCTGGCGCGCGGCCGCTCCTGGTCGTGGCGCCCTTCGCGGCGGCGCGCCGGCAATGGCCGCTCGACCGCACCGTCGCGCTCGCCGCCGGCGTGGCGCAGGCGCAAGGGATGGACGTCGCCGTGGTCGGCGGTCCCGACAACGTGGAAGCCGCGCGCGACGTGGCGTCCCGGATCGCCGCTGCCGGCGTCGTCGCGGCGTCGACGGCGGGCGCGCTCGGCCTCCGCGAGAACGCGGCGCTGATCGGCCGGGCGGCGCTGTTCATCGGCATGGACAGCGGCCCGGGTCACATCGCGGCGGCCCTCGGCGTCCCGGTCATCATCGTTGGCGCCCACCCCGAGGGCGCCTCGCCCGATCATGCCGGTGCGCCGGAGCGGTTCGGTCCATGGACGGAGCCCGGTCGCGCGCTCGTCCTTCGTCCGCCCGCGCACCTCGCGCCGTGCATCGATGGCTGCGATGCCGGCGAGCCGCACTGTATTCTCGGCCTTGCGATGGCGGATGTGCTCCCTCGGGTGCTGGCCTTCGCCGCTCAGCCGTCCGGCGTCCAGCGGTAGATCCAGTCGTTCCGGGCGAGCAGGAAACGCTCGCCCGCCGCCCGCAGTACGATGTCGCGGGCCGCGGCCATGAACCCGGTCTGGTGGTAATGCTCGCCGGTGCGGAGCGCGGCCTTCCACACGCGTGAGACCCGCGGCTTCCGCGCGGCTTCGTATGCGGCGAAGGCAGCGGCCGGATCGGCCGGATGCGCGGCGAGGGCGCGGCCGAGCACCGCGGCGTCCTCGATCGCCATCGCGCCGCCCTGGGCGAGGAACGGCACCATGGCGTGCGCCGCGTCGCCGATCAGCACGGTGCGCCGGTCGGTCCACGGGCCGGCGGGGTTGACCGTATGAAGCGCAAACTTCTGCCAGGGCGTGGGCGCGTTCGCCAACTCGCGGACACCCGCGCACCAGCCGTTGAGACGTTCCGCGATCCAGATGGGGTCGGCATGGGTCGCCCAGCCGTGGCGGTCGAACGGCTCCTCGACGATCGCCACGACATTGAGCGCCGCGCCGCGGGCGACCGGGTACACGACCACGTGTGCGCCAGGGCCGAGCCACAGGCCGACCCTATCCAGCGCCGCTCCTGCCGGGACGATGTCGGCGGGCACGACAGTCCGCCAGGCCGTGCGGCCCGTAGGCTTCGCGTGCGACGTGCCGGGGATGCGGGTGCGCACCTGCGACCATACGCCGTCGGCGCCGACCAGGCCCGCGGCGGCGACGATCTCGCTGCCCTCCGGCGTCCGGATCCGGACGTAGAGCGCGACGTCCCGAGACAGCACGTCGTCGATCTCGGCCCCGAGCACGAACCTGATCCCGGGGCGGTGGCGCACCGCGTCGGCGAGCACCGACTGCAGGTCGGCGCGGTGGATCACGCGATAGGGGAAGCCGTAGCGCCGGCCGAACGTTGCGGTGGTCAGGCTGGTCAGGATCCGCCCCGAGCCGCCGTCGCGGACCACGATCGCATCCGGCACGGTGGCGGCCGCCGCGACTGCGTCGTCGATGCCGAGGGACGCAAGAACCCGGCCGGCGTTCGGCGAGAGCTGGATGCCCGCGCCGATCTCGAGCAGTTCCGCGGAACGCTCGACCAGGGCGACGTCGAACCCGGCGTCGGCGACCGTCAGTGCCGCCGTCAGCCCGGCGATGCCGGCTCCGACGATGACGATGACCGGCCGCTCGCCCATGGCATCGGGCGGCGCGCGGCCTCAGGCCGCGGCGGGCTCGCGGTAGAGATGGCCGGGCGGGCGCGATTCGGCCGCACCGAGGCCCGGCTCGTACTTGTAGAGCGTCGAGCAGTAGGGGCAGACCTTTTCGTCGTCGTCGCCCATGTCGAGGAAGACATGCGGGTGGTCATAGGGCGGCGTCGCCCCGACGCACATGAATTCCTTCACGCCGATGGTGATCGACGGAACGCCCGCGTCGTTCTGGAAATGCGGAATGACGTGTCCTGCCATCTCTGGTCCCTTGTTGCTCGGCAAGAATAGCCCCCGCCGGCATGCGACGACAGGGTTTCCTCCGGCGCCCCGTGCCGCTAGGGTGCGGCCCCGATGGCGGTCGAGCATTTCTCATCCGATGGGGTCGATATCGCATTCCTCGACGGCGGGGAAGGCGACCCGATCCTCCTTATCCACGGCTTCGCGTCGAACCACGTTGTGAACTGGGGCGCCACCGGGTGGATCGACACGCTCAAGCGGGCCGGCCGGCGGGTCGTCGCCATGGATGTCCGTGGCCATGGGCGAAGCGAGAAGATCCGCGATCCGGAGGCGTATCCGCTGGCGCTCCTGGCCGACGATGCGGCCCGGCTGCTCGACCATCTCGGCATCGCCCGGGCCGACGTGATGGGATATTCGATGGGCGCCCGCATCACCGTGGCGCTGGCGCTGGCGCACCAGGACCGCATGCGCGCGATGATCCTCGGCGGCATGGGCTACGCCATGGTCGAGGGCATGAAGGGCGAGGACGAGATCGTCGCCGCGCTCGAGGCGCCGAGCCTCGCCGACGTGACCGGCGGGGCCGGCCGTGCCTACCGGAAGTTCGCCGATCAGACCGGCAGCGACACTCTGGCGCTCGCCGCCTGTATGCGCCGGGCGCGGCAGACCTTCACGCCCGAGCAGCTGGCCACGATCCGCATCCCGACGCTGGTCGCCATCGGCGACAGGGATTCCGTCGCCGGCTCGGCGGAGGGACTGGCGGGCCTCATCCCCGGGGCCGAGGTCTTCATCATCCCCAACCGCGACCACATGCTTGCCACCGGCGACCG
>JBIQKL010000011.1:24880-33399 GCA_044506555.1 Hyphomicrobiales bacterium | reverse complement strand
GGTGAGGGGAGAAATTTTCCCTCGCCGCACTGCATCCGCGCACCTATTTCATCCGTTGAGCGCATATGGCGACACGCTTGGGCCGCGGTGGCCGAGTGTGGTAGCGTGCCGGCCCGCTCTCCGCGGGCGGAAGGAGAGAAGTTCGATGGCCTTGAAGACTTCGCCGGCTGACGCCCTCGCGAGCGTCGACCCGATATGGTCCGCCGTAAAGGTCGATGCCGAGGAGATCGTCCGGTACGAACCGGCGATGGCGAGCTTCGTCTACGCCACCGTGCTCAACCATGACCGGCTGGAGGATGCCGTCGCGAGCCGTATCGCGCAGCGGATCGGCAACCACGTCGTCTCGGGGGACCTGATCCGCAGCACCTTCGGCGACGCGCTCGCCGACGATCCCGTGCTCCGCGAAGCGATCCGCGTCGACCTGGCCGCCGTATACGACCGCGATCCGGCCTGCCATCGCTACATCGAGCCGGTGCTCTATTTCAAAGGCTTCCACGCGATCGAGACGCACCGGCTGGCGCACTGGCTGTGGCGCCAGGGCCGGCGCGACTTCGCGTATTATCTGCAGAGCAAGTCGTCCGAGGTCTTCCAGACCGACATCAACCCGGCGGTCTCGATGGGGAAGGGCATCTTCCTCGATCATGCCACCGGACTGGTGGTCGGCGAGACGGCGGTGATCGAGGACAACGTCTCGATCCTCCAGGACGTCACGCTCGGCGGCACCGGCAAGGAGGACGGCGACCGCCATCCGAAGATCCGTCAAGGCGTGCTGATCGGCGCAGGCGCCAAGATCCTCGGCAATATCGAGGTCGGGCGCTGCTCGAAGGTTGCCGCCGGGTCCGTGGTGGTGAAGCCGGTGCCGGCCAATTCCACCGTCGCCGGCGTTCCGGCGAAGGTCATCGGCGAGGCCGGCTGCCGCGAGCCTGCCTGCAGCATGGACCAGATGGTGGCGGAATGCGGCGATTCCGGATAGACCGGCGCCGCGCATCCGCTTTTCCGGCAAGGGGAAGCGGGCGCGAGTGAGGACAGGAAGAAGGAAGTCCAGTGAACCGTCAGGAAATCGAGAAGCTGCAAGCGTTTTTCCGGAAGCGATTCAATCTGCCGTCGATGGTCGTGAAGCCGCGCATGCAGAAGTCGGATTCGGCCGAGGTCTATATCGGCGACGAGTTCATCGGCGTGATCTTCCGCGACGACGAGGACGGCGACCTCTCCTACAACTTCACCATGGCGATCCTCGACATCGACCTCGAGTAGCCGCGAAGGCTGCTTTCGCGGTCGGGGCGGAGACCGGCGCAGCTCCCGCTTCGTCATGGCCGGGCTTGTCCCGGCCATCCACGTCTTTCCGTCAAACGTCGTGTTCGCGTGGATGGCCGGGACAAGCCCGGCCGTGACGTAGTGTGGTCAGCCGCGCCGGTGGAACTGGGTCACCAGCCGTCGGAGGCGGTCGTCCATCGTCGGCCAGTCGCCCAGCCACGTCCGGTTGAAGCGATACAGCATCGCCAGGCCCCCGCCGATATTGACCTCGCGGATGCAGGTGGCCGGGATCAGGTCGGTCTCCTCGGCGAGGCAGCGTACGACATACGGCTCCGCCGAGCGCGGCTGGTAGTAGACGATCTCGCCGCGCCAGGGCGAATCGTCCGCCATGCGGCGACCGACGAGATGGCCGGGCCCCCGGATCGGCGGTCCGGTGAAGTGCGGCTTGTAGATGCCGGCGAGCCGGCTGGTGGAATCGAGGGAGGTCTCGGCCTCGGTGATCGTCACGTAGATCAGCGGGGACTGCGGCGAGCCGTCGCGGAACTCTTTCGCCCGCTCCTCGCTGTAGCCGTCGAGGCTGGGCCAGAGCAGCAGCAGATCGACGGCGGTGACCAGTCCGCCGCGGCGGTCGGTCGGGAAGCGTATGAGGTTCGCCGGGATCACCAGGTCGTCCTCGCCGACCGTGAGCTCGATCGGTTTCGGCTTGCCGTTCAAGCCCTTGAGCGCGATCCGGTCATGATAGCGATTGATCGCGCCGTCGATCGCCCATGCGGCGGCGGCGATGCCGGCGATGATCAGCAAGGCGCAGAGCCCGAAGAGGACGGGCGAGATGCTCGAGGCGGGGCGGGGCTGGCGGGATGCGTGAACTGATGTCATGGCGCAGACCATGCCGCTTGCTTCGTAAGGAAATGGTAACCACACTCCGGTTGTCTGCAGGTGTCGCGAGCGGCTTCCGATCCGCGGGCGAAAGGCGACATCTCTGGGAGAAGCCGGAGCGGCTTCCGTCAGGGACGGAACGATGCCGCCCGTGTTCCAGGCTGGGGGGAGCCATGTCTGACGTTCTTCTGTTCGTCTACGCGGCCGTCGTCGGGTTCGCCGCCGCCGCACTGCTTGCCGGGATGTACCGGGCCCTGATGGCGGAGCCGCTCCGGTTCGCCTCGGGCCCCAGCGGCATCGTGTCCCGAACCTTCGCGTTCACGTTCCGCCTGATCACCGGACCGGCGATCATCGTGCGCCATTCGTTGGCGAGCGCGAGGGCGGGGGAAACGCCTTCCAGCTGGGCGGCAGCGGGGGTGATGGTGGCGGTGGTCTGGAGCGCCGTGCTCGGCATCGCCATCCTGACGCTCGCCGCCCATCTCGGCGCATGAGGCGGGCATGACGCTCTTCGCTCTCGACGGCGTTTCGCCCACCCTTCCCGGCGATGGCGCGTTCTGGGTCGCGCCGGATGCGATGGTGATGGGTGACATCCGCATAGCGTCCGGTGTCGGCATCTGGTTCGGCACCGTGCTTCGGGGGGATCAGGAGCCGATCGTCATAGGTGCCGATACCAACGTCCAGGAGCACTGCGTCTTCCATACCGACCAGGGCTTCCCGCTGACGGTCGGGACGGGCTGCACCATCGGCCACCGGGCGATCCTCCACGGCTGCACGGTCGAGGACAACGTGCTCGTCGGGATGGGCGCGATCATCCTCAACGGCGCGCGGATCGGGCGCGACAGTCTGGTCGGTGCGGGGGCGATGGTGACCGAGGGCAAGGAGATTCCGCCCGGTTCGCTGGTGCTGGGCGTGCCGGGCAAGGTGGTCCGGCAACTCCGCCCCGAGGAGATCGAGCGCAACCGCCTGGCGGCGGCGCATTATGTCGCCAACTGGAAGCGCTTCGCCCGCGGCCTTCGGGCGTTGCCGCAGGGTTGATGCCGCCATCGCTTCCGACGCACCATCGCCCTATTATATCGGCACGAGGCGATGTGCGGCGGTCGTGGCCGCTGCTTCAAGCAATGGAGTTTCCTGCATGCCCGACGTCGACTGGCAGGTCACGCCGGCCTTTCAGCCAGATCCCAAGGACTATGCCTACGATCTCGATGCGGCGCTGTCCGCGGTCGTCTCGCTGAAGGCGACGGTCCCGGAAGATGCGTTCACCGCCGACGTGCTCGGCACCGACCGTGCCGGCTGCGGCGTGCTGATCGAGCGGAGCGGGCTCGTCCTGACGATCGGCTACCTGATCACCGAGGCCGAGACCATCTGGATGACCCTCAGCGACGGGCAGACCGTTCCCGGACACGTCATGGGCTACGACCAGGCCACCGGCTTCGGCCTCGTCCAGGCGCTTGCCCGGCTCGACGTGCCGGCGCTTCGCCTCGGTCGGTCGGCGTCGCTTTCGATCGGCGACCGGGTGGTGATCGGCGGTGCTGGCGGCGCCAGGCACTCGACGGCGGCCGTCGTCGTCGGCCGGCAGCCGTTCGCGGGATATTGGGAGTACCTGGTCGACGAGGCGATCTTCACCGCGCCGGCGCATCCTTTCTGGGGCGGCGCCGCGCTGATCGGACCGGAAGGGGACCTTTGCGGGATCGCGTCGCTCCGGCTCGATCAATCCGAGCAGGGAGAGGGCGGCGAGCAGCTCAACATGTCGGTGCCGATCGACCTCCTCCATCCGATCCTCGACGATCTCCGCACCCGCGGCGGGCCGCAGGGCGCGCCGCGGCCATGGCTCGGCGTCTTCTCCGTCGAGGCGGAAGGGCGGATCGTGGTTGCCGGCCTGTCCGAGGGCGGTCCGGGCGAACGGGCCAGCCTCGGTGCCGGAGACGCCATCCTGGCCGTCGGCGAGACACCGGTGGCGACGCTCGCCGACCTCTACCAGGCGATCTGGTCGCTCGGCCCGGCCGGCGTGAAAGTCCCGCTCACCGTCTCCCGCGACGGCGAGGAGATCGAGATCGTCGTCCGCTCAGCCGATCGCAACTCCTTCCTCAAGACGCCGCGGCTGCACTAGAACGCCTCGCCGCCGACCGTCACCAGCGCTTCCGCGACCTGGCCGTAGCTCCGGCCGCCGACGATCAGCTCGGCGGCGACCGGCTGCCGCCGGCAGGGGCCGGCGGGGCCGATCGAGACCTCGCCGGACGCCTCGCCCCGCGGCCCCGCGTCGAGTACGATGGCCTCGCCCCGCCACGTGTCGGGGCCGACCAGCCGCACGGTGAGTTGCGCGGCTTCCGGCAGCGGATTGCGGACGGTGACCGTCACCCGCACCGTCTCGCCTTCGGCGACGTGGAGGCGATAGGGCCAGATCCAGCCGCCCCATCCGTCCGCCTCGAAGTGCGCCTCGTCCTCTCCGAGCGGCATCGAATCGCGCTGAAGGCGCTCGAACTCCGCGCCCCACCACGTCAGCAGGTCGAAGAAGCCGTCGTCGGTATACATCGCATGCTGGTGGCCGGAGATGATGATGTCCGGCCGCCAGTCGGCAAGCAGGGCGGCGCTGTCGCGGAAGCTGTGGGTGAAGCAGCCGTTCCGGTAGACCTCGTTCTGGAACGGCATCACGCCCTCCCAGCTGCCGCTGTCGGCGGTGTGCCGCGGCCGGTCGAAGAAGTGCTGGTCGCCGGTATGGACGAAGCGCTTGCCGTCGGCCTCGAAGCAGATCGCCGCGGCGAAGCGGGTATGCCCCGACATCGGCGCCAGCCGGAACGTGTATTCCTCCCAGGTGAATTCCTCGCCGAGCGGCAGGCGTCGGTCGATAATGATCGGCTCGGGCCAGTCGCAGGGGAAGCGATGCGCCTCCGGGTGGGCGAGCAGGTCGGCGAAGTTCTCGGCGGCCCAGCATTCGGTGCCGAACTGTCGGCGGAGCAGCGGCACGCCGGCGACGTGGTCGTCGTGGAAATGGCTGAGGAGGGCGACGTCGATGCGGTCGATGCCGAACGCGCGGCGGAGCGCGTCGACGCCGTGCAGCAACACCCGCCGCCGCGAATGCATCGGGTAGGACGGCCATTGCCATTTCTTGTCGACGCCGGCCGGCGCGTTCAGCCCGAAGCCGCCGCGATAGCCGTAGTCGATGACCATCGCCTTGCCGCTGTCGCTGAGCAGGTACCAGGACGCGGCCTCGGAATGCGGCTCGACCCAGACGTGGTCGGTGATCCGGACCAGGCGGTCGTCGTCGGCGACCGGGATCAGGTCGCGCTCGAGCGGACGCAGCGCGCAGAGCCGGCGGAGCATGTCCTGGAGGGCGGCGAGCGCCGCATCGCAGTCCGTAAGCATCGGCGCGCCGAGGCTGGGGAGGAGCGCGTCCGGTCCGAGGCGGCGGAGCGCCCCGGCGGAATAATGCGCGTTCACCGCGCCGCCGAGGTCGTTGTAGTCGTACTGGTACGGGGCGATGCGGGCGACGCGCCCGGGCGAGTGGATGGCCTCGCCGGAGAACACCACGGTCCGCCCGTCCGGCGTGGCCAACGCGTAGCCCGTGTGGTGCGGCGTCACGCCGGGTAGGGGAACCACGGTGAACGCGAGTCCTGCCGCATCGACGGTGCCGTAGTCATGAACCGGCGCGACCTTCGCCGGGGTGATCGGCGAGAACTGGTCCCAGATGTTGTCGTAGACGATGTAGTTCTCGCGGCTCCGGAAATGCTGCACCGGGTCGGCGAAGATCTCCGCCTCGCCGAACGGCACGCGGACATCCATGCCCATCGCCGCGGCGCGCGCGGCGCCGGCCGAATGGTCGCGGAAATAATGCGTGCAGAGGAGCGTATAGGGCGGCTTGAACCGCGACTGGAGGCCGTCGAGCCAGTAGCCGGTGCCGGCATTCACGAACACCGTGCCGTCGGGCCCCTCGACGGCGTAGACGTTGCAACTGTCCGTGAACATCTCGATGCCGGGCAGGATCCGCTGCCAGGCACCGGCATGCGTCGAAGCCGTCATCGATGTCCTCCCCGTGTCCGGCGCGCGACCATAGAAGGGCGCGCGGCGGCCGGGAAGGGGCGGATCATGGTTACGTCAGTTGCGGGGGACCTCGCGCGGATATTTGAGCTGCATGGCGACAATGTCCGCCGTGGCGCGACCATCGCGGTCCCCGATCGCGGCGAGGGCGGCGTCGAGGGCCACGACCGGCGGCGCATCGGATAGCGTCACGGTCTCGGACAGCCGCAGGCGCTCCGCCCCATCGGCCCGGCCATGAGGACGAAGCGTCATGCCGTCGCCGCAATTGATGCTAGGTTTCCATCCCTGGTCGCAAACGAGGACAGGGGTCCGCCGCTTGCCATGTCGATGAGATCCGTGGGTCCGGTGCTGGTCGCCGCGCTGGCCGCTCTTGCGATGCCGGCCGCGGCGGAGGAAGCGCGGGTCGTTCCCCAGTCCCAGGTTCAGGTCCAGTATTCCTTCGCGCCGATCGTCAAGCAGGTCGCGCCGGCGGTGGTGAACGTCTACGCCTCGCGGGTCGTGGCGCAGGCGCTCTCGCCCTTCGAGTCCGATCCGTTCTTCCGCCATTTCTTCGGCGGTCCCGACCTCGGCGTGCCGCAGCAGCGCGTGCAGCGGTCCCTTGGCTCCGGGGTTATCGTGGACCCCGGCGGCATCATCGTCACCAACCACCACGTCATCGCCAACGCCGACGAGATCAAGGTGGCCCTCTCGGACCGCCGCGAGTTCGACTGCGACGTGATCCTCAGCGACAAGCGGACGGATCTCGCCGTCCTCAGGGTCCGCGATCCCGGCGGCCAGCTGCCCTTCGCTGAGTTCGGCGATTCCGACAGCCTCGCGGTCGGCGATCTGGTGCTCGCCATCGGCGATCCGTTCGGGGTCGGCCAGACGGTGACGAGCGGCATCGTCTCGGCGCTGGCGCGGACCCAGGTCGGCATCTCCGACTACCAGTTCTTCATCCAGACCGATGCCGCCATCAATCCGGGCAATTCCGGCGGCGCGCTGGTCGACATGGCCGGGCGGATCGTCGGCATCAACACCGCGATCTACTCACGCACGGGCGACTCGAACGGCATCGGCTTCGCCATTCCCTCGAACATGGTCCGCATCGTCGCGGAATCCGCCAAGTCCGGCGTCGGCCATGTGCGCATGCCGTGGATCGGCGTCCGCTTCCAGGAGGTAACGCCCGACATCGCCGACGGCCTCGGCCTCGACCGGCCGAGCGGCGCCCTGGTCACCGACGTCGCCGCCGACAGTCCGGGCGCCCGGGCGGGCCTCCACACCGGCGATCTCGTGACCTCGATCGATGGAGTCGAGGTCTCCGATCCCAGCGGCATCAACTACCGGCTCGCCACCAAGGGCATCGGCAGCACCGTGGAACTCGGCGTCTTTCGCGACGCCAAGAAACACGTCGCCTCGCTGGCGCTGGAAGCGGCACCGGAGACCACGCCCCGCGACGAGCTCGAGGTCGGCGGCTTCTCGCCGTTCACCGGTGCGAAGGTGCTCAACCTCTCGCCGGCGGTGGCTGAGGAGCTCGCCTATCGCGGCAAGGCGGAGGGCGTGATCGTCGGCGCGGTGGAGAGCGGCTCGCTCGCCGACGACGCCGGGCTGCGCCGCGGCGATGTGGTGCTCGAGGTCAACGGCGCGGCGATCACCTCGACCCGGCAACTCGCCGAGATGTCGGAGACGGGAGAACGCTACTGGCGCGTGGTAATCGAGCGGAACGGCCGGATCATCCGTTCGCAGTTCCGCGGCTGATCGCGATGCCGGTCCGCGCCCGGATGGGCGGAAAGGCCCAGGATCCCCTATATTCCGCCCGTGGATCGCCGTCGCATCGGACGGCGTGATTTGAGGGGCCCCGCTTGGCGAAGAAGACCACCGCAACGCTGTTCGAGGCGGCCGGGCTGGAAAATGCGGCCCCGCGGCCGCTTGCCGACCGGCTCCGTCCCGCCCGTCTCGCCGATGTGGTCGGCCAGGAGCATCTGCTCGGGCCGGCCGGTGCGATCACGCGCATGCTCGACTCGGGCTCGCTCGGGTCGATGGTCTTCTGGGGGCCGCCCGGTACCGGCAAGACCACCGTCGCCCGCCTTCTCGCCGATGCGACCGACCTCGAGTTCGTGCAGATCTCCGCCGTCTTTTCTGGCGTCGCCGACCTCAAGAAGGTGTTCGACGCTGCCCGGGCGCGGCGCGAGACCGGCAAGGGGACGCTGCTCTTCGTCGACGAGATCCATCGCTTCAATCGTGCCCAGCAGGACTCCTTCCTGCCGGTGATGGAGGACGGGACGGTGACGCTGGTCGGCGCCACAACCGAGAATCCGTCCTTCGAGCTCAACGCGGCGCTGCTGTCGCGGGCGCGGGTGCTGGTGTTCCGGCCGCTCGAG
>JBIQKL010000011.1:14239-24780 GCA_044506555.1 Hyphomicrobiales bacterium | reverse complement strand
CGCCTGGTGCGGATGGCGATCGAGGACATCGGCCTCGCCGACCCGCAGGCGCTGACGGTCGCGCTCGCGGCCAAGGACACGTACGACTATCTCGGCTCGCCGGAGGGCGAACTGGCGCTCGCCGAGGCCGCCGTCTACCTCGCCACCGCGCCGAAATCGAACGCTGTCTACACCGCCTTCAAGGCGGCGACCCAGGCGGCGAAGGAAGGCGGCTCGCTGGCGCCGCCGAAGATCATCCTCAACGCCCCGACCGGCCTCATGCGGAAGGAAGGCTACGGCTCCGGCTATCGCTACGACCATGACGAACCCGACGCCTTCTCCGGCCAGGACTACTTTCCCGAGGAGATGGGCCGGCAGGTCTTCTACGATCCGCCCGACCGCGGCTTCGAGCGCGAGATCCGGAAGCGCCTCGACTATTGGACCAAGCTTCGCCGCGAGCGGCAGGGGGATTGACGGCCCGGCATGAAGATCCTGCATGTCTACCGGACCTATCTCCCGGAGAATTTCACCGGGGTTCCCCGGGTGATCCACAGCCTCGCGGAGGCGCATGCCGCGCGGGGCATCGAGAGCCACGTGTTCACCCTCGCGAAGAATCCCGGGCCGGAACCGATCGCCGTGGACCGGCACTTCGTGCGGCAGGCGAAGCGGAACGCGTCGCTCGCCTCCACCGACCTGTCGCTGTCCGCGTTCCGGTCGTTCGCGGCGGCGCTGCCCGGCGCCGACATCGTCCACTATCACTTTCCCTGGCCGCTGGCCGACCTCCTCCATCTCGCCCACGGCCGCCGCAAGCCAGCGGTGGTCACCTACCATTCCGACATCGTGCGCCAGCGCGTGCTGCGCCGGGTCTATGCGCCGGTGATGGGGCGGTTCCTCTCCGGCGTCGACCGGATCGTCGCGACCTCGCCGAACTACGCCGAGACCAGCCCGGTGCTGGCGCGCTACCGCGACCGGCTTTCGGTCATTCCGATCGGCATCGCCGACCGGACCGTGCCGGACGCGGCGACGGTCGCGGCCTGGCGGCAGCGCCTCGGCAGCGGCTTCCTCCTGTTCGTCGGCGAGCTCCGCTACTACAAGGGCGCAACGTTCCTGATCGAGGCAGCCCGCGCCTCCGGCCTGCCGGTGGTGATGGCCGGACGGAACGACGGCGGCGAGCTCGACGTTGCCGGCCTGCCCGCCAACGTCACCTATCTCGGCCCGGTGTCGGAGGCGGACAAGGAGGCGCTGCTCGTGCTCTGCCGGGCCTTCGTGTTTCCCTCGCATCTCCGCTCGGAGGCGTTCGGGGTGGCGCTCCTCGAGGCGGCGCGCGCCGGGCGGCCGATGATCTCCTGCGAGATCGGCAGCGGCACCAGCTACGTCAACCGCGACGGCGAGACCGGGATCGTGGTGGCGCCCCGCGATCCGCCTGCGCTCGCCCGGGCCATGGAGAGGCTCTTGGGCGACGCCGCGCTCGCGGAGGCCATGGGCGCGGCGGCGCGGCAGCGCTACGAAGCGCTGTTCGGGGCCGACGCCATGGCCGATGCCTATCTCGACCTCTACCGCAACCTCTTGGCCGAACGGGCTTCCTTGCGGCGTTGACTTCGCAAGGGGCGCCCTGTAGCCATCCCGCGAAACGCAGCCAGAACGAGAAACGAGATGAAGGTCGCCATCCTCGGCGCAGGCTATGTCGGCCTCGTGACCGGTGCCTGTCTTGCCGATTTCGGCCACCGCGTGGTCTGCATCGACACCGACGTGGAGCGCGTCAAGCGGCTCGAGGCCGGGCAGATTCCGATCTACGAGCCCGGGCTGGACGCCATCGTGGCCGGCAATCTCAAGTCCGGCAACCTGCAGTTCGGCACCGACCTGGCGCTGGTCGCCGGCTGCGACGCCGTATTCATCGCCGTCGGCACGCCGACCGAGCGCGGCGGAGCCAAGGCGGACCTCTCCCAGGTCTACGGGGCGGCCGCGGCGATCGCCCGCGAGATCGACGACGGCACCGTCGTCGTCTGCAAGTCGACGGTCCCGGTGGGGACGACGCGCGAGGTCGGCCGCCGCATCCGCGCGGCGCGGCCGGGGCTTCGCTTCGAGGTCGCCTCCAATCCGGAGTTCCTCCGCGAGGGCTCCGCGATCGAGGATTTCAAGCGTCCCGACCGGATCATCGTCGGCGTCGACAGCGAGCGCGCCCGCGAGGTGCTCTACGAGATCTACCGGCCGCTCTCGCTCAACGAGACGCCGATGCTGTTCACCGGCCTCGAGACGGCGGAACTCACCAAGTACGCGGCGAACGCGTTCCTTGCCACCAAGATCACCTTCATCAACGAGATCGCCGACCTCTGCGAGCGGGTCGGGGCGAACGTCCAGGACGTCGCCCGCGGCATGGGCATGGACCGGCGGATCGGGCCGAAATTCCTCCACGCCGGCGCCGGATACGGCGGCTCGTGCTTCCCGAAGGACACGCTGGCGCTGGTCGAGACCGGCCGCGAGGCCGAGTCGCGGCTCAGCATCGTCGAGGCGGTGATCGCCGCCAACGACGCCAGGAAGGCGGCGCTTGCGGAACGCGTGGTCGCCGAGTTGGGCGGCGCCGCCGCCGGGCGCACCGTCGCGGTGCTCGGCCTCACCTTCAAGCCCAATACCGACGACATGCGCGACGCCCCGTCGCTGGTGCTGGTGCCGGCCTTGCAGGCCTATGGCGCATCGGTCCGCGTTCACGACCCCAAGGGCATGCCCAATGCACGCGGCCTGATCGACGGCGTGTCGTGGTGCGATACGCCGGTCGAGGCGGCCGCCGGGGCGGACGCGCTGGTCATCACCACGGAGTGGGACGCGTATCGGGCGATGGACCTCGCCATGCTGCGCGAGGCCATGCGCGGCGACCTCTTCTTCGACTTCCGCAACATCTACAAGCCGCGGGAGGTGACCCGCTTCGGCTACCGCTATTTCAGCGTCGGCCGCGGCGACGGTCGCGACTATGCCGAGGACGAGCGGCCGATGCCCGTGAGGCTGGTCGGCTCCTGACCCCTGTGATCGCGGCCACGGCGAGCTCGCGTCATCTATGGCATGATCGGCCCGTGCGGGGCCGGGTTGCAGGATGGCGGCCCCCCCGAGAGCATCAGGAGCACCCGTCAATGTCCTCTCCCCGTATCGGTTCGAAGACGGCGGCGGCCGTCGCAGCGGCCGGTCTCTTTGCGTTCGCCACCCCGGCCATGTCCGCCTGTTTCGAGGTGGTCGGCTGCACCGACAGCCAGTACATCTCCGAGGCGAGCCTCCGCCGCCTTTCCTGCGATGCGCTGTGGACGGTGCGCAACACGATCTTCCACGAGAACGGCTATTGCTTCCAGACGGCGAAGGGGCAGGCCGTCTTCTCCAATGCAGGCTGCAAGTACACCGTCTCCGGCAAGGTGCCGCTCAACAAGTATGAACGCGCCAATGTCGAGACCGTGAAGCGGGTCGAGGCGCGGAAGGGCTGCGGCTAGCGCCGGCCTCGCCGGTCGCCGCCGGCCGCATTGCAGGAACGCGGCCGGAAGCCTATCTCCGTCGTGTTATTCGGGAGATGCCGCCATGCGCCCCTTGCCGCCGATCGAGCCTGACCTCGGCGACGCCCGTGCCGCCGACCTCGTCGAGCACATCATCCTGCCGCGGGCCCGCGACGTCGGCGGCTTCACGGTCGGTCGGGTACTGCCTTCGGCCAAGCGGCAGATGGTCGGCCCGTTCATCTTCCTCGACACGTTCGGGCCGGGCGAGATGCTGGTCACCGAGAAGTTCGACGTGCGGCCCCATCCGCATATCGGCCTCGCCACCGTCACCTACATCAATGCCGGACGTCTCGTGCACCGCGATTCGGTCGGCAGCGAGCAGGAGATCCTGCCCGGCGACGTCAACTGGATGACCGCCGGCCGCGGTATCGCCCATTCCGAGCGCGCCCGGCCCGAGGACAGGGGCCTGATGACGCCGGTCGGGGGATTCCAGACCTGGGTGGCGTTGCCCAAGGGGCACGAGGAGACCGCGCCGGCCTTCGTCCACCATCCCAAGGCGGCGCTGCCGGTGATCGGCAGCGGCGACGTCACCGTGCGGCTGATCGTCGGCTCGCTCTACGGCGAGCGCTCGCCGGTCGCGACCTTCAGCGAGATGTTCTATGCCGACGTCCAGATGGCGCCGGGCGGCATCCTGCCGGTCGATTCGGAGCACGAGGAGCGGGCCGTCTTCATCCTCGACGGCACGGTCGAGGTCGCCGGCGACCGCTTCGAGGGGGGCCGTCTTCTCATCTTCCGACCCGGCGACCGGCTGGCGATTCGGGCGGTGACGGAAGCCAACCTCATGCTCCTCGGCGGCGAGCCGATGGACGGTCCGCGGCATATCTGGTGGAACGTCGTCTCGTCCTCGAAGGACCGCATCGACGCGGCCAAGGCCGACTGGGCGGCGGGCCGCTTCGACAAGGTGTTCGGCGACGAGGAGGAGTTCATCCCTGCACCGGCCTGAAGCTGCAGAAATGCCTTACTTTGCGCCTTGTCTGCGGCTGGTATAAGCCTGTTTGGCGCAGATGCCCCCGCGCCAGTGATCCGTTTGCCCCGAGGAGGGGCGCCGCAATCCTCATGACCCAGTCGCAGACGCCTCTGCTCGATACCGTCACGACGCCCGAAGATCTCAGGAAGCTCGACGAGACCCAGCTCCGCCAGCTTGCCGACGAGCTTCGCCACGAGACGATCTCCGCCGTCTCCGTCACCGGCGGCCATCTCGGCGCCGGGCTCGGCGTGGTGGAACTGACCGTCGCGCTCCATTACATCTTCGACACGCCGCGCGACCGCCTGATCTGGGACGTCGGCCACCAGGCCTACCCGCACAAGATCCTGACCGGCCGCCGTGACCGGATCCGCACGTTGCGGCAGGGCGGCGGCCTATCCGGCTTCACCCGCCGTTCCGAGAGCGAGTACGATCCGTTCGGCGCAGCGCATTCATCGACGTCGATTTCGGCCGGGCTGGGCATGGCCGTGGCCCGCGACCTGTCGGAGGGCGAGAACTCCGTCATCGCGGTGATCGGCGACGGTGCGATGTCGGCGGGCATGGCCTACGAGGCGATGAACAATGCCGGCGACCTCAAGTCGCGGCTCGTCGTCATCCTCAACGACAACGACATGTCGATCGCGCCGCCGGTCGGGGCGATGTCGGCGCACCTGGCGCGGCTCGTCTCGGGGCGCGCCTATCGCGGCTTCCGCAGCGCCGCCAAGTCGGCGTTCAACCGCCTGCCGCGCTTCTTCCGCGACAAGGCGAAGCGCACCGAGGAATACGCCCGCGGTTTCTGGACCGGCGGCACGCTGTTCGAGGAGCTCGGCTTCTACTATGTCGGGCCGATCGACGGGCACAATCTCGACCACCTCCTGCCGGTGCTCCGGAACGTGCGCCAGATGCGGAACGGGCCGGTGCTGGTGCACGTCGTCACGCAGAAGGGCAAGGGCTATGCCCCCGCCGAGGCGTCCCGCGACAAGTATCATGGCGTCACCAAGTTCGACGTCGTCACCGGTGCCCAGGCGAAGAGCACGGCCAACGTTCCGTCCTATACCCGCGTCTTCGGCGAGAGCCTGATCAAGGCGGCGGAGGAGGACGAGAAGATCGTCGCGATCACCGCGGCGATGCCTTCCGGCACCGGGCTCGATCTCTTCGGCAAGCGGTTTCCCGACCGCACCTTCGACGTCGGCATCGCCGAGCAGCACGGCGTGACCTTCGCCGCGGGCCTGGCGAGCGAGGGCTACAAGCCGTTCGTCGCGATCTACTCGACCTTCCTCCAGCGCGCGTACGACCAGGTCGTCCACGACGTCGCGATCCAGAGCCTGCCGGTTCGTTTCGCCATCGACCGCGCCGGCTTCGTGGGCGCCGACGGCGCTACCCATGCCGGCGCCTTCGACACCGCCTATCTCGCCTGCCTGCCGGGCTTCGTGGTGATGGCGGCGGCCGACGAGGCCGAGCTCCGCCACATGGTCGCGACCGCCGTGGCGGTCGACGATCGTCCCTCGGCGCTCCGCTATCCGCGCGGCGAAGGTGTCGGCGTCGACCTGCCCGAGGTCGGCGTCCCGCTCGAGATCGGCCGCGGCCGCATCGTCAGGGAGGGCACCAAGGTGGCGCTGCTGTCGTTCGGGGGGCGCCTGCAGGAATGCCTGGCCGCGGCCCGCGACCTCGAGGCGGCCGGTCTCTCCACCACCGTCGCCGATGCGCGCTTCGCCAAGCCGCTCGATACCGCGCTGGTCGGGCGGCTCGCCCGCGAGCACGAGGTCCTGATCACCGTCGAGGAAGGCGCGGTCGGCGGCTTCGGCAGCCAGGTGCTCAACCATCTCGCCACCTCCGGGGCGCTCGACCGGGGGCTGAAGGTGCGGCCGCTCGCCATGCCCGACCGCTTCATCGACCACGACAAGCCTGAGAAGCAGTACGCCTCGGCGGGGCTCGATGCGGCGGGGATCGTCACGGCGGTCTTCGCCGCGCTGGGACGGGAGGCCGGTCCGGCGTCGCTCAGGGCCTGAGCCGGTGCCGGCGGCGCCGCCGCCATGCTCGCCACAATCGGCTCCGTCGCGTCGCTGCTGGTCGGTGTCGCGTTCCTGATCAGCGGCCACGGGCTGCAGCTGACGCTGATCCCGCTTCGGGCGGCGGCCGAAGGCTGGACGCCCGTGGCGATCGGTGTGATCGGCTCGGCCTACTATCTCGGCTTCGTCGGAGGGTGCCTGGCGGCGCCGTCCATCATCCTCCGCGCCGGCCATATCCGCGCCTTCGCCGCGCTCGTCTCGCTCTGCGCGGCGGTGACCCTCCTCCAGGGCATGCTGGTGGCGGTGGTGCCGTGGGTCATCTTCCGCTTCGTCATCGGCGTCGTCTTCGCCGGCCTCTACATGATCATCGAGAGCTGGCTGAACGACCGCGCCAGCAACGAGAACCGCGGCACGATCATGTCGGTCTACATTGCGGTGAACTTCGCCGCGATCACCGTCGGCCAGCTGATGGTGACGCTCTACGCGCCGACCGAGTTCATGCTGTTCGCCATCGCCTCGATCACGGCATCCTTCGCCGTCATCCCGGTGGCGCTGACGAAGTCGGCGCAGCCGGCGCCGATCGCGGTCGCCAGGATCAGGCCTGTGGCGCTGTGGCGCGCGTCGCCGGTGGGGCTGGCCGGCGTCACGGCGGTCGGCGCGGCGCATGGCGCGTTCTGGGCGCTTGCCGCGGTCTATGCGGTCGGCGAAGGCCTCGATGTCCGCCAGGTGGCGATCTTCACCGGCCTCGCCACCATCGGCGGCGCGCTGGCGCAATGGCCGGCCGGGCGCATCTCGGACCGGGTCGACCGCCGCACCGTGCTCGTCGGGCTCCTGGCGCTGGCGGCGATGGCGGGGCTCGCGCTGGCGCTCCTTCCGGTCGCGGGATGGCTGTGGATGCCGCTGGCCGCGCTGTTCGGCGCCGCCGCGTTCCCGAGCTATTCGGTGGCCGCGGCCCACGCCTACGACCACGCACCGAGCGGCGGCTATGTCGCGACTGCGGCCGGCCTTCTGCTCGCCAACGGCGTCGGTGCGGTCATCGGGCCGCTGGTCGCCTCGGCGCTGATGGAGGCAACGACGACCGCGATGCTGTTCGTCTTCATCGCCGCCGTGCAGATCGCGCTGGCGCTGTTCGCCATCGCGCGGATGCGGTTCCGTTCGGCGCCGACGGTGGCGGAGAAGACCGACTTCGACATCGCCGCGACCGCCCAGGTCGGCACCGTCAAGCCGCCCGAGCCGCTCGATCCGGCCGACGAACTGGTGCTCGTGCCGGATGCGCCGACCCCGGCGCCGGGCACGCCGGGCGACATGGACGAGCGCGAGATGCCGCCCGCGTCCCCGTGACGCGTGATCGCAGGTGCCGCCGCTGCTAGGATCAGGCCCATGAGGCATCGTTCGGCACTCGCCGCAATGAGGGGGAAGGACGGCCGCTCGCTGGCGCGGGCGCTGATCGTGCTCGTTCTCCTCAGCCTCTTCGCCGGCGGCCTCGGGACCGGCGCGGCCGCCGGCAGCGGCGACGTCGTGCTCTGCGCCATCGATAGCGGGAGCGGTACCGACACCCCGGTCCCGCATCTCGCCGCCGACTGCTGCACTGCCGGAGTGATGCCGCTCGGCATGGCGCTGGCATCGACGCCCCCCGTCCTGAGTGCGCCCGCGGTCGTTGCTGCGATTCTGCCGCTGCCGCGCGCCGGCGCCGACGTCGCCGGACCGCCGCACGGAGCCGCGCTCGCACGCGGTCCGCCATCCTTCGCCTGAACCTCCTCGCACATCCTCGGTTCAGCATGGGCCCATCGCGGCCCGAAGGAAGGACAACATGCGTCTCACACTCGTCGTTGCGGCACTTGCCGCGTTCTTGTCGGGAATCGGTGCGGCCTCCGCCCATTCCGTGAAGGTCGGTGACCTCGAGCTCGTCGATCTCTGGACCCGCGCGACGCCGCCGCGGGCGGCCGTCGCCGGGGGCTACGTCACGATCGTCAACCACGGCACGGTGCCCGACCGGCTCGTTGCGGTAAGCTCGCCGCAGGCGGCGGTCGGCGAGGTCCATGAGATGAAGGTCGAGGACGGGGTTATGACCATGCGTCCGCTCGAAGGCGGCCTGCCGATCCCGCCGGGCGCGACCGTGACGCTCGGACCGGGCGGCTATCACATGATGTTCATGGAGCTGAGCGCGCCGTTCGCGGCGGACGGCAAGGTGCCGGTGACGCTGACCTTCGAGCAGGCCGGCACGGTCGAGACGTTCCTCCACGTCGAGCCGATCGGCGCGCCGGGGCCGGCGGGCGACGCCCACGACGAAGGGCATGGCCAATGAGTGCGATCCGCATCGTCCGCTACGGTCTCTGGACCGGCGTCGTCGTCCTCCTCGTGGCGCTGGGCGCCGTCTATTTCTTCCGCGGCGAGGGGGACGCGCCTCTCGTTGCCGGGTCGATCAAGGGCGGTCCCTTCACCCTCGTCGACCAGAACGGGGCGCCGGTGACCGAAGCGGCGCTGAAGGGCCATCCCTCGGCGATGTTCTTCGGCTATACCTTCTGCCCCGACATCTGTCCGACCACCCTCTACGACATGACCGAATTGATGGAGGCGCTCGGCCCGGAGGCGGACGAGCTGAAGGTCTATTTCGTGACCGTCGATCCCGAGCGCGACACCCAGGAGGTGATGGCGGAATACCTCGCCGCCTTCGATCCTCGCTTCACCGGCCTGACCGGGAGCCGCGCGGAAATCGACCGGATCCTGTCCGCTTACCGGGTCTATTCGGCCAAGGTCGAACGCGACGAGGGGCCGTACCTGATGGACCACACGGCAGTCGTGTACCTTCTCGACGAGGACGGTGCGCTCACCGGGACGCTCGACTATCACGAGCCGACCGAGACGGCCCTCGCCAAGCTCAAGCGGCTGATCGCGTCGAGTTGAGGAACGGCCGAGGCGCGAGCCATCCCGTTCGGAGTCCCTCCAAACAGGCCGTCGTCGGTGCTATATGTCGGATATGGCACCGATGACGATGGCGGGGATCGGACTGGGCACGCTGGCGCTCGCCGGCGGCGTGATGCTGTGGCTGCAGTACGGGAGCCTCGTCTATTTCGACATGCTCGCATCCGCCTTCGCCGGGTGCTTCTTCTGACGTGACGGACCGCCGCCGCCTCGATCTCGCGCTGGTCGCACGCGGCCTTGCGCCGACCAGGGCGCGCGCCCGGGACGCGATTCTCCGCGGCTGCGTGACGGTCGACGGCCGGGTCGCGGTCGCGGCCGCGATGCCGGTGTCCGACGACGCGGTCATCCTCGCCGAGGATCCGGCCGGCCGCTACGTGTCGCGGGCGGCGCTGAAGCTCGTCGCCGGGCTCGACCGGTTCGGATATGCCGCGGAGGGCAGGGTGGCGCTCGACATCGGCGCTTCGACCGGCGGCTTCACCGAGGTACTTCTGGAACGTGGTGCCGCGAAGGTCTACGCCGTCGACGTCGGCCACGGCCAACTCCATCCGCGGCTCGCCGCCGACCCGCGCGTCGTCCCGATCGAAGGCCTGAACGCCCGCGCGCTTGGCCGCAGCCACGTACCCGAGCCGGTGGGCGCGATCGTCGCCGACGTGAGCTTCATCTCGCTCCGTCTCGCGCTGCCGCCGGCGCTTGCGCTGGCGGGGCCCGGCGCCTGGGGCGTGTTCCTGGTGAAGCCGCAGTTCGAAGTCGGACGCGAGCATGTCGGCAAGGGCGGGCTGGTCCGCGACGCGGCGCGTGCCCGCGCAGCCGCTGACGACATCGCCGCGTGGCTCGCGGCCGACATGGGCTGGCGGGTCGACGGCATCGCCGAGTCGCCCATCGCCGGCGGCGATGGCAACCGCGAATACGTGCTCGGGGCGCGGGCGTGAGCGAGACCGTGCGGATCTCGGCGCTCGGCCACGGCGGCGACGGCATCGCCGAGACGCCGGAGGTGCGCGTCTTCGTGCCGTTCACGCTGCCGGGAGAGACGGTCGAGATCGAGCGAAACGGCGCCCGCGGGCGGCTGCTGGCGGTTGAGCAGGCGAGCCCCCTGCGGGTCGCCCCGGTCTGCCGCCACTTCGGCGTGTGCGGCGGCTG
>JBIQKL010000011.1:0-14139 GCA_044506555.1 Hyphomicrobiales bacterium | reverse complement strand
CGCCCCGACGCGCGGTCGCTTGCCGCCCTCGGCGCGTTTGCCGCCGATCCGGGGCTGGCCCGCCTGACGGTCGACGGCGAGGAGGTGTTCCGCAGCCGCCGGCCGGAGCTGGACGTCGACGGCGCCATGCTCCTGCCGCCGCCGGGCAGCTTCGTGCAGGCTTCGGCCGCGGCGGAGGCGGCAATGGCCGAGGCGGTGCTCGCCCATGTCGGAGACAGCGCCCCGGTGCTCGATTTGTTCGCCGGCTCGGGCACGTTCACGCTCCGCCTCGCGCGCCGTTCGGCCGTGACCGCCGTGGAGGGCGACGCGGCGCTGGTCGCCGCACTCGAGCAATCGGTGCGGCGCTCGCCCGGCCTCAAGACGGTCACGGCGCGGCGGCGCGACCTCTTCCGCAACCCGGTCTCCGCCCGCGAGCTCGACGCCTTCGCGGCGGTGGTCTTCGACCCGCCGGCTGCCGGCGCCAGGATGCAGGCCGAGACGATCGCCGCCTCCGGCGTCCCGAAAGTGGCCGCAGTCTCGTGCAATCCCGC
Organism: Hyphomicrobiales bacterium; assembly: GCA_044506555.1. Classification (GTDB taxonomy): domain Bacteria; phylum Pseudomonadota; class Alphaproteobacteria; order Rhizobiales; family Kaistiaceae; genus Bauldia. The sequence continues at coordinate 13,609 of JBIQKL010000011.1, read as the reverse complement.
GACGCTGGCCCGCGACGCGCGCATCCTGATCGAGGGCGGCTACCGCCTCGAACGCGTCCTGCCGGTGGACCAGTTCGTCTTCTCGGCCGAGATCGAGGCGGTCGCGACCTTCTCCCGGCCGACTGGGAACGATCGTCGCAGCCGGTCGAAATAATCACGCGGTCGGGCAACGACTGTGCCAACATGGCCGCTGGGCGACGGAAAGGATTCTCGGACGGACGGATGGGGGTTGTAGACGCATTCCGGGAGCGGTTCGGCAGGTACAAGCACTACTTCTGGCCCGTCGTTGGCACCGTCGCCGTGCTCTTCTGCGGCTGGATGCTCTACAAGGAGCTCCGCGGACTCACCTGGGCGAGCCTGATGGACAGCTTCGCCGCCATCCCGGCCGCCGGCTGGGCGCTGGCGGTGATGGCGACGTTGATCGCATACCTCGCCCTTGCCGAATACGACCGCATCGCGCTGATCCACCTGCGGCGGAAGATCCACTGGCCGTTCGTGATGATCACGTCGTTCACGACGTACTCGCTGTCGCACAACATCGGCGCGTCGCTGGTCTCCGGCACGATCATCCGCTTCCGGGCCTACGGCTCGCGCGGCCTGAGCCCCGGCGAGATCGGCGTCCTGGTCGGGATCACGACCTTCACCTTCCTGCTCGGCGCGAGCCTGCTCGGCGGCGTGGTGCTCATCCTCCGCCCTGAGGTCCTGCAACGCTATTTCGACGTGCCGGACTGGGCGGCGCTGGTCGTCGGCGTTCTCCTCCTCGCCGCCATCGCATTCTACCTGCTCGGCTCGCTGTTCCATTTCCGGCCGCTGGTCATCGGCCGCTTCCACCTCAATTATCCCAAGCCCCAGGTGGTGATCCGGCAGATGATCGTCGGGCCGCTGGAACTGCTCGCGGCCGCGGCGATCATCTATTTCTGCCTTCCGGCCGAGGGCAATCCGGGCTTCCTGACCGTGACCGGGATCTTCGTCGCTTCGTTCTCGCTGGCGATCGTCAGCCATGCCCCAGGCGGGCTCGGGGTGATCGAGTACGTCTTCCTTGCCGGCCTCAGCGACATGGAGCCCGCGCAGGTGCTCGCGGCGCTGATCGTGTTCCGCGTCCTCTACCTGCTCCTGCCCTTTGCCATCGCCCTGGTCGTGGTGATGGTCTTCGAGCGCTCGGAGTTCCGCCGCAAGACGCGCGAACGCGACATGCCGACTACGCCGGAGAGCCTCCCTCCGACGTGACGGCGCCAGGTCGGAACGCGGTCACGGACGCACGTGACCCCGCAACCCTCACGGATCGACGATGTCGGTCTTCTCGATCGCGATGCCGAAGCCGTCGAGCCCGACATAGTGCCGCTCGCGCGACGCCAGGAGCCGGATCGAGGTGACGCCGAGATCGCGGAGAATCTGCGCGCCGAGGCCGATCTCCCGCCATTCCCGCTCGCGGCTGCCCGCCGATCCGTGGGGGTCGCCGCCGATGGCATCGCGTGGCCGTCCGATATCGTCGCGGGCGACGCCGACCGAGCCTTCGCGGAGATAGACGATGACCCCCTGTCCGGCCTCGCCGAAGCGCTCGATGATCGTGTCGAGCCGGCTCTGGCCGAGGAAGACGTCGTCGATCACCGATTCGCGGTGAAGACGTACCGGAATGCCGCGACCGTCGCCGATCTCGCCGAAGACCACCGCGAGATGCTCGTTGGCGTCCCATTGCGTGCGGTAGGCGATGGCGTGCGCCGGGCCCGCGCAGGTCTCGATCCGCGATTCGGCGACCCGCTCGACCAGCTTCTCCGACCGCTGCCGTGCCGCGATCAGCTCGGCGACCGAGACGACGCGGAGGCCGTTCTTCTCGGCGAAGGCCCTGACCTGCGGCCCACGCATGACGTGGCCGTCGTCGTTGACCAGTTCGGCGATGACGCCGATCGGCGGAAGCTCGGCCATGCGGCAGAGGTCGACCGCCGCCTCGGTGTGGCCGGAGCGCATGAGCACCCCGCCCTCGCGTGCGATCAGCGGGAAGATATGGCCCGGCCGCACGAAGTCGGTGGCGCCGGTATTGGGGTTGGCGAGGGCGCGGATGGTCGTCGCCCGCTCCTCCGCCGAGATGCCGGTGGTGATGCCGTGCCGGAAGTCGACCGAAACGGTGAAGGCGGTCGTGTACGGCGAGTCGTTGTCCGACACCATCGGGTCGAGCCGCAGGCGGCGCGCGATGTCGCGGGTCAGCGGCGCGCAGACGATGCCGCTCGTGTTCCGGATGATGAAGGCGATCTTCTCCGGCGTCGCATGGACGGCGGAGAGGATCAGGTCGGCCTCGTTCTCGCGGTCGTCGTCGTCGGAGACCACGACGATCTCGCCGCTGCCGAACGCGCGGACTGCCTCGGCGACGCGGTTGCTCTCGGTGCTCATCTTCTTTCCGTTCCGGTTCAGCCGATCTGGCCGCGATGCCTCAGATAATGGTCGGCGAGCACGATGGCGAGCATCGCTTCCCCGACCGGCACGGCACGGATGCCGACGCACGGGTCGTGGCGCCCCCTGGTCGAGATGTCGACCTCCTCCCCGGCGCGGGTGATGCTCCGGCGCGGCTTGAGGATCGACGAGGTCGGCTTGACCGCGAAGCGCGCGACGACCGCCTGCCCGGTCGAGATGCCGCCGATGACGCCGCCCGCCTTGTTCGAGAGGAACAGCGGCCGGCCGTCGTTGCCGTGGCGCATCTCGTCGGCATTCTCCTCGCCGGTCAGCGCGGCGGCACCGAAGCCGGCACCGATCTCGACGCCCTTGACCGCGTTGATCGACATCAGGGCGGAGGCGATGTCCTGGTCGAGCTTGCCGTAGATGGGCGCGCCGAGGCCCGCTGGCACGCCCTCGGCGACCACCTCGATCACCGCGCCGACCGACGAGCCGGCCTTGCGGATGCCGTCGAGATACTCGGCGTAGAACGCGGCCATCTCGGGATCGGGACAGAAGAACGGATTGTCGTCGACCGCGCCCCAGTCCCATTTGGTACGATCGATCGCGTGCGGGCCCATCTGTACCAGCGCGCCACGGACGTTCATGCCCGGCACGACCTTCCGCGCGACGGCACCGGCGGCGACGCGACTCGCCGTTTCGCGCGCCGAGGCGCGGCCGCTGCCCCGCCAGTCGCGGATGCCGTATTTGGCATCGTAGGTCCAGTCGGCATGACCGGGGCGGTAGCTGTCCTTGATGTCGGAATAGTCCTTCGAGCGCGTGTCGAGGTTCTCGATCATCAGCGCGATCGGCGTGCCGGTGGTGAGCAGTTCGCCGGTCTTCTCGTCGGCGAAGGTGCCGGACATGATCCGCACGATATCCGGCTCGCGGCGTTGCGTGGTGAAGCGCGACTGTCCGGGGCGGCGCTTGTCCAGCCAGTGCTGGATCTCGGTCTCGCTGATCGGAATGCGCGGCGGGCAGCCGTCGACGACCGCCCCGATCGCCGGCCCGTGGCTTTCGCCCCAGGTGGTGACACGGAAGAGATGGCCGAAGGTGTTGTGGGACATGCGGCGGGTCCGGTTGGGCTGGTCCGCCGGTTCTAGGGACCGCCCGGCGGGGCGTCAAATCCGGCGATGCCGGTCAAAGCCACCGCCCCCGGCCGTCCTCGATCACCAGCAGTTGGTCTTGCGGGAACTCCTCGCCGACCGACTGGAACGGGTCGACCCCGAGCAGGTGGGTGCGGACCACCCGCCCGACGCCGCCATGGGCGACGGCGAAGGTCGGCCGCCGCAACGTCGCCAGCCACTCGCTCACCCGATCGAGGAGGATCTGGTAGCTCTCGCCGTCGGGGGGCACGAAGCGCCACTTGTCGCGTTCGCGCTCGGTGACCAGCGCGTCGTGGTCGACCCGGAGCTCCGCCGTCGTGAACCCCTCCCACTGGCCGAAGCTGATCTCGCGCAGCCGGTCGTCGAGGTGATAGGCCGACGGATCGAGGCCCATGGCGAGGCGGGCGATCTCCATCGTCTCGCGTGAGCGCACCAGCGGGCTGGCGACGAAGTCGAAATCCGCGACCTCGGGCATCGCCGCGATGATCGCGTCGCCGTTCCGCTTGGCCTGCGTCCGGCCGTGATCGTTGAGGGGGATGTCGCGCTGGCCCTGCAGGCGACCCTCGACGTTCCAGTCGGTCTGGCCGTGGCGGAGGAAGACGATGGTGGGGAGCATGCGTTAGTCGCCGGTCCTCGGAATGCGGCGCCTCGATGGCGCCGTCAGTCCTTGATGACGGTGGCGATGTCCGGCGCGTCGACCGCCTTCATGCCGACGACGTGGTAGCCGGCGTCGGTGTGGAGCACCTCGCCGGTGACCGAGCGGCCGAGATCGGAGAGCAGGAAGACGCCGGCATCGCCGACCTCGTCGAGGTCGACCGAGCGCTTGAGCGGCGCGTTCAGTTCGTTCCACTTGAGGATGTAGCGGAAGTCGCCGATTCCCGAGGCGGCCAGCGTCTTGATCGGGCCGGAGGAGATCGCGTTGACCCGGATGCCCTTGCCGCCGAGGTCGACCGCCAGGTAGCGCACGCTCGCCTCGAGCGCCGCCTTGGCGATGCCCATCACGTTGTAGTGCGGCATCACCTTCTCGGCACCGTAATAGGTGAGGGTGAGAATCGACCCACCGTCGGTCATCAGCTTCTCGGCCCGCTGGGCGACCGCCGTCAGCGAGTAGCACGAGATCAGCATGGTCTTGGTGAAGTTGTCGGCCGTGGTGTCGACATAGCGGCCGGTGAGCTGGTCCTTGTCGGAAAAGGCGATGGCGTGGACCAGGAAGTCGAGCCGGTCCCATTCCCTGGCGACTTCCGCGAACACCGCATCGATGGTCGCGGGATCGGTCACGTCGCAATGGCCGACGACCCGCGCGCCGATATCGGCGGCGAGCGGTTCGACGCGCTTCTTCAGGGCGTCGCCCTGGTAGGTGAGGGCGATCTCCGCCCCGGCGCGATGACAGGCGTGCGCGATTCCCCAGCCGATCGATCGGTTGTTGGCGACACCCATGATCAGGCCACGCTTGCCCTTCATGAGCGCGTCTGTGATCGGCATTTTGACTGTTCCCGTCCTCGTTCCAGCAAGCTGGCTCTATCGCACGCGGCAACGTCGGCTTCAAGGATCGGCGCATGGCGCGAATTCGACCGCGTACCGAATAAATCGGGGCGCTCGCGGGTTTACCCGGCGCGGCGTCGGTGAGGCGCCGGTCCAAGCTGGAGCACATCACCATGTTGCGGATTGCGGTTGCCCTTGCCGCCACGGCCCTGATCGCCTCGAGCGCGCTCGCCGCGGAACCGGCCAAAACGGCGGAAACCTCGCTCGGGACCGTCTATGTCGACCAGAACGGCATGACCCTCTACACCTTCGACAAGGACACGCAGGGGGCGGCGACATCGGCCTGCACCGGCGAGTGCATCGTGAACTGGCCGCCGCTCCTCGCCGCGTCCGACGCCGCGGCGGAAGGCGAGTGGACCCTGGTCGACGTCACGACCGCCGACGGCGCGATGGCGAAGATGTGGGCCTATGACGGCTGGCCGCTGTACCTGTTCGTCAAGGACGCCGCCCCCGGGGACGTGACCGGCGACGGCGTCGGCGGCGTGTGGCACGTCGCCAAGCCCTCCTCGTAGCACTTCAGCCGGGCGACCGGCGAAGCCCCCGTGTCGTGGCCCCCACACGCCCTCGCTGCGACACGGGACGGCGCTTTCCGGGCATGCACTTTCCGCCGGTTTTCCTCTAGATTGCCGGCATGGATACCAGCCCGCCGGCGCTTTCTGCCGATCTCATTGCCCGTTTCGCCGCCATCGTGGGGGAGAACAACGCACTCCGGGACCCGGACGCCGTTGCCCCATATCTCATCGAGCCGCGGAACAAGTTCCACGGCCGCACGTCGCTCGTGCTGCGTCCCGGCAGCGTCGACGAGGTGAGCGCGATCCTCCGCCTCGCCAGCGAATCCGGTACGCCCATCGTGCCGCAGGGCGGGAACACGGGCCTGGTCGGCGGCCAGGTGCCGGATGCCTCGGGCCGCGAGGTGGTGGTGTCGCTCTCCCGCCTCAACCGAATCCGCGACGTGGACCCAGCGGGCGACACGATGACAGTCGAGGCCGGCGTGATCCTTGCCGAGGCACAACGCGCGGCGGACGCCGCGGACCGGTTTTTCCCGATGTCGCTGGCGTCGGAGGGATCCTGCGAGATCGGCGGCAATCTCTCGACCAATGCGGGGGGAACCGCGGTTCTCGCCTACGGCAACACGCGGAACCTGGTCCTCGGCGTCGAGGTGGTGCTGGCGGACGGCGCGGTTTGGGACGGCCTCCGGAAGCTCCGCAAGGACAATACCGGCTACGACCTACGCGATCTCTTCATCGGCGCCGAAGGGACGTTGGGCATCATCACCGCCGCCGTGCTGCGCCTGTTCCCGAAGCCCCGCGGCAAAAGCGTCGCCTTCATCGGCCTGAAGGACCCCGCGGCCGCCCTGCAACTCCTCGAGGCAGCACGGGCGGAGGCCGCATCGGGCCTGACGTCGTTCGAGTTGATCCCACGGATCGCCATGGACGTGGTGCTCCAATACGTACCCGGCACGCGCGATCCGCTGGTCGGCCGGCACGACTGGTACGTGCTGATGGAGGTTTCATCGTCGCGGTCCGAGGCCGATGCGGAGGCGACCGTCGAATCGGTCTTCGGCGAGGGCATCGCCAAGGGCTTCGTCGAGGATGGCGTGCAGGCCCGGTCGCTCGAGCAGGCCAATGCGTTCTGGCGTATCCGCCATACGCTGTCCGAGGTCCAGAAGCACGAGGGCGGCTCGATCAAGCACGACATCGCCGTGCCGGTGGCGTCGATCCCGGCCTTCATCGCCGAGGCCGGGGAGGCGGTGACGCGGCTGATCCCCGGTGCGCGGCCGTTCCCCTTCGGGCACCTCGGCGACGGCAACATCCACTACAACGTCACGCAGCCGGTTGGCGCCGACAAGGCGGCATTTCTTGCCCGCTGGGACGATGTCAGCGACGTCGTGCATGCGGTCGTCGCCCGCTTCGGCGGCACGATCTCGGCCGAGCACGGGATCGGGCAACTCAAGCGCGACATGCTGGCAGCGGTGAAATCACCGGTCGAGCTCGAATTGATGAGGCGAATCAAGGCCTCGTTCGACCCCGCCGGCATCCTCAATCCCGGAAAGGTCTTGTGAACCTTGTCTGGTGAGGGGCTGCTAACCCTGCCTCCAGCTACTCAAATTTAACCGAGTCTTTTAAGGCGCCGGAGGGGCGCCCGGGTCCATCCTCGGCAGGACAGAACGAGATCCCGAAGCGGATCCGGGGAGCCGAGAAAGTGCGTCAGGCAGTTCAAACGGATGGAGCCTTCGGCGGATCGGGCCGGTTCTTCCGGCTCGATCCGGCCGCGCTCCCGGTCCGCCACGGCGAGCGTGGCGACGCCTTCATCCTCGATCGCGACCGGGCGCTGGTCCGCCGCACGCTGCGCGGCCTGGTGGCCACCCTCGACGTGCCGGTGAAGGCCTATCGCGGGGTCGCGGTCCGCATGTTCGCCGAGGGCGAGGAAGGCAACCTCCGCGTGATCGTCGAACTCCTCCATCGCGACCCGGCGCTCAGCCTGCCGCTGGCGGTGGCCGACGAGCCGCAGGAAGCCGCGGCCGATTGGATCGCCTGGGGGCGCATCCTCAATCTGCCGCTGTTGTTCATCGACCAGGACGGTACGGTCACCTATCCTGCCGGCACGCCGGGCGGCCTGTTCGGCTGCACCACGGCGATCCGCCGCGGCGGCACCCCGTTCCGCGGGCGACGGTCGCGTTTCGCCCGCCGCCGGAAGACCGGTACGTTCAAGTCGCTCGAGCGCATCGAGGTCGACGAGATCATCGCGCCGGAATAGGCGACCAAGTGTCCTCCTCGCGGGGTGGCCGGCCACTGGTCTTCGGTACGGGGCGGGGTGTAAGACAGGATAGACGCGGGCGGGACCTCCGTTCGACGTTCGGACCTCACCTCACCTGGCGGATCCTTCCTTGACGAACAGCGATTTTGAACAGGCCGGGGAGCCGATCGCCCTTTTCGGCGAATGGCTCGAGGCCGCTACCGCTTCCGAGCCCAACGACCCCAATGCCATGGCGCTGGCGACCGTGGACGAATCCGGCATGCCCAACGTGCGCATGGTGCTCTTGAAGAGCTTCGATGCCGCGGGCTTCGTGTTCTTCACCAATTTCGAAAGCGCCAAGGGGCACGAGCTGTCCGCCAATCCCAAGGCGGCGCTGTGCTTCCACTGGAAGAGCCTCAGGAAGCAGGTACGGGTGCGCGGGCCGGTTTCCGAGGTGACGATGGCCGAGGCCGACGACTATTTCACCTCGCGTCCGCGCGGCAGCCGGATCGGGGCCTGGGCCAGCCAGCAGTCCCGTCCGCTCGAATCACGCTTCGCGCTCGAGAAGGCGGTCGCCTCCTATACGGCGCGCTATGCGATCGGCGAGATTCCGCGGCCCGGCTACTGGTCGGGATTCCGGGTCACGCCCGTGGAGATGGAGTTCTGGTCGGACGGCACGTTCCGCCTGCACGACCGCGTCAAGTTCGTGCGCGATGGCGACGCCTGGCTGAAGTCGCGGCTCTATCCCTGATCCTGTTCGGCGGCGAGAAGCGAGAGCACCCTCGGAAGGGTCTCCGGCAAGTCCTCTGAGATCAGGCCCGGCCCGAACGCGGACGCCGCGGCGCCATGCAGCCAGACCGCGGCGGATGCCGCCTCGAAGACCGGCATCGCCTGGGCGAGGAGCCCGCCGATGAAGCCCGCGAGCACGTCGCCGGCGCCTGCCGTGGCGAGGTAGGGCGGAGCATTGTCGGCGATCGCCGCCCGACCGTCGGGATCGGCGACCACGGTGTCGGCGCCCTTGAGCACGACGACCGCCCCCGTCCGGGCCGCCGCCTCGCGGGCGCGGTCGAGCTTCGAGCGCAGCTCCGCCAGATCGGGGAAGATACGGGCGAACTCGCCATCGTGGGGGGTGAGCACCGTGCCCGGCTCGCGGCGGCGGATCGGCTCGAACAGCGCCTCGGGGTTGGCGGCGAACGAGGTGAGTCCATCGGCATCGATCACCACCGAGGCGGCTGACTCGAGGGCGGCGAGGACGAGGCCTTCGGCGCCGTCGCCGACCCCGAGGGCGGGACCGAGGACGACGGCGTTCTTCCGCCGGTCGGCGAGGATCTCGGCGAGGCCCTCGGCCCCGTAGAGACGCACCAGCATGATCGCGGTGAGTTGCGCGGCATTGGCCATGATCGCGTCGGCCGGAGAGGCGAGGGTGACCAGCCCCGCGCCGGCGCGCAACGCTCCCCGGGCGGCGAGGCGGGCGGCGCCGGTGCCGGTCAGCGGCCCCGATACGGCTACCGCGTGGCCGCGCCGGTATTTGTGTCCGTCCGGGCTCGGCCGCGGGAAGGCATGCATCCAGACGTCCGGCTGGTTATGGAACGCCATCGGCGCGATGGCCGCGAGGCAGGCGGTATCGATGCCGATGTCGGCCAGCGTACCCGTTCCGCACAGCGTCCGGCCGGGCAGCAGCAGGTGGCCGGGCTTGCGACGGAAGAACGTCACCGTCTCCGTCGCCCGGATCGCGTGGCCGAGGATCGCCCCGGAGCCGCCGTCGACGCCGCTCGGCAGGTCGACGGCAAGGATCGGGATGCCGCTGTCGTTGGCGCCGTCGATCGCGTCCGCCGCGGCGCCTTCGACGGACCGGTCCAGTCCGGCGCCGAACAGCGCGTCGATGATCAGGTCCGAGCCGCTGGCGAAGTCGGCCGCCGGTTCGTCGGCGGGGCCCGACCATTGGCGCGCCATCAGGCTCGCGTCGCCCTTCAGCGCATCGCGGTCGCCGACGAGGGTGACGCTGACCCGATATCCGGCCGCGTGCAGGAGGCGGGCCGCGACGAATCCGTCGCCGCCGTTGTTCCCCGGTCCGGCGAGGACGACGATCCGGCCACCGGGCGGCGCCATTTGCCGGGCCACGAGCGCCACCGCGGCACCGGCCCGTTCCATCAGAACCGACCCGGGCGTGCCGGCGGCGATGGTCATCCGGTCGGCCCTGCCCATCTCCTCGGGCATGAGCAGTTCTACCGGATCCGCGCCGATCTCGGAAGCTCCGTCGCCCGCGCCGATTTCGGCAGGCTTGTCGCCCGGACCGCTCATCAGCGTCTCGAAGCTGGCCGCCCAGGCGTCACCGAGTGATGAATTCGTAGTCACATGCACAATCCTTAGCCTGCATTGACGAGAATAGTCGGCACAATCATGCTGCAGCGCACGACAGGAAGCCCAATTTCTGGACTGACGTCATCGCGCGCGCGGATGGCATGGACTGTGCAAAGGTGCCTGCACCTGGGCATTGATGCGGCCCGTGCCGAGTTTCGGAGACATGGAGTAGATGAAGAAGATCGAGGCGATCATCAAGCCGTTCAAGCTCGACGAGGTGAAGGAAGCGCTTCAGGAAGTCGGCCTGCAGGGCATCACCGTCACCGAGGCCAAGGGGTTCGGGCGCCAGAAGGGGCATACCGAGCTCTACCGCGGTGCGGAATACGTGGTCGATTTCCTGCCCAAGGTGAAGGTGGAGGTGGTGCTGGGCGACGACATGGTCGATCGGGCGGTCGAGGCCATCCGCAAGGCGGCCCAGACCGGGCGCATCGGCGACGGCAAGATCTTCGTGTCGAACATCGAGGAGGCCGTCCGCATCCGTACCGGGGAAAGCGGGATGGACGCGATCTGATCGCCCGTGACGGCATCTGAATTGGACAAGGTCGGGAGCCGCCGGCGTTCGGGTCGGCGCGATCCCGTTGTTTTGAACTCCAGGGAATGAGAAGGAGATTCCATGGCGAGCGCCAAAGACGTCCTTAAGCTCATCAAGGACAAGGACGTGAAGTATGTCGACCTCCGTTTCACCGATCCGCGCGGCAAGTGGCAGCACGTCACCTTCGACCAGTCGCTGATCGACGAGGAGGCGCTGGCCGAGGGCCTGATGTTCGACGGATCGTCGATCGGCGGTTGGAAGGCGATCAACGAATCCGACATGAAGCTGATGCCCGACCCGAACTCGGTCGCCATCGATCCGTTCTTCGCCCAGACGACGCTGTCGATCGTCTGCGACGTGCTCGAGCCGATGACGGACGAGCCCTACAGCCGCGACCCGCGCTCGATCGCCAAGAAGGCCGAATCGTACCTCAAGCAGACGAGGGTCGGCGACGTCTGCTACTTCGGACCGGAAGCCGAGTTCTTCGTGTTCGACGACGTCCGCTACTCGGTGACGCCGTACAACACTGGCTTCCGCGTCGACGACGCGGAACTGCCCACGAACTCGGACACCGAGTACGAGATGGGCAACCTCGGCCACCGCATCAAGACGAAGGGCGGCTACTTCCCGGTTCCGCCGCTCGACAGCCTCCAGGACATGCGCTCCGAGATGCTGGCGGCGATGGCCTCGATGGGCGTCGTCGTCGAGAAGCATCACCACGAGGTGGCTTCGGCGCAGCACGAGCTCGGCATGAAGTTCGGCCCGCTGGTGACGATGGCCGACCACATGCAGATCTACAAGTACTGCATCCACAACGTCGCCAATGCCTACGGCAAGACCGCGACGTTCATGCCGAAGCCGGTCTACGGCGACAACGGTTCGGGCATGCACGTCCACCAGTCGATCTGGAAGGGCGGCAAGCCGCTGTTCGCCGGGCGGCTCTATGCCGACCTTTCCGAGGAGTGCCTGTTCTACATCGGCGGCATCATCAAGCACGCCAAGGCGCTCAACGCCTTCACCAATCCGCTGACGAACTCCTACAAGCGGCTGGTTCCGGGCTACGAGGCGCCGGTTCTGCTCGCCTATTCCTCGCGGAACCGCTCGGCGTCCTGCCGCATCCCGGTCACCAACAGCCCGAAGGCCAAGCGCGTCGAGGTCCGCTTCCCCGATCCTGGCGCGAACCCGTATCTCGCCTTCGCCGCGATGCTGATGGCCGGCCTCGACGGCATCAAGAACAAGACCCATCCCGGCGACGCGATGGACAAGAACCTCTACGACCTGCCGCCGAAGGAGCTGAAGAAGATCCCGACCGTCTGCGGTTCGCTGCGCGAGGCGCTGGCGAGCCTCGACAAGGACCGCGCCTTCCTCAAGGCCGGCGACGTCTTCGGCGACGACATGATCGACGCCTATATCGAGCTGAAGATGGAAGAGGTCGCGCGCTTCGAGATGACTCCGCACCCGGTCGAGTACGACATGTACTATTCAGTCTGATCTCCGACCGAGGTCGGAACATTCGCAAGGCAACGGGGCGGCTTCGGGCCGCCCCGTTTGCTTTTCGATGCCCATCGGCCGCGCTTGATCACGGCGGCGGGACGGGGAACCGGTGTTGGCACCAACCGTTGGCCACCCATCGGCGGGGGGCTGATCAGGAGGCATGACAATGCGATCGATCTTTCTGGCCGGCATCGGGATTTCCGCGCTGCTCACTGGCAGCGCCATGGCCGATGTGGCGGCAGTGGCAACGACCGACCTCAACGTACGCGCGGGGCCCGGGACCGAGTTCCAGGTCGTCGGCGTCATCGGCGGCGGCCAGCCGGTCACCATCCATGGCTGCGTGGAAGGCGCCAAGTGGTGCAGTATCGGCATGGAGGGCGGCGACGGTTGGGTCTATTCCGACTATCTCGCCGCCGACATCTCGGGACAGCAGGTGATCGTCACCGAGCGGCCGGCTGAGCTCGAGGTTCCGTCCGTCACCTACGAAGGCCCGCCCGCCGCCGTTCCCGGCGCCGTGGGCGGCGCCATCGCCGGCGCGGTGATCGCCGGACCGGTGGGCGCCGTGGTGGGAGGCGTGGCTGGAGCCGCGGTCGGTGCCGCCGTCGACCCGCCGCGCGAGGTGCAGACCTATGTGACCAGCCACCCCGTCGATCCGGTCTATCTCGAGGGCGAGGTGGTGGTCGGAGCGACCCTACCGGAGGCCGTCCAGCTGGTGCAGGTGCCGGACTACGAATATTCGTATGTCTACGTGAACGGCGTGCCGGTGCTGGTCGAACCGGGCAGCCGGCAGGTCGTCTACATCGTCCGGTAGTCGCCGGAATCACGGGAAGCGGCTGTCTCGCGGCACCCGCTTCCCGTTGATGCTGTGGTTCAGACAGCTTGGGAGCGTGATTGGGGATCGTCGGCAATCGGACCCGTCGCCCGTCAGCGGCGTGTCTTCTGCTCCTCACCCAGGTGCCGGCCGTAGCTCGCCTCGCGCTCGTCGCGGGTCCGCACCAGTTCCTCGTATTTCTTCTTGGCCTCGTCGGACAGGGTGACGTGTTTCACGGACCCCGACTTCCGCTGCGTCTTGGCCCGTTTGAATCGCCCGTTGGTATTGCTCACGCGATGATCCTCTGCTTATGCGCGCCTAACGTGGTGGAACGGGCGGCGGATTGGTATGGCCTGCGTCACAGCGCCATCGCGGCCGGCCGGCGGCATTCTCTGGAATTAGACTAGTTACATGGAATCGTCATCGTGACTTTGCACCGCCGGCACGCTGGTCAGCCACTGGCCGGACGGCAGCGGCTATCCCCGTCCGGGGACGGTGGTGATCACCAAGGCCGATGGCGATGTGATCGGTAGTTGAGCGTTCTGGACGCATCGAAACTCGGGGCGGGGAGCCGACTCCCGGCCCCATTCCTATCGGCCGTCC
>JBIQKL010000235.1:0-1518 GCA_044506555.1 Hyphomicrobiales bacterium | reverse complement strand
CTGCACGCCGGCGGGCAGCCTGGCCAGGAAGCGGTCGAAGGCCGCGAAGGCGGCATCGGCGTTCTTCGTCGTCGCGAGCGCCTCGATCAGCGCCGGCACGAATTCCGTCAGCCGCTCGCGGGCGGTGGCCGAGCGCATCGCCGGGTAGCGCCCGAAATGCCAGCCGCGGACCGTCGCCGTCACCTGCTCCGGATGCGCATAGCCGAGCTTCGACAGGGTGTAGAGCGTCTCAGGGTCGTCCGCATCGCCGGTGAAGACGAGGCTGCCGAGCGTCGATGTCAACGAAGGCGCCGCTTCGAACAGCTCGGCGTACCGGTCGCGCACCGTCCCGAGCGTGGCGGTCAATGCCGCAGAGAAGGAGGGAACGTCGTCGTGGCCCGCCAGTGCCGCGACGACCGCCAGGCCCTCCTCGTCGTCGGGAAGGGTGTGGGTCTGCTCGTCGGCGATCATCTGGAGGCAGTGCTCGACCGTGCGGAGCGTTCCGTAGCTCGCGGTGAGATCGTCGCGGGTGCTGGCGTCGATCCATCCGCCGGTCGCGAGCGCGTCGAGCGTATCGAGGGTCCGGCGGCCGCGCAGCTCCGGGTTGCGCCCACCGGCGATGAGTTGCTGGGTCTGGACGAAGAACTCGATCTCGCGGATGCCGCCGCGGCCGAGCTTGATGTTGTGTCCGGCGACGGCGACCTCGTCGTGCCCGCGGTGGTCGTGGATCTGTCGCTTGATCGAATGGATGTCGCTGATCGCGGCGTAGTCGAGATACTTCCGCCAGATGTAAGGGACCAGTTCCCGCAGGAAGGCGTCGCCAGCGGCGATGTCGCCGGCGATCGGCCGCGCCTTGATCAGCGCCGCTCGCTCCCAGTTCTGACCGAGGCTTTCGTAGTACTGGAGCGCAGCCTCGGTGGAGATCGCGATGTTGGTCGCACCCGGATCGGGCCGGAGCCGAAGATCGGTGCGAAAGACGTAGCCGTCCTCGGTGTGCTCGTTGAGAATCTGGACGAGCTTCTTGGTGAAGCGGACGAAGAGCACCGAGGGCTCGGTGTCCTCGGCGAGCGCCGACCGCTCAGGGTCGAACAGGACGATGAGGTCGATGTCGCTCGAGTAGTTGAGCTCGCCGGCACCGAGCTTGCCCATGCCGAGGATGATCCAGCCCGAGTGCTTTGCGGGATCGCGCTTGTCCGCGAGCGTGAGCTGCCCGGCTTCGGCCGCCTCGGCGAGCAGGAACCGGGCTGCCGCAGACACGGCCGCGTCGGCGAAGGCGGTCAGCGCGGCCGTTACCTGCACCACGTCCCAGACGCCGCCGAGGTCGGCGAGCGCCGCAAGCAGCGCCAGCTCCTGCCGATTGCAGCGGAGACGCCGCATCAGATCGGCCTGTCCGTCGACGGTCCAGGCGCCTTCGGTATCGGCGATGATCCGTTCGAGGCTCGCCTCGGGGGCAGCCTTGAGGAGCGCCACCAGCCGCGCCGGATCGTCGAGCATGAGCCCCCGGAGGAACGGGGCGTAGTCGAGAACCGAACCGAGGAA
>JBIQKL010000234.1:0-1539 GCA_044506555.1 Hyphomicrobiales bacterium | reverse complement strand
AGGTGCTCCGCGAAGCGGAGCCTCGAAGCACGCACAGTCCAGCCCGAGGCCAGTTTTCCAAACCATCAACCGATTTAAGAAATCCATTTGCATTCTGAAAAAACTGCGCCACACTCGGCACGACCGGTGCGCACAGGGGTGGGGATGGCGCTGCGCGGGACCAACCAGGAATTCGGACGACCGTACAACCGACGGATCGTCCTCGAGACGATCCGGCTGCACGGGCCGCTGACCCGCGCCGACATCGCCCGGCGTGTCGGGCTGACCCCGCAGACCGTCGCCAACATCGTCCGCGAGATCGAGCGTCAGGGCTTCATCGTCGCCAGCCGCGAGGAGCCGAAAGGCCGGGGCTATCCCGCCGCGACGCTCGCCATCGACCCCGAGGGCGGCTTTGCCATCGGCATCCACGTCACGCCCCGCGGCCTCGAGGCGGGGCTGATCAATCTCGGTGGGACGATCATCGGCCGTATCGGCCGCGACCTGCAGCGGGTCGATCCCGACACCGCGTTCCGCGAGATCCGGACGATGGCGGCCGAGCTCGCGGCGCTCCGTCCCGGCCGCCGGATGCTGGGGGTCGGCCTTGCCATGCCCGGTCCCTTCGACGTCGAGCCGATGAGCTTCGTCGGCCCGACCACGCTCGAAGGCTGGAAGGACGTGCCGGTGCGGCAGGCGCTCGCCACCGCCACCGGCCTGCCGGCCTTCATCGAGATGGACATCACCGCGGCCGCCCATGGCGAGCGGCTCTACGGCGCCGGCCGGCAGTTCCGCGACTTCTACTACCTCTATTTCGGGGTCGGCCTCGGCGGCAGCATGGTGCAGGACGGCACCGCACTCCGCGGCGCCTGGGGGAACGCGGGCGAGATCGGCCACATGCCGGCGGTGGCCGACGGCGATCCCTGTCCCTGCGGCAATTGCGGCTGCCTCGAGCGCTACGTCTCGCTCGAGGCTTACGAGCGCCGCGCGCCGGAGATCGGCGAGGAGCGCTGGATCGCCGAGGCGGCGCCGCTGTTCCGTTCGGCGCTGGTCACGATCGAGAACCTGTTCGATCCCGAGACGGTCGTGGTCGGCGGCATCGCGCCGCCCGCGCTCATCGAGAAGCTGGCCGCGGCGGCGCAGCCGCTGCCGAACTCGGTCGCCGCGCGCCGCGACCGGCGGGTGCCGCGCGTCACCTTCTCGTCGGTCGGGCAGGATGCGGTGCTCCGCGGCGCCGCCGCGCTGGCGGTCTCCGGCGTCCTTTCGCCCCGCTTCGGCATTCTGTTTGCCGAACGGGAGAAATCCGCGCACGATCCGATCCTCGACAGAACGGAGGCCGTCCGGCATGAGCGAGCGTGAGCCCCTCCTTCGCCTCCATGACATCGTCAAGCGCTTCGGTGCGATCGAGGCGCTCAGCGGGGTGAGCTTCGGCGTCGACCGCGGCGAGGTGGTGGCGCTCCTCGGCGACAACGGCGCCGGCAAGTCGACGCTGGTCAAGATCATCGCCGGCGGGCTCGAGCCGACCTCGGGCCGGCTCGTGTTCGAGGGCCGCGACCACGTCTTCGC
>JBIQKL010000129.1:6361-9508 GCA_044506555.1 Hyphomicrobiales bacterium | reverse complement strand
CGCCAAGCCCCGCCAGGAATGCGCGGCGGAATTCGTCACTGGCGAAGATGCCGTGGGCATAGGTCCCGATCACGCGCCCGTCCGCGGACTGCGCGCCGTCGGGCCGACCGCCGAGGTCGAGGAACGGCCGGTCGCAATCGGCGCCTTCGGTGCGCCCCATATGGATCTCGTATCCGGTCGCCGGCGCGCCGCTCGCCAGATGCCGGCCGACCACGGGCGCGGTCACCTTGTCGCCGGCGATCATGGTCTCGACGTCGAGCAGGCCGAGGCCGGACACCGTACCGGGCTCCCCCTCGATGCCCTGCGGGTCGCCGATGCTTCGCCCCAGCATCTGGTAGCCGCCGCAAAGGCCGAGCACCGCGCCGCCGCGCCGGCGATGCGCGGCGATGTCGATGTCCCACCCCTCCGCCCGAACGAACGCCAGGTCGGCTATGGTCGTCTTGGATCCGGGGATCAGCACGAGTCCCGCGGCCGCAGGGATCGGCTCACCTGGCCGCACCATCACTACCGACACGCCCGGCTCGGCCCGGAGCGGATCGAGATCGTCGAAATTGGCGATCCGCGGCAGCATCGGCACCGCGACGACCAGCGTTTCGGCGCGTGCCGTCGTCCCAGCCAGACCGAGCGAGTCCTCGGCCGGCAGCCGCGCGGTCTCGGCGAGCCACGGCACGACGCCGAGCGACGGCCAGCCAGTGCGTTGCGTGATCAGCCGCAGACCGTCCGAGAACAGCCCGGCATCGCCGCGGAACTTATTGATCACGAAGCCGCGGATGCGCGCCCGGTCCGCTTCGTCCAGCACCGCGTGCGTGCCGACGAGGCTGGCGATGACGCCGCCGCGGTCGATGTCGCCGACGATCACCACCGGCACGTCGGCCGCCTCGGCGAAGCCCATGTTGGCGATGTCGCCGGCGCGGAGGTTGGTCTCGGCCGGGCTGCCGGCGCCCTCGACCAGCACGATGTCGACGTCCTCGCCGAGACGGCGGAAGCTCTCGACCACCCGCGGCAGCAATTCGGCCTTCCGCCGGCCGTATTCGGCGGCGCGCATCGTTCCGGTCCGCCTCCCCTGCACGATCACCTGCGCCCCGGTCTCGCCCTCAGGCTTGAGCAGCACCGGATTCATGTCGACCCGCGGCGGAAGCCCGCAGGCCCGCGCCTGCAGCGCCTGCGCCCGGCCGATCTCACCGCCGTCCTCGGTCACCGCGGCGTTGTTCGACATGTTCTGCGGCTTGAACGGCGCGACCCTCAGCCCGCGCCGAACCAGCGCACGGCACAGTCCCGCCATCAGCACCGACTTGCCGACATGGCTGCCGGTTCCCTGGATCATCAGGGCGGGGGTCATGCTGCCGCGTCGAGCACCACCTCGGCCGAGATCCGCGACCACGGCACCGAGACCTTCCCATCCGCGCCACGCACCACGAGGCCCACCTCCATCAGCGCCATCACATCTGCGTGGACGCCACGGTAGTCGCGCGCCAGCACCCCGGCGAGGGCACGTATCGAAGACGGTCCCTCCGCGCGCAGACCACGCAGCAGGGTCCAGCGCCCGGGCGTCAACGCCCGCAGCAACTGTTCGACCGTCTCGAACGAAATGACCGATGCCTGCTTCCGGCGGCCACCGGCGTCGAGACGGCGCGCGACCTCCATCGTCTGCGCGGCGAAGGCGTCGAGATCGTCAACCCTGATCTTCACTTCGTTCATTTTCCATCTCCGCACGGACGTCGGACCAGAAATCCGCAAGCAATCGCTCGAAGGACGTGAAGGCGTACGACTCTTCGCGGTCCCTGTAGTGCCGATGATCGCCCTTTCCCCGCTCGTTGTCGTAGCCGACGATCCGGATGCCGGGGCGTCCATAGAACAGCGAATATTTCAGCCCATGCGGCCGTTCCGTGGTCATCCGATCGAGCCGCCATATCCGGATTTGCACGATGGCGCCGTTCGCCAGGAGCAGCTTGCGGTTTTCAATAAGAACGGACGGCACGCATCATATGTTCCGTTAGGACATATGCTAAACAGTACATCATTGAGCTCAGAACTCCACCCCCTGCTGCGCCCTCACGCCGGAGCGGAACGGGTGCTTGATCATGGTCATCTCAGTGACGATGTCGGCGATCTCGATCAGCTCGTCCTTCGCGTTCCGTCCGGTGACGATGACGTGGACGTGCGCCGGCTTCTCGTCGCGGAGGAAGGCGACCACCTCCTCCACCGGCAGGTAGTCGTAGCGGAGCACGATGTTCAGTTCGTCGAGGAGCACGATCCGGTGCTCCCCGGCACGGATCAGGTCCTTCGCCCGCTCCCAGGCGGCGCGGGCGGCGGCGAGATCGCGCTGGCGGTCCTGGGTCTCCCAGGTGAAGCCCTCGCCCATGGTGTTGATATCGACGAGGTCGCCGAAGCGATCGAGCGCGACGCGTTCGCCGGTCTGCCACTTGCCCTTCACGAACTGGACGACGGCGACCTTCATGCCGTGGCCGAGGGCGCGGAACACCATGCCGAAGGCGGCCGTCGACTTGCCCTTGCCCTTGCCGGTATGGACGATCAGCAGCCCCTTCTCGATCGTCTTCTCCGCCACCATCCGGTCGCGGACCTCCTTCTTCTTCCGCATCTTCTCGGCGTGGCGGGCGTCGAGCTCCGCCTCGGTCATGTCCTTCATTCCGCTGCCTCCTTGCGCCGTCCGGCGAGCGCCGCCAGCCGGTCATGTGCGCTGTTGTGGCGGGGCGACCAGAGTCCGCGTTCCATCGCCTCCCGGAAGCGCGCCGCCATGTCGTCGAGCGCCTCCGGATTCGCCTCCGCCATGAAGTCGCGGACCGCATCGTCGAGGACATAGGCCTCGTAGAGCCGGTCGAAATGATGGTCGCCGACCGCGTCGGTCAGCGCCGCATAGGCGAAGAGCAGGTCGACGGTCGTCGCGATCTCCATCGCGCCGCGATGGCCGTGGCGCATCATGCCGGCGATCCATTTCGGGTTGGCGGCGCGCCCGCGGACGACGCGGGAGATCTCCTCGCCGAGCGAGCGCACCACTGGCGTCTCGGGCCGCGAATGATCGGAATGATAAACCCGCGGCGCCGTCCCCCGAAGCGCCGCGACCGCCGCGGCCAGCCCGCCCTGGAACTCGGCGTAGTCGGCCGAGTCGAGGATGTCGTGCTCGCGGTT
>JBIQKL010000129.1:0-6261 GCA_044506555.1 Hyphomicrobiales bacterium | reverse complement strand
CGGGTTGGCCGTCCCGTCCTCGTCGAGCGCGGCAACGGCGCGGAAGGCCGAGGCCATCAGCGCGATCTGTTCGGGGAACGCATCGCGGAACATGCCGGAGATGCGGAGCGTCACGTCGATCCGCGGCCGGCGGAGCTCGGCGAGCGCCATGACGCGGAAACCGGTGACGCGGCCGGTGCCCGGCTCCCACACCGGCTCGGCACCGACCAGGGCCAGCGCGGTGGCGATGTCGTCGCCGCCGGTCCGCATGTTCGACGTGCCCCATGCCGAGAGCGCCACCGAGCGCGGCCACTCGCCCTCGTCCTGGAAATAGCGGAGCGCCATCGCGTCGGCCGCCGTCCGGCCCAGCGCCCAGGCGGCGGCGGTCGGCACGGCGCGGATGTCGACGGTGTAGAAGTTCCGCCCCGTCGGCAGTACCTCTGGCCGCCCGCGGCTCGGCGCGCCGGACGGACCGGGCGGCACGAAACGCGCGTCGAGCGCGGCCAGCACAGCGTCGATCTCGGCGGGTCCTGATGCGTCGAGGGCGGGGGCGAGCTCGGTCGCGATCCAGTCGAGCACGGCAGCGGTGGCGGGGCCGGGTGCGATGGCGATGTCCTGCGTGCTTCGAGGCTCCGCTTCGCGGAGCACCTCAGCCTGGCGGGGCTGATGTTCCGGGGGACTGCCTCCAATCTCGCCGTCCTGAGCATGGCGGGCATTGGTTTCCCGGAGCTCTTCCCCAACCTTGCCATGCTGAGGTGCTCGGGCGACAGCCCGAGCCTCGAAGTACGCATCGACCGCGGACGCCGCCAGCGCCTCGATCCGCTCGGCTGTGTCGCCCGCCGTCCGCCACGGCGCATCGGACAATGCGGCGAGCGCCTCGGGCCGCGGCCCGGTCCACGGCGCCGCCATATCCGGCTCGAGCGGATCGAAATCGCCGAGTGCGAGGTCCGCCGCGATGGCACGGTGAAGCGAGGCGTCAGCCGGTCGCCCGCCCGGACGCGGCGCCCGCGCCAGCGCGACGAGCGTATCCGTCCGCACCTGCCCCGACGGGCCCGTCCCGAGCACATGCAGCCCGTCGCGGATCTGCATCTCCTTGAGGTCGCAGAGATAGGCGTCGAGCGCCTGGAGCGCCTCGCCCGACACGTCCGCGAGCCCGAGGTCGCGGTCGAGCCCGGCGGCGGCCGCGGTGGCGACGATCTCCCGCTCGAGATAGTCCTGCCGACGCCGATCCATGCCGGCGGCAAGCGCGTATTCGTCGATCATCGTCTCGAGCGTCGCGAGCGGGCCGTAGAGCTCCGCCCGGGTCATCGGCGGCATCAGGTGGTCGACGACCACCGCCGATGTCCTCCGCTTGGCCTGCGCCCCTTCGCCGGGATCGTTGACGATGAACGGGTAGATCAGCGGCAGCGGCCCGAGGCACAGCTCCGGCCAGCATTCGGCCGAGAGCGCCAGCGCCTTGCCGGGCAGCCATTCGAGGCTGCCGTGCTTGCCGAGATGGACGATCGCGTCGGCGGCGAACACGTCGTGGAGCCAGGCGTGGAACGCGACGTAGTCGTCCGTCGGCACGAGTTCGCCGTCATGGAGGCTCGCCTTCTCCTCCCCGCCCCGCGACGGCTGCACGGCCACCGCGACGTTGCCGTAGCGGATGGCGCCGACGGCGTGATCGCCGGCCGATCCGCCCCAACGCGCGGTCAGCGCGGCGCGCGGCGTCTCCGGCATGCGGGCGAGAAACGCCGCATAGAGGTCGCGATCGACCCACGTCCGCGACTCCGCCTTCAGCGCCGCGATCAGCGCCGCGCCGTCATCGGGAAGCGCTCCGACGTCGTACCCGGCGCCCCGCATCGCCGCCGCGAGCACCACGGCCGACGCCGCGGCGTCGAGGCCGACGGCGTTGCCGATCCGGCTCGCCCGGTTGGGATAGTTGGAGAGCACGATAGCGATGCGGCGGTCCTTCGCCGGCTTCGCCCCTAGCCGGACCCAGGCCGCCGCCTGCGCGGCGACGAAGCGCACGCGGTCGGGAACGGGGACATAGGTCGCGATGCGGCTGTCGGTCGTCGCGTCGTGCGCCTCGGCCTTGAACGAGACGGCGCGCGTCCCGATCCGCCCGTCGACCTCGGGCAATACGACGTTCATGGTCAGGTCGCGCGGCAGCAGCCCCCGCGTGCTGTCGCGCCATTCCGCCTCACTCGAGCCGGCGAGGATCACCTGCAGCACCGGCCGCCCCGGCGCGTCGAGAACCGTGCCGCGGTGCGACGCGCCGATCGCCGAGACCGCGAAGGCGGTGGCGTTCAGCACCGCCGCCGGCGGGGCGGCATCGAATACGGAGCGGAGGAAGTCCTGGCTCTCGCCGTCCTTGAGGCTCGCCACGAACAGCGGCAGCGCCACGATCCCTTCCTCTCCCAGGGCCGCGGCGAGCATATCGACCGGCGCAGTGGCGCCGCCTTGCAGGATCGAGCGGTAGAAGACGATGGGCACGACCGGCCGCCCGCCGCCGGGCGGCACGAACGGCACCACGCCCTCGCCCGGCCGATACACGCCGCAGCGCGGCAGCGCCTCGGCGTCGCCTGGCGCATCGCCCGCACCGATCCGATGCGCCATCAGGTCGAGTGCGCGCCGTGCGTTCTCCGTGCCGCCTTCGACGAGGTACCGCCAGAGACGGCGCGCCACCTCAGGCGGTTCGGTGGTGAACGCCTCCAGCCCTGGGTCCCACTTGTCGTCGCCGGGGACGACGACCAGCCGCGGGCCGCCGGCGCGGGCGAGCGCCCGTAGCCGGTCTAGGCCGTAGGTCCAGTATCCCGCCCCGCCCATCATGCGGACCAGCACGATCTTCGCCTTTGCCGCGGTGCTCTCGACGTAGAGATCGGTCGACAGCGGATGCTGGAGCCGCATCAGGTTGCAGAGGCGGATCACCGGCCCCGCGCGACGCGCGGCCGCCGTCGCCAGCAGGCCGAGCTCGGTGTCCGCGGCGGAGAGGACGAGGATGTCGCCGGGCGACTGGCCGAGATCGACGGCGGCGTCGCCGCTGTCGATCGTGCCTGTCTCGCCGACGAGAAGGTGCATGACTTCAGTCCGTCAGCCGAGCCGCGGTGGCGTCGCGGTCGAGGTCGCGGAGCCCGATCACCACCAGGCCGTCCTTCGCAGGGGTCGGCGAGAAATAGATCTCGACCCGCGCGCCAACCGCCTGCACCACCACCGGCGCCGCCTTGCCGGCGACGCGTGCATGGCCCTTGATCCGGAACACGCCCGGAACGGTCAGCGCCGCCGCGATCCGCGCGCGCAGCGCATCGAGCGACGGGGCCTCGGGGGTGGCGACCACGAACGAATCGAAGTCGTCGTGGTCGTGCTCCTCGCCCTCGAGCTCGTGGTGGCTCTCGCGACCCTTCATATCGTCCTCGGCAGCCGCCGAGATGCCGAGCAGGATCTCCGGCGGCAGGCCCTCGCCCTTGCTCCGGAGCAGCGAGACACCGGGCCGCGTGTCGTTCCGTACCGTCGCCTCGACGCCGGCGAGGACGTCGTCGCCGACGAGGTCGGCCTTCGAGACGACGACGAGGTCGGCGCAGCGGAGCTGGTCCTCGAACAGCTCCTCTACCGGGTCGTCGTGCTCGCGCGCGGGGTCGGGTGCCGCCTCGGCCACCGGCGCGAAGCGGCCGTCGGCGACGGCGACGGCGTCGACCACCGTCACCACCCCGTCCACCGTCACGCGATGCTTGACGCTCGGCCAGTTGAAGGCCTGGACCAGCGGCTGCGGCAGGGCGAGGCCGGAGGTCTCAACGACGATATGGTCCGGTGCCGGCTCGCGGCGAAGCAGCGCCTCCATCGTCGGCAGGAACTCGTCCGCCACGGTGCAGCAGATGCAGCCGTTGGTCAGCTCGACGATCTGGTCCGGCCGGCAGTCCGCGTCGCCGCAATCGGAGAGCAGGTTGCCGTCGAAGCCCATGTCGCCGAACTCGTTGACGATGATCGCGATGCGACGGCCGCGCGCGTTCCGGACAAGGTTGCGGATCAGCGTCGTCTTGCCGGCGCCGAGGAAGCCGGTGACGACGGTGGCCGGGATGCGGTCGGTCATAGAATGATGGTTCCTTGCGGTGATGGCTTGAGGAGGAGCGGCTGTGCGGCCGTGACCAGGACGACTCGCCCTACTGCCGCGGCGATCCGCTGGTTGAGGATGCCGTGCGCGTCGGAATAGGCCCGCGCCAGCGCATTGTCGGGGACGATGCCGGCGCCGACCTCGTTGGAGACGAACACCACCGGGCCGCCCGCCGCTTCCAGTGCGGCGACCAGGCCGGCGGTCTCGGCGGCCACGTCGTGCCCTGCCTCCATCAGGTTGGCGAGCCACAGCGTGAGGCAGTCGACGAGCACCGCATGGCCTGCCACAGCCACATCGCGGATCGCATCGGCGAGAAGGAGCGGCGCCTCCACCGTCCGCCAAGCACCGCCGCGGCGTGCACGATGCGTCTCGATGCGGGTCGTCATCTCGTCGTCGCCGGCCGTGGCGGTGGCGACGTAGACCGGTGCGAGACCGCTGCCCATGATGAGGTCCTCGGCGAAGCGGCTCTTGCCTGAGCGCCGTCCGCCGAGGACGAGGACATGGGCCTCGAGGCCCGACGGCATCACGCCGTCCGGGAGAGGCGTTCGTACAGCCACCCGACGGCGGCGCCGGCGAGGCCCCACAGCACGGCGCTGACCACCATCGAAGCGACGACGAACTCGCCGGCGAGCGCACCGGGATAGGTCACCTCGTGGCTGGGCGGCACCGGCGCGCCGATGACATGCGGGATGACGATCACCACCAGGCCAGCCACGGACGTCATCCAGTTCGGCCCGAAGGCGATGAGGCCGAGGCCGATGGCCGAGGCGATGGCCGTACCGACCCACCAGATCTGGCGGTCGAGGATGTCGGCGGCCGGCGTGCCGGGTAGTTCGGGCGGGAGCCCGAGCGCCGGCAGCAGCGATAGCGCGATGAAGGCGCCGACGCCCCACAGCAGCCCGGACCGCAGGTCGATGCGGCGGCCACTCAGCACCATCACCGCGACCAGCACCAGCGAGGCGCCGACGCCGATGACGAGATTGGCGAGAGCCGTGAACGCGCTCCGCTCGAAGCCGTCGGCCGGACCCCATTCCTCGGGCTCCTCGGCTGCGGCCGCGCCGTCTTCGCCATGATCGTGGACGGCAGTGCCGTCGCCATGGTCATGGCCGCCGCCCTCGAACTGCTCGGCATGGAGGATCAGCGGCTCGGTGGTGAAGAACTGGAGCGCGGTCAGCGCGACGCACACGGCAACGCCCGCGCCGAGCGCGCTCAGAAGGATCGTCTTGAACATGATTCGTCTCGCCGGGCTCTAGTGGCAGGGAAGCCCGAGGGCGTGGCGGGTGTCGTGCGTGGCGTTGTGCAGGTAGCTCGGCCACGCGAAGCCGGCAACGAACAGGATGCCGACGCCGAGGACGAGCGCGGTGACGGCGGCGACCGCGGTATTCGCGCGGGGGACCGCGACAGTATGCGAGGCAGGGTGAGTCACGAGCGTATCTCCTTGCTCCGTCCCACCGACGGAGGGGTTGATGGACACGCGCCGGCCGGTCTCCTGGCTCGCGGGTCGAAGCCCGTTCCTCGCGCCTTCCCGGTTGCCCAGTGACGATTTGCGAAGATGGCTCGCCGCATACAGTTGCGGGGGCAGCTACGGCTTCCGGCTTGGGGCCGTGACCGTATTCCCGTTTCATCCCCGGCAACGGACCGGGGAACCGACGCAAACGCGACCCTAGGCGCGCCCGGTCGCGGCGGCAAGCGGAATCATGGCCGAATCGAGGCTGTCGGAGAGGTTTTAGGCTTGGGAAGAGCGCGGCCGCGGCTTCCGGCCGCTCCACCAGCTCTTCACCGTCACGGCGACGCGGCGGTTGAAGCGGCGGACGGCGGGAACCGCGGTGGCGAGGACGATGAACCCGGCGGGGATCATCCAGAACCCCAGCACCGGCAGGAAGCCCAGAAGGCCGAAGAAGATCAATGCCACGCCGATCCCGATCCGCGCCCAGCGGCTCTGCGGCAGGTTCAACTGGTAGCTTCCGATCTTGATATGCGCCAAGGCTTGGCCTTCCTCTCTTGATCTTGGCGAATGCCGACGACATGGGAGTTCCATCGGAGAGCGGCAAGGGCGGAAATTTCCCGGGCCACGGCTTTGCAAGTGCGCCCCGGCTTGCTATAGGGCCATCGCTACGCGGCGGTTGGTCCGCTGTTCCCCGGTAGCTCAGTGGTAGAGCAACCGGCTGTTAACCGGTTGGTCGCTGGTTCGAATC
>JBIQKL010000233.1:0-1561 GCA_044506555.1 Hyphomicrobiales bacterium | reverse complement strand
CGCGCGAACAGGTCGCCGAAGAAGTCATATCGCTGCTGGGTCATCGCGGCTCCCACCTTGAGCTGACTCCTCGATTGTGCTCCCGCCGGCGCACATGCGGAGGGACTTTGGGCATAGTCCGCGGCACGCATGGGCGGACAACAACCTGACTAGAACGTGTTTCAGAAACCGCTCACCCGGGCCCGACGACCCTGCTAGCGTGACGCCGAGCAAGCGAATGGAGCGCACGTGATTCTGGACAGATTCCGACTGGACGACAAGGTTGCGATCGTCACCGGAGCCGGCCGCGGACTGGGTGCCGCCACGGCCCTGGCATTCGCGGAAGCCGGTGCGGACGTGGTCATCGCGGCCCGTACCAAGTCCCAACTCGACGAAGTTGCCGAGCAGATCGCCGCGACCGGGCGACGGGCACACGTCGTGGTCGCCGATCTCGCCCACCCGGAGTCCACAGCAGAGCTCGCGGCCACCGCCGTGGAGGCGTTCGGAAAACTAGACATCGTCGTCAACAACGTCGGCGGCACCATGCCTGCGCCGCTGATGAACACCTCCGCCAAAGACCTGCGTGACGCCTTCACGTTCAACGTGGCAACAGCGCACGCGCTGACCTGTGCGGCCGTACCGCTGATGCTCGAACATTCCGGCGGCGGCAGCATCATCAACATCACGTCCACGGTCGGCCGCCTGGCGGGGCGCGGGTTCGCCGCCTACGGCACCGCCAAGGCTGCCCTGGCGCACTACACCCGACTCTCGGCGCTCGACCTGTGTCCGCGCATCCGCGTCAACGCCATCGCCCCCGGCTCGATCCTGACCTCGGCGCTCGACATCGTCGCCTCCAACGACGCCCTGCGAGACCCGATGGAGAAGGCCACCCCGCTGCGCCGCCTCGGTGATCCGGCGGACATCGCCGCTGCCGCGGTGTATCTGTCGTCCCCGGCGGGCAGCTATCTGACCGGCAAGGTGCTCGAGGTCGACGGCGGCCTCAACATGCCCAATCTCGACCTCCCGATCCCTGACCTCTGAGGAGTGAAATGGCCATTCGCGTAGCGGCGATCGGTACCGGAAACGTCGGCAAGCACGCTCTCGCGCAGCTCGTCACCAATCCGGACTACGAACTCACCGGTGTGTGGGTCTCCTCGTCGGCCAAGGCCGGGAAGGACGCCGGAGAGCTTGCCGGCCTTGACGTTTCGACAGGAATCCTGGCCACCGACGACCTCGACGCGATCCTGGCGGCAAAGCCGGAATGTGTGGTCTACACCGCGCTCGCCGACAACCGGCTGCCCGAGGCGCTTGAGGACTACCGTCGCATCCTGTCGGCCGGAGTCAATGTCGTCGCCAGCTCCGCGGTGTTTCTCCAGTACCCGTGGGAGGTGCTGCCGGCTGAGTTGATCGAGCCCATCGCCGCTGCGGCCGAGGCCGGCGGGGCCAGCATCTTCGTCAACGGCATCGACCCTGGCTTCGCCAATGATCTGCTGCCCCTGGCCCTTGCCGGCACCTGCCAGCAGATCGAGCAGATCCGGTGCATGGAGATCGTCGACTACGCGACCTACGACAGCCCGGCGGT
>JBIQKL010000232.1:0-1570 GCA_044506555.1 Hyphomicrobiales bacterium | reverse complement strand
ATCATCTTCTCGGAGAAGTTCGCCTGTCCGGTCTCTGGCTTCACCATCCCGGAGATCGAGCCGCGGCTGTTTTCCTTCAACAACCCCTACGGCGCCTGCCCGGTCTGCGACGGCCTCGGCGCGCAGGCGACGGTCGACCCGGCGCTGGTCGTCCCCGACGACAACGCCACGCTTCGCGGCAACGCCATCGCGCCGTGGGGCAAGTCGTCGTCGCCGTACTATCTCCAGACCCTCGACGCGCTCGCCCGGCACTACGGTTTCTCGACCGATGCGCCGTGGAAGAAGCTGCCGGAGAAGGTCCGCCAGGTCATCCTCTATGGCACCGGCGACGAGGAGGTGACCTTCACCTATGACGACGGGCTCCGCTCCTACAAGACGACCAAGACCTTCGAAGGCGTGATCCCCAACCTCGAGCGGCGCTGGAAGGAGACCGACTCCGCCTGGATGCGCGAGGAGATCGAACGCTACCAGTCGTCGATCCCCTGCGCCGCCTGCCACGGCAAGCGGCTGAAGCCCGAGGCGCTGGCCGTGAAGCTCGACGCCCGCGACATCGCGGAGGTCAGCGAGTTCGCGATTCGGCGGGCCGACGCCTGGTTCGGCGCCCTCTCCGCTACCCTCAGCGACAAGCAGAACCAGATCGCCGAGAAGATCCTCAAGGAGATCCGCGAGCGGTTGCGATTCCTGGTCGACGTCGGCCTCGACTACCTGACGCTGGCGCGTGCCTCCGGCACGCTGTCGGGCGGCGAGAGCCAGCGCATCCGCCTCGCCTCGCAGATCGGCTCGGGGCTGACCGGCGTCCTCTACGTGCTGGACGAGCCGTCGATCGGCCTCCACCAGCGCGACAATGCGCGCCTGCTCGACACGCTCCGCCATCTCCGCGACCTCGGCAACACGGTCATCGTCGTCGAGCACGACGAGGACGCCATCCGCCAGGCCGACTACGTCGTCGACATCGGCCCCGCGGCCGGCGTCCACGGCGGCCAGGTCATCGCCGAGGGCACCCCCGAGACGGTGATGGCGAACCCGGATTCGCTCACCGGCCAGTATCTCTCCGGCGCCCGCGAGATTCCCCTCCCCCTCTTCCGGCGACCGCCGCAGAAGGGCAAGACGCTCCGGGTCGTCGGTGCCACCGGCAACAACCTCAAGGGCGTCACCGCCGAGATCCCGCTCGGCCTGTTCACCGCGGTCACCGGCGTCTCGGGCGGCGGCAAGTCGACGCTGCTCATCGACACGCTCTATGCCGCCGTCGCCCGCCGCCTCAACGGCGCCCGCGAGCATCCCGCCCCGCATGAGCGGATCGACGGGCTCGAGCATCTCGACAAGGTCATCGACATCGACCAGTCGCCGATCGGGCGCACGCCGCGCTCCAACCCGGCGACCTATACCGGCGCCTTCACCCCGATCCGCGAGTGGTTCGCCGGGTTGCCCGAGGCCAAGGCGCGCGGCTACGCGCCCGGCCGCTTCTCCTTCAACGTCAAGGGCGGCCGCTGCGAGGCCTGCCAGGGCGACGGCGTCATCAAGATCGAGATGCACTTCCTGCCCGACGTCTACGTCACCTGCGACGTCTGCA
>JBIQKL010000231.1:0-1577 GCA_044506555.1 Hyphomicrobiales bacterium | reverse complement strand
CGTAGGCGCCGTAGCGGACGCCGGCATGGTCGTCGATGAACCAGCGCCGTCCGCACTCCGGCATCGCCACCAGCGTGTCGCGCGACAGCGACGCCAGCAGCCCCGGCGCGTGGCGCGTCCACGACGTCCGGTTCCCGGCGAACGGATGGAGCAAGACGAGGATCGGCGTGTCCTCACGGATCGCTTCGGGGCCGCGGACCTGGACCAGCTTCCGCCGGCCGAGTGCCGCGGATTCGTGCGCGAAGTCGCCGGTGGTCTCGGCCATTGCCCTCATGGCACCGCTGCGGAAAGGAGCGTGGCGAGGCGGGGATAGTCGATCTTGCCGCGCTCGTTCCGCGGCAGCGCGGCGAGGGCGGCGATCCGCTCCGGCATCATGTAGAGCGGCAGCGAATCCGCCGCCGCCATGCGCACCGCCTCGGCATCCGGCACGGGATCGCCGACGACCGCCGCGACGATCAGCGGCTCGGCGCCGTCGCGGGGAAGCAGGGCGCAGGCGACCTCGAGGGAGGGCCAATGCCGACGGAAGGCGGCTTCGATCTCGTCGAGCTGGACGCGCCGCCCGCCGACCTTCACCTGCCGGTCGCGCCGGCCGAAGAAGACGAGGTCGCCGCGGGCGTTGCCGTAGACGTAGTCGCCGGTGCGGTACCAGCGCCGGCCGCCGTCCTCGACGATCCGCGCCGCGGTCTCCTCCGGCCGGTTCCAGTAGGCGGTCAGCACCGTGTCGCCGGCGACCAGCAGTTCTCCGGTGCGCGGGCCGTCGCCGCCGGCGGGGTCCCACGCGATGTCGAATTCGGCATAGGGGCAGGGTCCGCCGATCGGCACCGGATCGTTCTCGGCGAGGTCGGCGTCGGTGATCGTGTGGAAGGCGCAGACGTTGGTCTCGGTCGGGCCGAACCAGTTGTGGATCGGCACGTCGGGGATCAGCGGGCGGAAGCGGCGGAGCGCCGGCTTGTCGATCGGCTCGCCGGCGAAGACGATGTGGCGGAGGCGGCCGGCGCGGAGGGTCTCCCACGCCTCCGCGTGTCCCTTGGCGTCGCGGAGGATCAGGCTCGGCACGCAATAGACCACCGTCGCGTCGGTTTTCACGAGGGCGCGGCAGAAGGCGGGCGGCGACAGCATCGCGCTCTCGTGGATCGGCGTCAGGCAGGCGCCGGCGCGGATCGTCGCGAAGATGTCGAAGACCGAGAGGTCGAAGGTGACCGAGGCCACCTGCGGCACCACGTCGTCGGGGCCGAGGGCGAGTGCCGCCGCGGCCCACGCGGCGAAGGCGGTGGCGCTCCGCTGGCTCTGGACGACGCCCTTCGGCACCCCCGTCGAGCCGGAGGTGTAGAGGATGTAGGCCTGCGCGTCCGGGTCGAGCTCCGGCATCGGGGATAGCGCCGCGGGCGCGTCCCATGGCGTCGTCGCCGTCACGGCGAGAGCCCCGTCACCGGAAAGCGTGGCGACGACGATGCCGTCGTCGCCGGCTTCGGTGCCGGTGAGGCGGGCGAGGCTCCGGCCGGTGGTCACCAGCACGCGCGCATCGGCATCGGCGACGATGGCGCGGCCGCGCTCGACCGGCGTCGTGTAGTCGACCG
>JBIQKL010000128.1:8030-9656 GCA_044506555.1 Hyphomicrobiales bacterium | reverse complement strand
CACAAGGTGCTGTTCGAGAACGAGAACCTTCGGGTGCTCGAGGTGACGCTCGAGCACGAGGACGAGGAGCCGGTGCATCATCACCGCTGGCCGTCCGTGTTCGTGTTCGATCAGGTGCAGGGTCCGGTCCACGACATCGCACCCGACGGTACGCCGCTGCCCCCTAATCGGGACGTCATGCAGGCGATCGAGACCTGGGACGGGAATGGCTGCCTCGTCGTCCACATGGCGCCGCAGCCGGCCGGCCGCGTGCACAACGCCTCGGGCAAGGCGATCCACGGTGTCCGCGTCGAGATGAAGAAGCACGCCTGACCGAAGCGGCCAGTACCCCTCCGGGGCCGGCGCGGTTGGCTTTATCGCGCCGGACGACTAGATGTCAGGGGCATCGAACCCCGGACGGCATCCATGAAATTCCTCGACCAGGCCAAGGTCTATATCCGCTCCGGCGACGGCGGCAACGGCGGTCTCTCCTTCCGCCGCGAGAAGTTCATCGAGTTCGGCGGTCCCGACGGCGGCAACGGCGGCAGGGGCGGCGACGTATGGGCCGAGTGCGTCGACGGCCTGAACACGCTGATCGACTACCGCTACCAGCAGCACTACAAGGCCGCGAACGGCCAGCAGGGCATGGGCCGCGAGCGGACCGGCGCCGGCGGCGCCGACGTGACGCTGAAAGTGCCGATCGGCACCCAGATCCTCGACGAGGACAACGAGACGCTGATCGCCGACCTCGACACCCTCGGCCAGCGCGTGCTGCTCGCCAAGGGCGGCAACGGCGGCTTCGGCAACGCCCACTTCAAGTCGTCGACCAACCGCGCGCCGCGTCGCTTCAATCCGGGACTGCCCGGGGAGGAGCGGACCATCTGGCTCCGCCTCAAGCTGATCGCGGATGCGGGGCTCGTCGGCCTGCCCAATGCCGGCAAGTCCACCTTCCTCGCCGCGGTCTCGGCGGCGCGGCCGAAGATCGCCGACTATCCGTTCACCACGCTCCATCCCGGGCTCGGCGTCGCCCGCTCGCACGGGCGGGAGTTCATCATCGCCGACATCCCCGGCCTGATCGAGGGCGCGCACGAGGGCGCCGGTCTCGGCGACCGGTTCCTTGGCCACGTCGAACGCTGCCGCGTGCTCCTCCATCTGGTCGACGGCACCGGCGAGGACGTCGGCGAGGCCTATGCCATCGTCCGTGGCGAGCTCGATGCCTATGGACACGGACTCGAGGACAAGCCGGAGGTCGTGGCGCTGTCGAAGGCCGACGCGCTCACGCCCGAGGAACGCAAGAAAAAGACGAAGGCGCTGAAGAAGGCCGCCGGGCGCGACCCGCTGATCCTGTCTGCCGTCTCCGGCGAAGGCGTCGATCAGGCGCTCGCCATGCTCGCCCGCGAGATCGCCGCCGCTGCAACTGCCGACCCCAACGCGGTGCCGGCCGACGAGGAGGAAGGCTGGCGGCCGTGATTTGCCCGTGAAGTGCCGGCGGCATATATAGTCGGGGAACAGGACGGGAATGCCAGCCATGGGACGCCAGCTCAGCATCCGCAACGACGAGGTCTACCGCCTTGCCCACGAGGTGGCGGCCGACATGGGCAAGCCCGTCACCGAGGCGATGCTGACGCTGCTCCGCGCTTACAAGCC
>JBIQKL010000128.1:0-7930 GCA_044506555.1 Hyphomicrobiales bacterium | reverse complement strand
CGGACGCCTTCGACCGCTACGGCAAGGGCCGCGGCCATCGCGCCCAGTTGAATTTCGGCGATTGTCTCGCCTATGCCGTGGCGAAGGCGCAGGATGTGCCGCTCCTCTACAAAGGCACCGATTTCGCCCATACCGATATCAGGCCCGCGCTTCCGTGATCCCGAAACTCGATTCCTTCCGCCGCATCGTCGTCAAGATCGGCTCGGCGCTCCTGGTCGACCAGCGCGGCCTCAAGACCGACTGGCTCGACGCGCTCGGTGCCGATCTCGCGGCGCTCGCTGCAGGCCGCCGCGAGCTGCTCGTCGTATCGTCGGGCGCGATCGCGCTCGGACGCCGGGTGCTCGGCCGGTCTCGCGGGCCGCTCAAGCTCGAGGAGAGCCAGGCGGCGGCGGCCATCGGCCAGATCGCGCTCGCCCGCGCCTGGTCGGAGACGATGCAGCGCCATGGCTTCACTTCCGGCCAGATCCTGCTCACCCTCGGCGACACCGAGGAGCGCCGCCGCTACCTCAATGCCCGCTCGACGATCGGCACGCTGCTCAAGCTCGGCGCGATCCCGATCATCAACGAGAACGACACCGTCGCCACCAGCGAGATCCGCTACGGCGACAACGACCGGCTCGCCGCCCGTGTCGCCTCGATGATGGGCGCCGACCTGCTCGTCCTGCTCTCCGACATCGACGGTCTCTACTCGGCGCCGCCGGCTGCCAATCCGGACGCGCGTTTCCTGCCGGTGGTCGAGAAGATCACCCCGGAGATCGAGGCGATGGCCGGAAGTGCGGGATCGGAGCTGTCCCGCGGCGGCATGAAGACCAAGGTCGAGGCGGGCAAGATCGCCACCGCGGCAGGAGCGACGATGCTGATCGCCCGCGGCCATGACGCCAATCCGCTCCGGCGCGTCGCCGAAGGCGCGCGCTGCACCTGGTTCCTGCCCGACCGGACACCGGTGAGCGGCTGGAAGATATGGATCTCCGGAACCGTCGAGACGCGCGGTGCGCTGACGGTGGATGCCGGCGCGGTGAAGGCGCTCCGGAACGGCAAGAGCCTGCTTCCGGCGGGCGTCCGCGGCGTCCGTGGCCGTTTCGAGCGCGGCGACACGGTGGCGATCCTCGGCCCGGGCGGCGAGGAGATCGGCCGCGGTCTGGTCGCCTATGACGCCGGCGATGCCGAACGTATCGCGGGCCACAAGAGCGCTGAGATCGCCGAGATCCTCGGCTATGCCGGCCGCACCGAGATGATCCACCGCGACGACATGGTGCTTCGCGGCGCGTGATTCTCGCGCCCTCCGCGACGGAGCCACCGAGCACGGTCCAGGCAACCCGGTCGCCCTCTCGGGCGTTGTTCTTCCCGCCGCTCTCGGGAACGCTGCGAATGCCCGCCCCGCAAGATAGCCCCACGATGTCGGACGCGGCCCATGCCGGACTGCGCTACGTGTCCGACGAGGAGCCCGGCGTCCGGCGCGTCGCCAGCGGCGCCGGCTTCTCCTATCGCGACGCGAGGGGCCGCACGATACGCGACGCCGAGACCCGGCGGCGCATCAAGCGCCTCGCCATTCCGCCGGCCTGGACCGACGTCTGGATCGCGCCGGATCCGAACGGCCACATCCAGGCGACGGGCCGGGATGCCAGGGGACGCAAGCAGTACCGTTATCACCCCGAGTTCATGACGTTCCGCGACGAGGCCAAGTATCACCACATCCTCGACTTCGCGCGCGTCCTGCCGAAGATCCGGCGTCGGGTTGCGGCCGACATGAGCCGTCGCGGGCTCCCCTTCGAGAAGGTGGTGGCGACGGTGGTCCATCTGCTCGACAGCACGTTGATCCGCGTCGGCAATGCCGACTATGCGCGCCATAACGGCAGCTTCGGGCTGACGACGCTGCGCGACCGCCATGTCGAGATCGACGGCTCGGGCCTGCGTTTCGCGTTCAAGGGCAAGAGCGGCAAGACCTGGCGCCTCAAGCTCACCGACCGGCGCGTGGCGCGGATCGTCAAGTCCTGCCAGGATCTCCCCGGCCAGCACCTCTTCCAGTACATCGACGAGGACGGAAGTCGGCGGCCGATCGGGTCTGCAGACGTCAACGCCTGGCTCCGTGACGTCTCCGACGAGGACATCACGGCGAAGGACTTCCGCACCTGGGCCGGGACAGTTCTCGCCGCGCTGGCGCTCGACGAATTCGCGTCCTTCGATGCGGCCGTCACCGCCAAGGCCAATGTCCGGGACGCGATCGAGCGGGTCGCGCACCGGCTGGGCAACACCCCGACGATCTGCCGGAAGTGCTATGTCCACCCGGAGATCCTGACCAGCTATCTCGACGGGAGCCTGGCGCTCGACATCGAGCGACGCGCGGAGGCGGCGCTTCGCGATGAGCAGGACGTGCTCCGCCCCGAGGAGATCGCCGTGCTGGCGTTCCTCAGGAAGCGGCTCCGCAAGCAACGCGCCTCACCGCGCCGGAGCCGGCCGCGTGCCGCAACCGGCGCGGCTGCCTAGATGTGGATCGGCTTGAACCAGGCGGCCAGTGCCGCCTCCTTGACCGCCTCGGACAGCGTCGGATGCGCGTGGCAGATGCGGGCAAGGTCCTCGGCGGCGCCGGCGAACTCCATGAGCACGCAGGCCTCGCCGATCAATTCACCGGCATAGGGCCCCATGATGTGCACACCGAGGACACGATCGGTGGCGGCATCGGCGAGCACCTTCACGAAGCCGTCCTTCTCGAGCATCGCCCGCGCCCGGCCGTTGGCCGAGAACGGGAACTTGCCGGCGCGATAGTCGACGCCGTCCGCCTTCAGCTCCTCCTCGGTCTTGCCGACCGAGGCGATCTCGGGATGGATGTAGACCACCGCCGGAATGACCCCGTAGTTCACGTGGCCCGCCTGGCCAGCGATGATCTCGGCCACCGCGACGCCCTCGTCCTCGGCCTTGTGGGCGAGCATCGGCCCGCGGATCACGTCGCCGATCGCGTAGACGCCGTCGACATTCGTGCGGAAATGGTCATCGACCACGATGCGGCGGCGCTCGTCCAGCGCGATGCCCGAATCCTCGAGACCGAGGCCTTCGGTGTAGGGCCGGCGTCCGATCGCGACCAGCACGATGTCGGCCTCGAGGGTCTCGGCGTCGCCGCCGGCCGCCGGCTCGACCGCGACCTTGAGCACCTTGCCGGAATCGTCGACGCCCGCGACCTTGCTCGACAGCCTGAACTGAATGCCTTGCCGGCTGAGCAGGCGCTGGCCCTGCTTGGCCAACTCGCCGTCCATGCCGGGAAGGATGCGGTCGAGGAACTCGACCACCGTCACCTCCGATCCGAGGCGCCGCCAGACCGAGCCGAGCTCAAGCCCGATGACGCCCGCACCGACGACGATCAGCCGCTTCGGCACGGAAGCGAGCGACAGCGCGCCGGTCGAGGAGAC
Source organism: Hyphomicrobiales bacterium (assembly GCA_044506555.1). Taxonomy (GTDB): domain Bacteria; phylum Pseudomonadota; class Alphaproteobacteria; order Rhizobiales; family Kaistiaceae; genus Bauldia. Next base: position 4,529 of record JBIQKL010000128.1, on the reverse strand, counting down.
GACGCGCTTCTCGTCGATCGTCACCCCCGGCAGCGGCGTCGATTCCGAGCCGGTGGCGACGACGATCGCCTTCGCCTCGACCTCGCTCGTCGCGCCGTCCGGGCCGGTCACCCGCACCTTGCCCTGGCCGGCGACGGCGCCGGTACCGCGGATGCCCTCGATCTTGTTCTTCTTGAAGAGATACGCGACGCCCGAGGTGTTCGCTTCGACCACGCCCGCCTTGTGGCCCATCATCGCCGCCAGGTTCAGCTTCGGCGTGCCGACCTCGACGCCGATGCTCGCGAAGTCATGGCCCGCCTTCTCAAACATCTCGGAGGTGTGGAGGAGCGCCTTGGACGGGATGCAGCCGACATTGAGGCAGGTGCCGCCATAGGTCGGGTCCTTCTCGACCACGGCGACGCTGAGGCCCATCTGCGCGGCGCGGATGGCGCAGACATAGCCGCCGGGGCCGCTGCCGATGACGACGAGATCATAGGTCATGGGAATGTGTCTCTTCAGGCTAGCTGGCAAGTGCAATGAGGGCGGCCTGCTTCTCGGCCTTGTCGCGCAAGGTGTTGGAGGCAAAATCGAGCTGCGGCCCATCTCCTTCCACGGGCCATTCTATCGAATGCCCGAACGCGCTGACCTGCACCTTGTCGAAGGTTCTTGGGTCTTGCAGTGGGGTGAAGACCTTGCCGCGAGCGAGAATGGGCCGCATGTCCACGAGGCCTGTATATCCATCGTCCCACGTGATCTTCAGCACGCCGTGCAGGACGGGAGTTGCGTGCAATATGCGGGGAAGCTTCTTCTTCATGGGATCTTTCCCGGATCCTCGTCGGAGGAGCACAAGGCCCAGGCCGTCATCAGATCGGACAGTCGTGGAGTGGCCCAGGCCACGACCTTCCTATATTGCGGACGGGGAAACCAGCCCTCGATGAGATCGAGAGTCCGTATCTCGATCACCGCGGCATGCTCCGCATACTCCACGTGGAAGTGCGGCGGAGGGTGTTCGCCCCAGTAGAACTTGATCTTTATCCCGTCGAAGGCCGCAACGACCGGCACCTCCGCCCGTTCCTAAAGATCCAGCACCAGCCGCTCCGGATCCTCCAGCACTTCCTTGACGCGGACCAGGAAGGTCACCGCCTCCCTGCCGTCGACGATGCGGTGGTCGTAGCTCAGGGCGAGATACATCATCGGCCGCGCCTCGATCTTGCCGCCGACCACCATCGGCCGCTCCTGGATCTTGTGCATGCCGAGAATGCCGGACTGCGGCGCATTGAGGATCGGCGTCGACATCAGCGAGCCGTAGATGCCGCCATTGGTCAGCGTGAAGGTGCCGCCCTGCATCGATTCGATCGATAGCGTGCCGTCGCGGGCCTCCTTGGCAAGGTCGGCGATCGCCTTCTCGATGCCGGCCAGCGAAAGCCGGTCGGCGTCGCGCACCACCGGCACGACCAGGCCGCGCTCGGTCGAGACCGCAACGCCGATGTGGTAGTAGTTCTTGTAGACGATGTCGGTGCCGTCGATCTCGGCATTGACCGCCGGGATCTCCTTGAGCGCCTGCACGCAGGCCTTCACGAAGAAGCCCATGAAGCCGAGCTTGATGCCGTGCTTCTTCTCGAACAACTCGCGGTAGCGCGACCGCAGCCCCATCACCGCGGTCATGTCCACCTCGTTGAAGGTGGTGAGCATGGCGGCCGTGTCCTGCGCCTCCTTGAGGCGGCGGGCGATGGTCTGGCGGAGCCGGGTCATCCGCACCCGCTCCTCGCGGGCGGCGTCGTCCGGCGCAGACGGGGCGCGGACCGCGACCGGCTTCGGCGCCTCGGTCTTGGCGAACAGCGCATCGGCCTTGGTGATGCGCCCGTCCTTGCCGGTGCCGGGGACGGCGTCGGCGGAAATGCCCTTCTCGGCGAGAATCTTGGCGGCGGACGGCGCCGTGCCGGCGGGCGCCGACGGCTTCTCCGGCGCGGCGGGAGCTTCGCGCGGCTTGGTCTCCTCCGGGCCCGCGCCGATCGGCTTGGTGGTCTCGGTCTTCTGGTCCGGCTTGCCGGTCGGCGCCGGCGCGGCAGCGGCGCCCCCGGAGGCGATCTCCCCGAGGACGGCATCGACGCCGACCGTGCCGCCGGCCTCGACGACGATCGATTCGATCACGCCGGACGCGGGCGCCGGCACTTCCAGCGTCACCTTGTCGGTCTCGAGCTCGACCAGCGGCTCGTCGGCCTTCACCACATCGCCGACCTTCTTGAACCACTGGCCGACCGTCGCCTCGCTCACCGATTCGCCAAGGGCCGGAACCCGGATCTCCATCGCCTCATCTCTCCTTTCGGCGTCCCGCTCAGGCGGACAGGGCCTCGTCGAGGAACGCGTGCAGCTGTTGAAGGTGCTTCGACATGAGGCCGGTGGCGGTCGCGGCCGATGCGGCGCGCCCGACATAGCGGGCGCGGCGGCTCTTGCCGCCCACCTGCTCCAGCACCCATTCGAGATAGGGCTCGGCGAAAGACCAGGCGCCCATGTTCTTCGGCTCCTCCTGGCACCACACGACCTGGGCGTTCCGGAAGCGCGACAGCTCCCCGATCAGCGCCTTGGCCGGGAACGGGTAGAGCTGCTCCAGCCGCAGGATGTAGATGTCGTCGATGCCGCGCTTCTCGCGCTCCTCGTAGAGGTCGTAGTAGACCTTGCCGGAGCAGAGGATGACCCGCCGCATCCGGTCGTCGTCGACCAGCGTGGTCTTCTCGCCCTTGCGGCACTCGGCATCGTCCCAGAGCAGGCGGTGAAAGCTCGAGTCCGGTCCCATGTCCTCGAGCCCCGAGACCGCCCGCTTGTGGCGGAGCAGGGATTTCGGCGTCATCAGGATCAGGGGCTTGCGGAACTGGCGCTTGAGCTGGCGACGGAGGATGTGGAAGTAGTTGGCCGGCGTCGTGCAGTTGGCGACCTGCATGTTGTCCTCCGCGCAGAGCTGGAGGAACCGCTCGAGACGGGCCGAGGAATGCTCCGGCCCCTGACCCTCGTAGCCGTGCGGCAGCAGCATCGTCAGCGCCGACATGCGCAGCCACTTCCGCTCGCCGGAGGAAATGAACTGGTCGATGAGGACCTGGGCGCCGTTGACGAAGTCGCCGAACTGCGCCTCCCACAGCACCAGCGCATTGGGCTCGGACAGCGAGTAGCCGTATTCGAAGCCAAGTACCGCCTCTTCGGACAGCATCGAGTTGATCACTTCGAAGCGGGCCTGGTCGGGGGCGACATGGGCGAGCGGGATGTAGCGCTGCTCGGTCTCCTGGTCGTAGAGCACGGCGTGGCGCTGCGAGAAGGTGCCGCGCTCGGAATCCTGGCCGGACAGGCGAACCCGCCTGCCCTCCTCGAGGAGCGACCCGAAGGCGAGCGATTCGGCCGTCGCCCAGTCGATGCCCTCGCCGGTGTCGATCGCCTTCCGCCGGGCGTCGAGAAAACGCCGGATGGTGCGATGGACGTGGAAGTCGGGCGGCAGGTCGGTCAACGCCGCGCCGATCTGCTTCAGCGTGGCGATCGGCAGGCCGGTGACCCCGCGGCGCGGTGCGTCTTCGGTCTCGGCGACCTTGAGGCCGGACCAGAGACCGTCGAGCCAGTCGGCCTTGTTGGGGCGATAGGTGGCGCTGGTCTCGAAGGATTCGTCCAGGTGCCGGCGCCAGGCGGCGCGCATCTCGTCGACCTCCGCCTCGGTGACCAGCCCCTCGGCGATGAGCTTGTCGGCGTAGATGCTGAGCGTCGTCGGATGCTTGCCGATCTCGCGGTACATCAGCGGCTGGGTGAACGCCGGCTCGTCGCCCTCGTTGTGACCGAAGCGCCGGTAGCAGAACATGTCGATGACGACCGGCTTGTGGAACTTCTGCCGGAACTCCACCGCGATCTTGGCGGCGTAGACGACCGCTTCCGGGTCATCGCCGTTGACGTGGAAGATCGGCGCCTCGACCATCTTGGCGATGTCGGACGGATAGGGCGAGGACCGCGCGAAGCGCGGGTTGGTGGTGAACCCGATCTGGTTGTTGATGATGAAGTGGATCGATCCGGCGGTACGGTGACCGCGGAGTCCCGAAAGGCCGAAGCATTCCGCCACCACGCCCTGGCCGGCAAAGGCGGCGTCGCCGTGGATGAGGAGCGGCGCCACCCGCGCCCGTTGGTCGAGCGGCACGATCTCGGCATCGGGATCGTCGGCGTTCTGGTCCTGCTTGGCCCGGGCCTTGCCGAGGACGACGGGATCGACGATCTCCAGGTGCGAGGGGTTGGCGGTGAGCGACAGGTGGACCTTGTTGCCGTCGAACACCCGGTCCGACGATGCGCCGAGATGGTACTTGACGTCGCCCGAGCCCTCGACGTCGTCCGGCGAGGCCGACCCGCCCTTGAATTCGTGGAAGATGACGTGATGCGGCTTGGCCATGACCTGCGCGAGCACGTTGAGGCGGCCGCGATGGGCCATGCCGAGCACGATCTCGCGCACGCCGAGCTGGCCGCCGCGCTTGATGATCTGCTCGAGCGCCGGGATCAGCGACTCGCCGCCGTCGAGGCCGAAGCGCTTG
>JBIQKL010000127.1:7670-9749 GCA_044506555.1 Hyphomicrobiales bacterium | reverse complement strand
CTGGAAGGCGCGCTCGGGCGGCACGTCGACCGGCTGGCTGAGGGTGAGCAGGTCCTTGGTGCCGCCGACGGCCGGCGCCGCGGCGGCGGACTCGTCCTTTCGTCCGAACAGGGCCTTGAAGATCATGGGCGTCCTCCTCAGGGCGCGTAGGTCGGCAGGTGGTCCTCGCGCGCCAGATTCGAGAAGCGCGTGAGGCGATCCTCGAACCATAGCCGCACCGTGCCGGTCGGACCATGGCGCTGCTTGCCGATGATCACCTCGGCGATGCCGTGCACCTGATCCATCTCGGTCTGCCAGGTGAGGTGCTCGGGCGTGCCCTCCTTGGGCTCCTTGTTCCGGAGGTAATATTCCTCGCGATAGACGAAGAGCACGACGTCGGCGTCCTGCTCGATCGAGCCGGATTCGCGGAGGTCGGAGAGCTGCGGGCGCTTGTCGTCGCGGTTCTCGACCTGGCGCGAGAGCTGTGACAGCGCCAGAACCGGAACGTTAAGTTCCTTGGCCAGCGCTTTGAGCTGGTTGGTGATCTCGGTGACTTCCTGGACCCGGTTGTCGCCCTTCTTGGTGCTTCCCTGGAGGAGCTGGATATAGTCGATGATCAGCAGGTCGAGGCCGCGCTGGCGCTTCAGCCGCCGGGCGCGCGCTGTGAGCTGGGCGATGCTGAGCCCGCCGGTCTGGTCGACATAGAGGGGCACGCGGTTCATCTCGCGCGCCGCCTGGGCGATGGCGGCGAACTGGTCCTCGGTGATCCGGCCGCGGCGTATGTCGGAGGACGACACGCCGGACTGCTCGGCGATGATGCGGGTGGCGAGCTGCTCCGAGCTCATCTCCAGCGAGAAGAAGCCGACGATGCCGCCGTTCACGGTCTTGTTCGTGCCGTCCGGCTGCACCTCGCCCCGCCAGGCGCGGGCGACGTTGAAGGCGATGTTGGTGACCAGCGACGTCTTGCCCATGCCCGGTCGGCCGGCGATGATCACGAGGTCCGAGGTCTGCAGGCCGCCCATCAGGCGGTCGAGGTCGGTCAGGCCCGAGGCGATGCCGGAGAGATGGCCGTCCCGCTTGTAGGCGGCGCTGGCCATGTCGATGGCGCTGACCAGCGCGGTGTCGAAGGACTGGAACCCCGAATCGAGCTGCCCCTTCTCGGCGACGTCGTAGAGCCGGCGCTCCGCCTCCTCGATCTGCTCGCGCGGCGACATCTCGACCGGCGCGTCATAGGCGACGTTGACCATGTCCTCGCCGATGCCGATCAGGGCACGGCGGAGCGCCAGGTCGTAGACGCTCCGGCCATAGTCCTCGGCGTTGATGATGGTCGTCGCCTCGGCGGCGAGGCGGGCGAGATACTGGTTGAGGGTGATCTCGCCGATGGCGAGGTCCGCCGGCAGGAACGTCTTGATGGTGACCGGGTTGGCGATCTTGTTCGCCCGGATCAGCTCGGCCGCCACCTGGTAGATCCGGCGGTGCACGGCCTCGAAGAAGTGGTTCGGCTCGAGGAAGTCCGAGACGCGGTAGAAGGCTTCGTTGTTGACCAGGATCGCGCCGAGCAGGGCCTGCTCCGCCTCGATGTTCTGCGGAGCCGACCGGTAGGTCTGATCAGTGATGGCGCGCGCCGCTACAGCCATTCTCGTTCGCTCTCCTCGATACCCGCTACGAATCGGATCCTGCGCGCGAACAGAACGTGATCGTCGCACACGACATCCGGCCGAACAACCTGGGAAGACACCTGCGCGCCGGAACGGCGCCGCGACGACGGTGCTCCCGACTCGGCAACCGTCGTCATCGAATTGTTAAGATCTGTGGCGACGCTCGGGAAGCGGCGAACGAGCGCGCGGCAAACCGCGCACCGAATCCACGGCGTTCACAGCAGGGCGATAAAATTCGCTTCGGGCTTGTGCGACTCGGCCTGGAGGGTTGCGATTCGGGCCAGGCGCTATTCGACGGCGAGGATCTCGTAGGTCGCGTCGGGCGGGACGCCGGCGGCGATCCGGTGCCGGGCGTAGGCGACATAGGCGTCGAGATCCTCGATGCAGACCTCGCGCTCGCAAAGCTCGAGGCCGGGAAGCGGCGCGAAGTCGTCGGGCTTCA
>JBIQKL010000127.1:5075-7570 GCA_044506555.1 Hyphomicrobiales bacterium | reverse complement strand
ACCTCGCGCTCGCAAAGCTCGAGGCCGGGAAGCGGCGCGAAGTCGTCGGGCTTCACGGCGGCATAGGACCCGACCCGGCGGCCGGCGACATCGGCGACCAAAAACGCATAGAGCACCGGAACTTTCTCGTCGATCTCGGGCGGAGCCCAGAGCGCCGCGACGTACTGGTTCTCGCCGACCTCGCGCAATCGAACGAAAGCGAAGGGGCCGCTCTCGTCGCCCGCCGTGAAGCGGTAGGCGTCGCCCTCCCGCGCGAGCGTCTGCACCTCGCCGTCGCCGTCGACGGACCGGAACGTGAGGCGCTCGACCGGAAAGACCGCGTCCTCGGGGCCGATGAGCGGGGCCTCGCTGACGAAGCAGCCGGCAAGCGCCATGCAGAGGGCGGCGATCGCGGCGAGATGGCGAATTTGACGCACGGCTGGCTCCCTTGAAGACGGTCCGACGCAGGCCCCATGTTGGCGCCGGGCCGCGGCCATTTTGCGTCGGCCGCAAGGTACGGAAGGGACATAACAGTGACGGCGAAGGCGAATCCGATCGAGGTGTTCTACTGGTCAACGCCGAACGGCAAGAAGATCACGGTGATGCTCGAGGAACTCGGCGTTCCCTACACCGTGCGCTTCGTCGACATCGGAAATCGCGAGCAGTGGACACCGGAGTTCGAGGCGGTATCGCCAAACCATCAGATTCCGGCGCTCCGCGATCCGGACGGCCCCGGAGGCGAGCCGATCACGGTGTTCGAGTCGGGCGCCATCCTGCTCTATCTCGGCCGGAAATTCGGCCGGCTCTATCCCCGCGACGACGAGCGCGCCCGGGTCGAGGTCGAGGCGTGGCTCTTCTGGCAGGTGGCGAGCTTCGGGCCGTTCCTCGGCCAGGCGCATCACTTCAGCCTCTTCGCCCCTGAAGAGATTCCGTACGCGATCGACCGGTACAAGAACAACGCCCACCGTCTCTACACGACGTTGGACCGGCGTCTGACCGGGCGCGACTACGTCGCCGGTGCATATAGCATCGCCGACATCGCGCTCTATGCCTGGGCGGCGCGCCATGAATGGCATGGCATCGAGCTCGCCCGGTTCCCGCATGTGAAGGCCTGGTTCGAACGGATCGGAGAGCGGCCGGCGGTGAAGCGCGGCATGGCGGTCGTCAAGCCCGGCCACCGCGGACCGGAGATCAACCCGGAGCGGCTTCGGTCGGCGCGCGTCGCCGTTTCCGCGTAAGCAGCGTCTTCGGGCGGCGCGCCTCGGCGATCTTGAACAGCGAGAACGTGCGGTTCATGAAGTTCGCGACCGAGGCGACGCCCTTCTGGAACTCGCGCAGCTCGGGCGTCCATTCGGCCTCGACGAGGCGGACCGGCCGGCTCGGGTCGCTCGCCTCGAAGCGCACGTAGAACCACGGCTCGCCGCGGCGGAGAGAAAGCGGCTTCTTGATGTCGTACCATTCGAGCGCCCACATCATCTGCCGCGGCCAGATGTGGGCGGGAAAGCGGCCGCCGACCAGCACGCCGGGCCAGCCGTTCATCACGTAGCTCGCATAGGGCGGAAGCTGGCTGATGTAGACCGGCTCGTCGGCGATGAAGACGTACGGCGTGATGAGCTGGATGAGCGGCCGGTCGGGATGCCGCCACTCGCGCCGGTTGACGATGGCGAGCATCTCGTTGAGCGCGCTCGGGCGAATCGTGGCCTTGTCGCCGTCGAGGTTGACCAGCGCGGGCCGGTCGTCCTTGTCGAAGCGGAAGCCGAGATTGACGTCGACCGGGCAGGGCACCTCGAACAGCCGCGCCTCGTGGTCGAGCACCGCGGGGCAGTAGGCGACGGCCTTGGCGTGCTCCGGCGTCGGCTCGGTGCGGGTGAGGCGGCGCGGTGCCTCCCAGATGAACGCCGCCTTGTCGGTATCGAGGAGCCACCCGACCTCGAGCGCCCGCGACGCCGGCGCGGCCTTCTGGTCGCCATTGAGAAGCGGCAGCTTGATCATCGTCGTCTCGCGCGTCGTGGTTTCGGGCGTCCCGGCATGCCCGATTTCATGAATGTGTGGCAAACCGAATCTTAAGCAACCGTTCAGCCGCCTTGCCCGAGACTGCGTGCATCGGGTGAGGGCGGATCGGCCGCGCCTCACGGGAAACGAGACAGGAGCCTGTCATGGCACGGTTCGAAATCGGTACCCCCGAGCTCGCGACCATGGCCGAGCGGCAGCCCAATCCCGAGGGCCTGTTCCGGCTTGGCATGGTCTACGCCAACGGCGACGACGTTCCGGTCGACCTCGTCGCCGCCCACAAGTGGTTCAATCTCGCCGCGCTCCGCGGCTATGCCGACGCGGCCTGGCACCGGCAGCAGATCGCCGAGGAGATGACCGCCGCCGAGATCGCCGCCGCCCAGCGCGCCGCGCGGGAATGGCTCCAGGTGCACTGAACGGCGACGGCCGTTCCATCGGCGCTGTACCATGCAGGAGGACCGAATGGCGAAGCATCGGATCTATTCAATCAGCTTCGCGAGCGTCTA
>JBIQKL010000127.1:0-4975 GCA_044506555.1 Hyphomicrobiales bacterium | reverse complement strand
AGGAGGACCGAATGGCGAAGCATCGGATCTATTCAATCAGCTTCGCGAGCGTCTATCCGCACTATGTCGCCAAGGCCGAGAAGAAGGGGCGGACAAAGGCGGAGGTCGACGAGATCATCCGCTGGCTGACGGGCTACACGCAGAAGCAGCTGGACTCGCATCTGGAGAAGCGGACGAATTTCGAAGACTTCTACGGGCATGCGCCGGAGCTCAATCCATCGCGGACGTCGATCACCGGCGTCATCTGCGGCGTGCGCATCGAGGAGATCGAGGACCCTCTCATGAGGGAAGCCCGCTATCTGGACAAGCTCATCGACGAACTCGCCCGGGGCAGGGCAATGGAGAAGATCCTGCGCAGCTAGCTTCGCGACTACGTTCGCCGGGCGGGCTTGCCGACCGCGATGGGAACGGCAATGCCCCGCCGCCTCATCTCGTCCGCGAGCTTCGGCGGCACCGGCCGGCAGGCGCAATGTCGGGCATGTTCGAGATGCCAGGCGATCCGCTGGTCGAGCGTCGGGTTTCCCGGCATCGGATTCGCCTCGTGCCAGTCCGCGTTGATCCTGCCCATCGCGTCCCTCGAGGATGCGGCCGGCCCCGCGGACGGAGCCGGCCGGGAGGTCAGTGATTGTCGCGCGGGATCCCCATCGTGTGTGCGACGTCCTGGTACTTGACCGCCGGCTTCAGCACCATGCCCTCGGCGAACTGGTCGACCATGGACCGCTGGATCTCCTGCCACGGCGTCTGGCTCTTCGGGATCGGAAAGCCGCCCTGGCCGTTCAGCTCGGCGCGGCGCTTGGCGAGCTCCTCGTCGGAGATGAGGATGTCCGCCTCGCCCTTGTTGAGGTCGATGCGCACCCGGTCGCCGGTCTTCAGAAGCGCGAGGCCGCCGCCCGCCGCCGCTTCCGGCGAAGCGTTGAGGATCGACGGCGAGCCCGACGTGCCGGACTGGCGGCCGTCGCCGATGCAGGGCAGTGAGAGGATGCCGCGCTTGATGAGCGCCGCCGGCGGCTGCATGTTGACCACCTCGGCGCCGCCGGGATAGCCGATCGGCCCGGTGCCGCGGATGAACAGCATGCAGTGTTCGTCGATGGCGAGCGCCGGATCGTCGATCCGGTGGTGGTAGTCCTCGGGGCCGTCGAAGACGATCGCCCGGCCCTCGAAGGTGCCGGGATTGCTCGGGTCGGACAGGTAGCGCTGGCGGAACTCGTCCGAGATCACGCTGGTCTTCATGATCGCGGAATCGAACAGGTTGCCGCGAAGCACGATGAATCCCGCGTCCTTGACCAGCGCGTGGACGAAGTCGCGGATCACGTCCTTGTCGAGCGACTCGCGGCCACGGCAATTGTCGCCCATGGACTTGCCGTTGGCGGTCAGCGCGCCTTCATGGATGAGGCCGTGCTTCATCAGCTCGTTGACCACCGCCGGGACGCCGCCGGCGCGGTGATATTCCTCGCCGAGATACTTGCCGGCCGGCTGGAGGTTCACCAGCAGCGGCACCTTGTGGCCGATCGCCTGCCAGTCGTCGATCTCGAGCGGCACGCCGATGTGGCGGGCGATGGCATTGACGTGGATCGGCGCGTTGGTCGAGCCGCCGATCGCCGAGTTGACGACGATCGCGTTCTCGAAGGCCTCGCGGGTCAGGATGTCGGAGGGCTTCAGGTCCTCCCACACCATCTCGACGGCACGCTTGCCGGTCTCGTAGGCGATCTGGCCGCGCTCGCGATAGGGCGCGGGAATCGCGGCGCAGCCCGGCAGGCTCATGCCGAGGGCCTCCGCGATCGAGTTCATCGTGGACGCCGTGCCCATCGTGTTGCAGTGACCGACCGAGGGCGCTGACGAAGCGACGATCTCGATGAATTCCTCGTAGCCGATGTCCCCCGCGGCGAGCCACTCGCGCGCCTTCCACACGATCGTGCCGGAACCGCTGCGTTCGCCGTGCCACCAGCCGTTCAGCATCGGTCCGCCGGAGAGGACGATCGCCGGCAGGTTCACGGTCGCCGCCGCCATGATGCAGGCAGGAGTCGTCTTGTCGCAGCCGGTGGTCAGCACCACGCCGTCGAGCGGGTAGCCGTAGAGCAGCTCGACCAGGCCGAGATAGGCGAGGTTGCGGTCGAGCGCCGCGGTCGGTCGCTTGCCGGTCTCCTGGATCGGGTGGACCGGGAACTCCATGCAGAGGCCGCCTGCCGCCGTGATCCCTTCGCGCACCCGCTTGGCGAGCTCGAGATGGTGGCGATTGCAGGGGGACAGGTCGTTGCCGGTCTGCGCGATCCCGACGATCGGCTTGCCCGACTGGAGCTCTTCGCGCGTCAGCCCGTAATTGAGGTAGCGCTCGAGATAGAGAGCGGTCATTCCCGGGTTCTCCGGGTTGTCGAACCACTGCTTCGAACGCAGGGCGGACTTGTCCTTCTTCATGATCGATTCCTGTTGGGCTGACACGTCTTTCGACGCCTGATTGCGGGCCGCACGCTAGCATTCCTCCAAACGGCGGTCGATATTCATCGCCACCCGCGGCATCTGTTAAATGTATGACGAAAGATGTAGACTTTGCCGCGGAAAGCGACAAGTCCCGGGGCGATCCGTCGCGCGCGGCCATCGGGCACGATCGGGAAAAAATAATATGATACCGCGGGACGAATGGAGGAAGGCGAGATTTCCGGGGCACGCGTGAAGGCCGATCGCGGCCAGGGGGGCAATCTCTCGGAACTGGTGGCCGCGGCGATCGGCCGCCGCATCGTCTCCGGACAACACAGGCCCGGCGAGACCCTCCCCACCGAGCCGCGCATCCAGGAGGAGTTCGGGGTGTCGCGGACCGCCGTTCGCGAGGCGATACGGCTGCTGTCGGCCAAGGGGCTGACCGTGTCGCGGCCGAAGATCGGTACCCGCGTCAGACCCACGGTCGACTGGAACATGCTCGATCCGGACGTGCTCCGCTGGCAGGTCGACCAGAACCCGAGCGAGGAGTTCATCCACGCCCTCTTCGAGATGCGCGAGATCATCGAGCCGGCCGCCGCGGCGCGTGCCGCGGAGCGCGCCACCGAGGACGAGATCCGCGCGCTGGCGCTCGCCATGGAGGGTATCCAGGCGGAGCCGCGCGGCAGCGACAGCCAGATCGATGCCGACATCGACTTCCACATGATCATCCTCGAAGCGTCCCGGAACCCGATGCTCCGCTCGCTCGGCGCGATGATCCGCTCGACGCTCGAGATCACCTTCACGCTCGGCTGGCGCGTGATGGCCCACGATGCCGTGGTCCAGCACCGCGACATCCTCGAGGCGATCGCCCAGCGCGATCCGGATGCCGCATTCCTCGCCATGCGGCGACTGCTGCGCAACTCCAAGGGGGACGTCTTCGACGCCTTGTGGATGCGCCGCAACGAATCCGGGCCGGTGTCGTGAGGCGATGAGCGCTTGACGCTCGCGTGCGGCTGGCCCAGTCATCCCCGGCGAAAGAACGCAAGGAGTGAAATGCGATGCGTCTGATGCAGGTGCGCAAGGGCCGGAACGGCCGGCAGGTCGTGGCCACCGACGACGGTGAATCCTGGTTCGTCGAAGGCTACGACGGCATCTATGCGCTGGCGCTCGCGGCGATCGCCAAGGGCACCGGCATCGAGGCGCTGGTCCGTGCCGCCCGGCGCGGCGGCAAGGCACGACCCGCGGCGCTGCTCAAGGCCGGCAAGGTGACCGCGCCGATCGAGCATGCCGACCCCGCGCACGTCGTCGTCACCGGCACCGGTCTCACCCATCTCGGCTCGGCCGCGACCCGCGACTCGATGCACCAGAAGGTCGCCGAGGCGGCCGAGGAGACGCTCACCGATTCGATGCGGATGTTCCGGATGGGCCTCGAGGGCGGCAAGCCGAAGCGGGGCAGGGAAGGCGTCCAGCCGGAGTGGTTCTACAAGGGCGACGGCTCGTTCGTGGTCGCCCCCGGCGCGCCGCTCGTCTCGCCCGGCTTTGCCGAGGACGCGGGCGAGGAGCCGGAGGTCGCCGGCATCTATCTCATCGGCAAGGACGGCAGCCCGTTCCGTATCGGCTTCGCGCTGATGAACGAGTTCTCCGACCACGTGACCGAGCGGCAGAACTACCTGTGGCTGGCGCATTCGAAGCTCCGGCCCTCGTCGCTCGGACCGGAGATCCTCGTCGGCGACCTGCCGGAGGACGTGCGCGGCACCTCGCGCATCCGGCGGGGAAGGAAGGTGATCTTCGAGCAGCCGTTCCTCACCGGCGAGGCGAACATGTCGCACACGATCGCCAACCTCGAGGCGCACCACTTCAAGTATCCCTGGTTCCGCCGGCCGGGCGACATACATGTGCACTGCTTCGGCACGGCGACGCTCTCCTTCGCCGCCGGGGTGCGGACGAAGAAGGGCGACGTGTTCGAGATCGAAGCGGAGCCGTTCGGGCTGCCGCTGACCAATCCCCTCGCGATCGGCAAGAAGGAGAAGATCGCCGTCAAGGCGCTCTGATCCGGCGACGAGCAGCATTATTCAGGAAGGACGACGGAAGATGACCGAGACGTATCGCAACTACATCGCCGGGGAGTGGGTCGACGGCGAGACGGTCGACAACATCAATCCTTCCAACACCGACGACAGCCTCGGGCGCTTCGCCCGGGGCACCAGGCAGGATGCCGAGCGCGCCATCGCCGCCGCCAAGGAGGCATCCCATGCCTGGGCGCGGTCCGGCATCCAGCTCCGCCACGACATCCTCAAGAAGGCCTCGGACGAGATCCTCGCCCGGAAGGAGGAGCTCGGCCGCCAGCTTTCGCGCGAGGAGGGCAAGACCCTGGCCGAGGGCATCGGCGAGACGATCCGCGCCGCCCAGATCTTCGATTTCTTCGCCGGCGAGTGCCTGCGCCTGACCGGCGAGATCGTGCCGAGCGTGCGGCCGGGCATCGACGTCACCATGACCCGCGAGCCGGTCGGCGTCGTCGGCATCATCACGCCGTGGAACTTCCCGATCGCGATCCCGGCCTGGA
>JBIQKL010000126.1:0-9976 GCA_044506555.1 Hyphomicrobiales bacterium | reverse complement strand
CCCTGGTCGTAGCCCGTCGGCATCATGAGGATGTTGTTGCAGCGCCGCTTCATCGTGGCGACCTCGCCGTCCGACATGCCGGAGATGGCTGCCTGCACGTTGTCGATCGCCACCGCGCCGTTGCCGCCGCCACGACGACCGTCGCCGCCGATGCCGTCTCCGCCACCGCCCCCACCGCCGCCGATGATCCCGGGGCCACCGCCACCGCCGCCGCCGCCGCTACCCCCGCCGCCGAACAGGCCGCCGAGATTGACGCTGGTGCCGGAGGTCAGCCCGCCGCCGAGCGGGTTGCCGCTGGTGTTGCTGTTGACCAGTGGGCCACTGCCGCCGCCGATGTTGACGGAGGCCTTGTTGTTGCCGACGGTCGCCTTGGTCGAAGCGACGTTGCCGCCGCCGCCGCCCACGGTCGCCTTCGCGTTAGCCGTGTTGCCGACGGAGGCCTTGGCGTTGGCGACGCTGCCTTCGCCGACCGTGACATTGGCCTTGATGCCGCCAACGCCGGCCTTCACTTCAAGCGCCTGGGTTGCAATCGTAGAAGTTGCGAGAAGAAGGGCGGCCGTTGCCGCCGCAAGTGTAAATCGATGCTTGCTCATGGCGTCCTCGTTGGTTTCCGAGAACGGGTCATGCGTTCCATTGTCGCAGCCCGCCCATGACGAACCAATTCAGGAGGACGGCGGTCTGTTCCCATATCGTGCGCAATTCGCCACGCCGGATCGCCATGCAAGGCTCTGATCCACGACCCCGATCGGACGGACTCTGCCCCGATTAGACAGACTCCAAAGTCTCCCGCGCGCGTGGTATCCAAGGTTGTACGCGGCGCATCGTCGCGTCCGAGCCGGGAGGGAAGAAATGCGTGGCATGGGAGCAGTGCTGGGAGTCAGCTTGGGCCTCGCGCCCCTGGCGGCGATGGGCGCCGATGTCGTATCGGTCGAACGCGGCGCCAAGGTCGCCGTGACCGGCGGATGCCACGACTGCCACACGGCGGGCTACAATGAATCGGCCGGCAAGGTCGACCCGGCCGCGGCGCTCAAGGGGATACCTGTCGGCTGGCAGGGGCCGTGGGGCACGACCTACGCCAAGAATCTCCGGATTACCGTGTCTGACAAGACGGAGGACCAGTTCCTCCAATATGCCCGGACCTTCGAGACCCGGCCGCCGATGCCCTGGTACAACGTCCACGCCATGGACGAATCCGACATCCGCTCCCTCTACCAGTACATCAAGTCGCTCGGTGACCCCGGGGATCCGATGCCGGAGGCGCTTGCCCCGGGCGAGGAGCCGAAGACGCCCTACACGGTCATGGCGCCGCCGATCATGCCGAAGGGCTGACGACGAACGAAGGGCGGCCGAAGCCGCCCTTTCCTATTCATCCCCGATCGCCTCAGCTCGTCTTGAGCGGCACCTTCGGCACCAGCCCCCGCGAGCCGCCGGTCGGCGGCTTGGGCGCCGGCGGCTTCTTTGCCGCCTGGACCGGCTTCTTGCGCCGCGGCCGCTTCGGTTTCGGCATCGGCTCCGGCTTGGGTTTCACCGGGCCGTCCTCGAGCGCTTCGAGATCGAGGGCCTCGCCGCCTTCCTTGACCGTGACCTTGACCGTGCCGCCCTTCTGGAGCTTGCCGAACAGCACCTCCTCGGCGAGCGGCTGCTTGATGTGCTCCTGGATCACGCGGCCGAGCGGGCGGGCGCCCATCCGGCTGTCGTAGCCCTTCTCGGCGAGCCACTTCACCGCGTCCTCCGAGAGGTCGAAGGTGACGCCGCGGTCGGCGAGCTGGGCCTCGAGCTGCAGCACGAACTTCTGGACGACCTGATGTACCACCTCCGGCGGCAGGTTGCCGAAGGGAACGATCGCATCGAGCCGGTTCCGGAACTCGGGCGTGAACAGGCGGTTGATCGCCTCCTGGTCGTCGCCCTCGCGCACCGACTTGCCGAAGCCGATGGCGGGCCGCGCCAGGTCCGCCGCGCCGGCATTGGTGGTCATGATCAGGATGACGTTCCGGAAGTCGACCTGCTTGCCGTTGTGGTCGGTCAGCTTCCCGTGGTCCATCACCTGGAGGAGGATGTTGAACAGGTCCGGATGTGCCTTCTCGATCTCGTCGAGGAGGAGGACGCTGTGCGGATGCTGGTCGATGCCGTCGGTCAGAAGGCCGCCCTGGTCGAAGCCGACATAGCCCGGCGGGGCGCCGATCAGCCGCGAGACGGTGTGCCGCTCCATGTATTCCGACATGTCGAAGCGGAGCAGCTCGACGCCGAGCGAGTTGGCGAGCTGCCGGGCCACCTCGGTCTTGCCGACGCCGGTCGGGCCCGAAAACAGGTAGGAGCCGATCGGCTTCTCCGGTTCGCGGAGCCCCGCGCGGGCGAGCTTGATCGCCGAGGCGAGCCGCTCGATCGCCTTGTCCTGGCCGTAGACGACCCGGCGCAGCGTCTCGTCGAGATTCTTCAGCACCTCGGCGTCGTTCTTCGACACCGACTTCGGCGGGATGCGGGCCATCGTGGCGATGGTGGTCTCGATCTCCTTCACGCCGATCGTCTTCTTCCGCCGCGATTCCGGCAGCAGCATCTGCGAGGCGCCGGTCTCGTCGATCACGTCGATCGCCTTGTCCGGCAGCTTCCGGTCATGGATGTGCCGGGCGGAAAGCTCCACCGCGCTCCGGATCGCGTCGTTGGTGTAGCGGACCCGGTGGTAGTCCTCGAAATAGGGCTTGAGGCCGACCAGGATCTCGATCGCATCGGGAATCGACGGCTCGTTGACGTCGATCTTCTGGAAGCGACGGACCAGGGCCCGGTCCTTCTCGAAGAACTGGCGATACTCCTTGTAGGTGGTCGACCCGACGCAGCGGATCGTACCGCTCGCCAGCGCCGGCTTGAGCAGGTTGGAGGCGTCCATCGCCCCGCCCGAAGTCGCGCCGGCGCCGATCACCGTATGGATCTCGTCGATGAACATGATCGCGCCGGGGAAGTCCTCGATCTCCTTGATCACCTGCTTGAGCCGCTCCTCGAAGTCGCCGCGGTAGCGGGTTCCGGCAAGCAGCGTGCCCATGTCGAGCGAGAAGACCGTCGAGTCCTTCAGCACCTCGGGAACGTCGCCGTCGACGATCCGCTTGGCGAGGCCCTCGGCGATCGCGGTCTTGCCGACCCCGGGGTCGCCGACGAACAGCGGGTTGTTCTTCTGGCGGCGGCAGAGCACCTGGATGGTGCGGCTGATCTCGCTGTCGCGGCCGATCAGCGGGTCGATCTTGCCCTTCCGCGCCTTGTCGTTGAGGTTGACGCAATAGGCCTCGAGCGCGTCGGCCTTCTTCTTGTTCTCTTCCCCGCGGCCCTCGTTCGGCGCCGCGTCCTCGTCGACGCCGCGCACCGGCCGGGACTCCGACGCCCCTGCCCGCTTGGCGATGCCGTGGCTGATGTAGTTGACCGCGTCGTAGCGCGTCATGTCCTGCTCCTGCAGGAAATACGCGGCATGGCTCTCGCGCTCGGCGAAGATCGCGACGAGCACGTTGGCGCCGGTGACCTCCTCGCGGCCCGAGGACTGGACGTGGATCACCGCGCGCTGGATGACGCGCTGGAAGCCCGCGGTGGGCTTCGAATCCTCGTCGGAGCCGGTGGCGAGATTGGCCAGCTCGGTGTCGATATATTCGACCAGGTTGCGGCGGAGCACGTCGAGGTCGACGTTGCAGGCGCGCATCACGGCGGCAGCGTCCTGATCCTCGAGGAGGGCGAGCAGGAGATGCTCCAGGGTGGCGTATTCCTGATGTCGCTCGCTTGCGAGGGCCAGCGCCTGGTGCAGTGACTTTTCGAGGCTGCGGGAAAACGACGGCACGGGCTACCTCACTTCTTTTCCATGACGCATTGTAGAGGATGCTGGTGTTTGCGGGCGAAATCCATGACCTGGGTGACCTTGGTCTCCGCCACTTCGTACGTGTAGATGCCGCACTCCCCGACGCCGTGCTGGTGCACATGCAGCATGATGTGAGTCGCTTCCTCCCGCCCTTTCTGGAAGAAGCGCTCGAGGACGATCACCACGAACTCCATCGGCGTGTAATCGTCGTTAAGCAGCAGGACCCGATAAAGGCTGGGACGCTTCGTCCGGGTCTTGGTACGGGTCGCGAGGCCCGCCCCCGAGTCGTCGTCCTGTCGCTTTGCGGGATTGCTCATTTGGTGGCTCGAAATTTCATCACGCTCGCGAATCCTGCCGAGAATTCCCACCGGGCGCAATGCGGCCGGATGAAAATTGATCCGCACATCCTTGCAGGCGTGACCTGGGGAAGGCTGTCCCCTGCCACGCTTATCTAGGAGGCCGGGGACCGGATTCAAAGCCGGCGTCCGGACGATGCCGACCTGCATCGCGCCGCCTCCGTCCGGCCGGCTTGGCCCGCGCCTGACCGGCGGTGCGGCATGGCCGCCCAGGAAATGCCTTTACGGATTGGTAACTTCGCCTTCATACTGTCCTAACGAGGCCGGTGCAGCGGCGGCGGAGGGTTGTCCGCCGCCCACCCAGACTGGAAATTCGGTCACGGACTCGGGGCGCGGTCAGCGCCTGGGCGATGACGTCCGGGCCGACGCGCCGGTGTTGCGCTCGACGTGCGGCGCGACGGACATGAAACGGCGGCCGGCATGTCGGGCCGGGAAAATGCGGAGTTGCGCGTGATCAGGAAGCGACTGCAAACGCTTCGTTCTCTTGGCCTTTCGTGGCTCAAGGCAGCCGCCGTGGCAGCCGGCGCCTCCCTCGTCGCAGGCCAGGCCCTGGCGGTGACGCAGGCCGCGATCGTGGTCGATGCGAAGACCGGCAAGGTGCTCTACGCCAAGAACGCCGACACCAAGGCGTACCCCGCATCGCTCACCAAGATGATGACCCTCTACCTGACCTTCGAGGCGCTGGAGGCCGGCAGGATCACCCTCGGCACGCGAATCAAGGTCTCCGCCAATGCCGCCGCGGAGCCTCCCTCCAAGCTCGGGGTCAAGGCCGGCAACACGATCACGGTCAAGGACGCCATCCTCTCGCTGGTCACCCGATCGGCCAACGACATGGCGACGGCCCTCGGCGAGCATCTCGGCGGCAGCGAGTCGCGGTTCGCGACGATGATGACGCAGCGCGCCCGTTCGCTCGGGATGCGCAGCACCACCTTCAAGAACGCGCACGGCCTGCCGAATTCGGCACAGGTCACCACCGCGCGCGACATGTCCATTCTCGGCCGCGCCCTGCAGGATCGCTTCCCGACCTACTTCCGCTACTTCAAGACCACCAGCTTCACCTATAACGGCGCCAAGATCGGCAACCACAACCGGCTTCTGGGCAAGGTGAAGGGCGTCGACGGCATCAAGACCGGCTACACCCGCGCGTCCGGCTTCAATCTGGTCACGTCCGTCAACCTGCCGGACCGCCGCGTGGTCGCCGTGGTGCTCGGAGGCTCGAGCGGCTCCTCGCGCGACGCCTACATGACCAAGCTGGTCAAAGACTATATCGGCAGGGCCTCGCGCGGTCCGCGCACCGCGCCGCTGATCCTGCCGCGCGGCGTCGGCGCGCCGTCGGAGGCGCTGATCGCGAGCGCGCCGCTCGAGGAATCGACGCCCCTCCTCGACCTCGCCGAGCTGCCGATGCCCCGCCTCCGCCCGGCCTCGGCGATCTCCGCCTATGCCGCGGAAGAGACCGGCTCGGTCGCTCCGGCCGCCGCCGCGGTCAACGACATCGCCACCCTCATCCCGGAGGAATACCGGGCCCAGGGCGACATCGCGGACGACGAGATGATCTCGGAGGATGCGTCGCTGCCGCCGCCCACGCCGATCGCCGAGGCCGTGGGGATGGAGCGCTTCGCCAACGTGCCGACGATGACCGGCTGGAAGATCCAGCTTGCCGCGGCACCGACCCAGGCGTCCGCCCTCTCGATCCTCCAGAAGGCCCGTGCCGCGGCCGCCGTCACCGAGATGTTCGCGGATACCGCCCCCTACACCGAGCCGGTGTCGAAGGGCGCGGAGACGCTCTATCGGGCCCGCTTCGCCGGGTTCGAGGGGAAGGAAGAGGCACAGGCCGCCTGCGCCTTCCTCGTGAAGCAGAAGTTCGCCTGCTACGCCATCGCGGAGGAGTAGCGCCGCGGCGGTATGAACTGCCCCAGGGGTCCTTTCTTGTCACGCGTAGTGGACTCTACCGATGTCGTTTGCCGAGCAGCCAGTCCTTCGCTTCGTTGATCTTCGACGCCAGGAACGTCGAGCCACCCTGGTCGGGGTGGACCCGCTTCATCAGGTTCCGGTGCGCGGTCCGGATTTCCGCCTCACTGGCGCCGGGCGCAAGGCCAAGGATCTGATAGGCCTCCTCGTCAGTCATGGCGCGCGCATCCGGCGCGCTGCCCGGCCCCGCTGCCGGGTCACCCTCGACGTCCTCACGCCAGCCGGGAAACCGGCGGTCGAGATACGCTTCGAGTAGGCTGAGGCTCTCGGGGTCGATCGCGACCTCGCGGTAGAGCAGCTTGAGGTCGTCCTCGCCGAGGTCGTCGAGGCGCCGCCCCTCGAAGCTTCCGCCGGACACGCGGCCGCGCATCGCGCCGGTGTCGTGGTCCAGCTCCATCTCGAGGAAGGTCGACCGCACGGACGAGGTCGACCCGGGTGTGCGCCGGCCGCCGCCGAGATCGAAGGGGCCGATCCGGCCCAGCGTGATCGCCGAGACGCCGGCGGCGATCAGCGGGATCCCCAGCTCCCAGCGCCGGCCGAGCACCAGGACGCCGCCGAACAGCATCATGCCGATGCCGATGATGTAGCGGAGCGCGCTGACCAGCGCCCTGGGGTCCGCGGCGACGAAGCCGCGGGCGAGCAGGACGAGCACGACGAGGACGGCGACGCCGGCGAAGAGATAGGCCATCAGCCGCGACGCATCTGGCCGAGAAGCAGCCGGCCGGATGTGCCTCCGCGGCTCTCCAGCGCCTTGAGCCCGCCGGCAGCGTAGATGGCGGCGGCGCGGAGCAGTTGCGCGAGCTGGCCGGCGGCATTGGCGTCGAAGCGCGCATAGGCGCCGCCGCTCAATCGCGCCATCTCCCGGAACCCGGCCTCGACGCGAGGATCATGGCCTTCCTGGAACACGAACATGCGCAAGCCGAGAAGGCCGAGCTCGCCGGCCTTCTGCGCCAGCGCGTCGACCGGCTCCTCGAGCGCGTCGCCGACGAACACCATGGCGGCGACCTTGTGGGCGCGGGCCTCGCGCCGGGCATGGCTGAGCACCTTGCCGATCTGGGTCTGGCCGCCGCGCACGTCGATGCCTGTCATCAGGTCGCGAAGCGCCTTCGTGTCGGCGACCCAGCGGCTGGCGCGACACTCGCCGTAGCCGCGGAAATAGACCAGCTGCACCGAGAGCCCACCGATGCGCCCGGCCTCGTCGAACATCTCGGCCTGCAGCCGGCATGCCGTGTCCCATGTCGGCTGCCGGCTTATCGTCGCGTCGAGCGCGAAGATCAGCCGGCCCCGTCCCTCGGCGGGGACCGCGAGCATGCGCGCCTGGCGCAGGAACGCGTCGATCTCCGCCGACGACGAGGACGTCTCGACCGGCTTGCCGGGCTTCGGCCGCGGGGCCGGCGTGTGGCGATCGTCTGCCATCGGATTCCTTCTGTCACCTGCCTCGGAATGTGGCACTTCGTGGCAAGGAAGCAAGCCATCCCTGCCCTGCGGCGGATTGCCGGGATGCGGTCCGCTTTGCTAGCGTCCGCCGCCGCGAGGGGGAGTACACCGGAATGCCGGACGTCATCCGCACCGTGAGGGGCATGCAGAGCCGGGCCGCCGCCTGGCGCGCGGAGGGGCTGCAGATTGCGCTGGTGCCGACGATGGGGGCGCTCCACGACGGCCATCTCGATCTCGTCCGGAGGGCGCGGAGCCTAGCCGACCGTGTCGTCGTCTCGATCTTCGTCAATCCGGCCCAGTTCGCGCCGAGCGAGGATTTCACCGCCTATCCGCGCGACGAGGAGACGGACCTGGGCAAGCTCGACGCCCTCGCCGTCGAGGCCGTCTTCGCCCCGACGGTCAGCGAGATGTACCCTGAAGGCTACGCGACCCGGATCGGTGTCGACGGGCCGGCCCGCGGGCTCGAGAGCGATGCGCGGCCTCACTTCTTCGGCGGCGTCGCGACCGTCGTCGCCAAGCTGTTCGTCGCCTGCGCGCCGGACGTGGCGGTGTTCGGCGAGAAAGACTACCAGCAGCTCGCGGTCGTCCGCCGCATGACCGCCGACCTCGGGCTGCCGATCGAGGTCGTCGGCCATCCTACGGTTCGCGCCGCCGACGGGCTCGCTCTCTCCTCCCGCAACGCCTATCTCTCCACCGACGAGCGCGCCGCGGCGCCGCGGCTTCATGCGGTGCTCCAGTCCGCGGCCGCCGCGATCCGGCGTGGCATCGAGCCTGCCGCCGCGCTCGCCGAGGCCCGTGCCGAGCTCGCCGCCGCGGGCTTCGCCGTCGACTACGTCGCGCTCCGGAATGCCGAGACCCTCGCCGAGGTCGCCGACCCAGGGACGGAGCCGCTCCGGCTGCTCGCCGCGGCGCGCCTCGGCCGCACCCGTCTCATCGACAACATCGCCGGCTGACGGCGGCCCTCACATCAGGCCGAGCGAGGCGAGCTCCGCCTTGAGCGCCGGCGGCAGGTCCTGCGGGCGGTCGCTCCGGAGATCCGGCGGCACGTCCTTCGGGTCGTAGTAGCGCCAGCCCTGGAAAGGCCGCTTCGGCTGCCATTCGGTCGCCACCAGCGCGGTGTCGAGGACCAGCCGGCAGCGCTGGATCCCCTCGCCGTCGGTGAAGACCTGGATGTCGCGGAGCCGCTGGCGCACCTGCACGCTGCCCTTGATCACCCAGTACAGCGAGCCGCCGTCGAGGAGTTCCGTCATGCGCCGCGGCACCATGCGGGTGACGTGGACGTGCTCCGGCTTGCGGCCGGCGCGCCGTGCGGCCTTCCGCCGCTCGTCGATCCACTCGGCGAGGTCCTCGATCGAATCGCAGCCGACGCAGAGCTTGATGAGATGGAGGGTCATGCCGGGACATTTCCCCGGCGGCGCCGGCGCGGTCAAATCTCGACCGCGGCTTGTCCACAGGCTACGTGTCGCGCCCTGCCCCGAACCATGCCGCGCGGAGCCCACCGAACGCGGCGCGGCGCCCGGGCGCACTGCCGAACATCCGCCGGATGGCGGCTGTCTTGGGCATCAGCGTACCGTCCGCCTGCCGCTGGAAGGCGATGCCGCGCCGGCCGAGGAAATGCGCGAAGAGAAACGTGACGGCGGTGCCCACGAAGAATCCGGCCACCACGTCGCTCGGGAAGTGGGCGCGGACCCCGACCCGGCTGACGGCGATGGTCACCGCGAACACGGCGGCGAGAAAGAAGACGACCGGCCGGGCGCGGAAGATCAGCACCACCGCCATCGCCAGGGCCGCCGCCGTGGTGGTGTGGCCCGAGGGAAAGCTGACCTGCTCGTAGTGGAACGAGATCGGGCTGAGCGAGAACACGCCTTCGATCTCGAACAGGATCGGCCGCGCCCGCCCGATCGTCCATTTGAGGAGATTGGTCGTCATCCCCGAGAGGGCGATCGCGAGGAAGAAGAACGCGACGAGGTTGCCGAGCTCGATCCAGGCCGCTGCGACGCGTCGGCCGGTCCGCTGCCAGTCCGCCATGAGGAGGGCGAGGGAGAAGGCGCCGGACGGGATCAGGAGCCAGTCCGATTGTCCCAAACGGGTGATCGTCTGGAACGCGCGGCGGGAACGGCGCGAGAGTCCTTCCCACCACGCGACCGAATGCCCGTCGAGGGTCATCAGGAGGATGAAGATCAGGACCGCCGTCACCGCCGCGCCGGCGAGCACCAGCCGCCTCCGGCGGCGCGCCCCGGTCGCGCGGTCGGGCTCGCGATCCCGGGCAAGCATGCGCCGGAGGCCGGCGAGGTTGGCGGCAACGGGATTGCGATAGGCAGGAAGCGACGGCGCAGTCATGGAATCCCCCCTGCGTCGCCGAACGTGGTGACCCCGGCAGGAATCG
>JBIQKL010000125.1:0-9984 GCA_044506555.1 Hyphomicrobiales bacterium | reverse complement strand
CTTGACCCGAGGATCGATCTCCGCGCGCACCACCGTCCGGGTAACGCAATGACGCACTGGTAAACATGACCGTCTGGCGACCGGCTCGGGCGTTGGCGCTGGAGCGTCAGGAGGCAACGTGGTGCCGGCACCAGACGATCCTCGGGTCAAGCCCGAGGATGACGGGAAGGGCGAGCATGGCGGAGCGTGCCATTTGGCTCCGCGAGGCACCGGAGCACTCAGCCGTTCGCCAGCGCCGGGACGCGGGTATGCCAGTCGGTCGCCGCCTGGAAGGCATGACCGGCCCGGAGCACCGTCAGCTCGTCGAAGTTCCGCCCGACCAGCTGGAGGCTCAGCGGCAGCCCGCCGCGCGAGAAGCCGCAAGGCACGCAGAGCGACGGCGACCCGGTGAGGTTGGTCTGGAACGCGTTCCGCCAGATCGCGTCGAGCGCCGAGAAACTGGCGCCGTCGAGCTCCACCTCGGTCTGGCCGATGCGCGGCGCCGGGATCGGGATCGTCGGGGTCGCAAGCAGGTCGACCTTGGACAGCGCCGCGGCGAAGTCGTCGGCGATCAGCCGCCGCGCCCGCTGGCCGAGCAGGTAGTCGGTGGCGAGGATGGTCTCGCCGGTATCGATCTCGCGCCGGACGTTCGGCGATATGTCGTTCCCACGCTGCCGGATCGCGCGGCGATGGAAGGAAGCGGCCTCGGCCGACAGGATCGCGAGCTCGGCACCCAGCGCGTAGCGGATGCGCGGCAGCGACACGTCCTCGACCGACCAGCCGAGCCCCTCGAGCGTCGCGATCGCCGCATCGAAGGCGGCGCGCATGTCCGGATCGATCACGTCGAAATAGTGCTCGCGCGGGATGCCGATGCGGAGCCGGCCCGCGGGCTCGACGATGCCGGAGACGTAGTCGGGCACCGGCCTGTCGGCCGACGCGCCGTCGTCGGGATCATGGCCGGCCATCACCTGGAGCAGATGGGCGACGTCGTCGGCGCTCCGGGCGATCGGTCCGACATGGTCGAGCGACCATGCGAGCGAGAAGGCACCGCGGCGGCTGACGCGGCCGTAGGTCGGCTTGAGGCCGGTGAGGCCGCAGAAGGCGGCGGGATGGCGGATCGATCCGCCCGTGTCGCTCGCCGTCGCACCGAGGCACATGCCGGTGGCCACGGCGATCGCCGAGCCGCCGCTCGACCCGCCGGGCACGTGATCGGGGTTCCACGGGTTGCGCGAGGCGCCGGCATATTCGTTGGCCGTGGTCGGGCCGAAGGCGAGCTCGTGGGTGTGGGTCTTGCCGACGAACAGCGCACCCGCCGCCCTCAGCCGCGCCACGGCCTCGCCGTCCCGGCCGGGAGAGAAGCCGGCAAACGCCTTCGAGCTGGCGGTGGTCGGCAAGTCGCGGGTGAAGAAGATGTCCTTGACGCCGATCGGAATCCCGGCGAGCGGACCGGGATCGTCGCCGGCGGCGAGGCGCCGGTCGATCTCGGCGGCCTGCGCCAGCAGGGCATCGGCGTCGGCCCGCGTCGCGAACACGTTGAGCGTGTCGCCGAGCCGGTCGGCCGCCGCGAGGCAGGCCGCCATCAGGTCGACCGCCTTGAGGTCGCCGGCCCGCATCGCCGCCGCCGCGGCACGGATGCCGAGAGGTGCTGCGACGGTCATGGCAGCGGCCGGAACACGGTCATCGGCTCGACCTCGTCGAGGTCGAGCTCGTCGAGGGTGCGGATCGCCTTGGCCGTGCCCCGGATCACGGGGAGTGCCGCGGCGAGCCTCTCGGCGTCGATGGCGTAGCCGCCGGCCTCGCGCATCATCGCCGCGCAGGCGGCCAGCAGGGGATCGTCCGGGTTCATCTTGCTCTCCATGCGACTCGCCTCCTTCACGACCTCTTCGCCGCCTCGGCAGGCTCTGCCGGCGGCACATTCTCCGGCGCGCGCCGCGGCGATCGACGCCAGCGGCTGGAACCGATGGCGAGCACCACCAGGAGCGTCGCCCCCCACGCGAACTCCTTGAGGAAGTTGCTGACGCTCGACTGGAACATGAGGTTGAGGCCGGTGGAGAGGAACTGGAGGATGAGGACCGCCAGCACCACGCCGAGCACCCGGCCGGCGCCGCCCGCCGCCGAGACGCCGCCCAGCACGGCGATCAGGATCGCGAGCAGCACGTAGGACGTGCCGAAGTCGACATTGGCCGAGTTGGTGATGCCGAGATTGAGCAGCCCCGCGACCGCGGAGAGCACACCGCTGAGCCCGTAGACCTTGAGGATCAGCCACGTCGAATCGATCCCGGAGAAGCGGCTCGCGGCCGGGTTGGCGCCGTAGAGATAGACGAAGAAGCCGAAGCGCCGGGTCTCGAGCACCAGGGTGAGGATGATCGCGGCGGCGAGGAAGATGATCGCCGGCAACGGAATGCCGAAGACCGAGCCGCGGCCGATCGCGGCGAAGGCGCTGATGCCGAACAGCGTATTGCCGCCGGTCAGCACGGTTCCGATGCCGGCGAACAGGGTCATGGTGCCGAGCGTGGCGAGGATCGGCGAGTAGCCGAGCACGGCGATGATGAAGCCGTTGAACAGGCCGCAGGCGAGCCCGACCGCGAGTCCGACGACAACGGCAAGCAGCGCAAATCCGATGCCGCCGCCGTCGGCGGGCGCCAGCGCCCCGAGGAACAGCGCGACCACGATCGCCGTGAGGTTGGCCGTGGCGTTGATCGACAGGTCGATGCCGCCGGTCAGGAGCGTCACCGCCACGGCGAGCGCGAGCAGCCCGATGACGCTGCTCTGGAGCAGCATCGAGTTGATGTTGAGCGCGCTCAGGAACACGTCGGGGCGTAGCGCGCCCAGCGTTCCGGCGATGGCGATCGCGGCGACGAGCAGGATGGCGATCCGCGAATCGAAGGGCTGGAAGGTCTTCATGCGCGGGCGGCTCCGGCATCGGCGAGATCGCCCATGGCAGTGCCCGGCCCGGAAGGACGCCGGCGCTGGGCGATGAGCGGCAGGCCGATCGCGACCAGAAGCAGGGCGCCGATCGCCACCTTCTGCCAGGTCGCCGGCACGCCGAGGACGATGAGGCTGTTGTTGGTGACCACGATCAGGAGAACCCCGAAGAACACGCCGACGACGTTGCCCCGCCCGCCGGTGATCGCGGCGCCGCCGAGCACCGCCGCGGCGATCACGTCGAGCTCGCTGCCGACCAGCGTCTGGGGGTTGGCGAGGCGGATCATCGCGCCGGAGAGCAGGCCGGCGATCCCGGCGAAAGCACCGGCAAGGACGTAGGCGAGGGTCTCGACGGCCGGCACGTTGATGCCCATCCGCCGTGCCGCGACCGGGTTGCCGCCGACGGCATAGAGGCTCCGCCCGAGCGTGGTGTAACGCAGGAACAGGAACACGAGCACGACCGCGAGCAGGAACACCGCCACCGAGACGTGAAGCCCGACGCGCGCGCCGTTTTCCGCCGTCATCGTCAGGATGTTGGTGCGGGCGAAGGTGGTCATCGATTCCGGCACCTGGCGGATGCTGTCGGTGCCGATGAAGGTGAGCAGGAACCCGCGATAGAGGCTGAGCGTGCCGAGAGTGACGATCAGCGACGGCGCGTTGAGCTGGGTTACCAGGAGGCCGTTGATCAGGCCGAGCACGGCGCCGATCCCCGCCGCCACGGCGCAGAGCACGAGGAACGGCGCCTCCGGGAACACCGCCAGCGCGATCTTCACCGTGGCGTACATGGCGAAGACGCCGATCGCGGTGAACGAGACGTCGAGGCCGCCGACCACCAGCACCAGGAAGAAGCCGACCGCGAACAGGCCGATGACCGTGCTGTTCTTGAGCAGCGAGAAGACGTTGAAGAAGCTGAAGAAGGACGGATTGACGAGCCCGACCGCCGCCACCAGGAGGACGAGCGCGAGGAGCACGATGACCTCGTGCCGGAAGAAGGCGCGGGAAGAGCTCATGCAGCGCTCTCGCTGACGATGCCCATGATCTCCTCCTCCGAGCTCTCCTCGACCCGCCGCTCGGCGACCAGCCGGCCGGCGCGGATGACCAGGATACGGTCGCAGATCCGCATCAGCTCCGGCAGTTCGTCCGACACCACGATGATGCCGACGCCGGCTGCCGCAAGCTCCATGATGATCTCGTGGATGCCTGCCTTCGAGCCGACGTCGACGCCGACGGTCGGCCGGTTGAGGACGAGCACCCGCGGCTTGCCCGCCATCCACTTGGCCAGCACCACGCGCTGCTGGTTGCCGCCGGACAAGCTGCTCACCGGCAGGCGCGGAGACGGCGTCTTGATCGCGAGCCGCCGCACCCACTCGTCCGCCTCGGCGCCCTTCCGCGCGCCGGTGATCCAGCCGCCCGCCGTCATGATCCGGTCGAGCGCGCGGATGATGATGTTGTCGCCGATCGAGAAATCGAGGAACAGGCCCTCGCTCAGCCGGTCCTCCGGCACGTAGCCGATGCCGGCGGCGATCGCGTCCGTCGCGTCGCGGATCCGGGTCTCCTTGCCGTCGACCAGGATGGTGCCGCGATCGGCCGGCGGCAGGCCGAACAGGCCCTTCACGATGGCGGTCCGGCCGGCGCCCATCAGGCCGGCGAGGCCGAGCACCTCGCCGCCGCCCAAGGTGAAGCCGATGTCGTGATACTCACCGGTCCGGCCGAACCCGCTGACCGTCAACAGCGGCGGCGCCTGGGGGTCGCGCACCGGCCGCGGATAGCGCTCCTGGCCGACCTCGCGTCCGGTCATGGCGAGCGCGATGTCGGCCTCGGCGAGGCCGGCCATCGGCCGGTCGAGCGTCTTGACGCCGTTCCTGAGCACGACGACGCGCTCGCAGATCGCGGCGATCTCGTCGAGCTTGTGGCTGACGAAGACGAAGCTCATGCCGCCGGCGGCGAGCCGGCGGATGATGGCGAACAGATGCTCGACCTCGCGGTGCGTCAGCGCGGTGGTCGGCTCGTCCATGATCAGGAGCCGCGCGTCGTTGACCAGCGCGCGGGCGATCGCCACGAGCTGCTTCTGCGAGACGGGCAGGTCCGCCACGTCTCGGCCGAGGTCGATGTCGACGCCGATGTCGTCGAGCGCGCGGCGTGCCATGGCGAGCCCGTCGGCGCGGTCGACCGTCCGGCGGTGCCGGTTGAGCTGCTGCGGCAGCCAGATGTTCTCCCCGGCGCTGAGATTGGGGAAGAGCGCGAAATCCTGGTAGATGATCTGGACGCCGGCCTCGATGCGCTCGCTCGGCGGGCGCCGCGTCCAGTCGGCGCCGTCGACATAGAGCGCGCCCCCGTTGGCGCGCTCGACCCCGGCGATGATCTTGATCAGGGTCGACTTGCCGGATCCGTTCTCCCCGGCGAGCGCGACCACCTCGCCCCGCCCGACCTCGAACGACACGCCGTCGAGTGCGGTGACGCCGGCGTAGTGCTTGGTGATGTCCACCGCACGCAGCAGCGCCGGCTGCTGCTGTGCCACATGCGCCACCGCCTTGGCTGTCGCCGTCATTTCAGGCCGGTACCCCGCTCCTCTGGAATGGAAAACGGACGCCAGGCAGTGGGAGGATCTGCCCGGCGTCCGTCGGGCCGCACGAAGCGCGGCTCAGAAGTTGTAGTCCGCCATGTTCTCCTTGGTCACGTCGACCCAGGCCGAGCCGTAAATGACGTCGTCCTTGACGATGACGGCATTATAGCCCGGCACGCCGAGGTCGGCGCCTTCCTCGACGGTCTCGCCGTCGAGCAGGCGGATCGCGATCTCGACCATTGCCTTGCCGGCGTCCTTCGGATCCCAGAAGCTGATCGAGTCGACCGCGCCGGTCTCGAGGAGGTTGCCGGCGAGCGAGACGAGGCTGGTGCCGACCACCACCGTGCGATCCTCGAGCCCGGCTTCCTCGATCGCCTGCCCGATGCCGATCGGGTCGTTCGACGAAGAGCCCTGGAAGCCCTTGATGTTGGGATAGGCGACCAGCAGCTCCTGGGTCTTGCGGTACGCCGTGGCGGCGTCCTCGTTGGTCTCGTTCTTGTCCCCGACCAGCGTCATGTTCGGATACTTTTCCTTCTGGTAGGCCACCGCCGCGTCGACCCACTGGTTGTGGGAGACGTTGGTCAGCTTGCCGACGAACACGGCGTACTCGCCCTCCTCGCCCATGCGCGAGGCGAGCTCGTCCATCAGGTGGCGGCCATACGCCTCGTTGTCGAAGGCCTCGACGTCGAAGTCCTTGGTCGGCTGGGTCTCGCCTTCGTGGGTGACGACCTTGATGCCGACGGCCTGTGCCTTGGCGATCACCGGCTCGAGCGTCTGCGGCGAGATCGGCACGATACCGATCGCATCGACGTTCTGGGCGATCAGGTCCTCGATGAGCTGCGCCTGGAGTGCTCCGTCGGACTGGGGCACGCCCTGCATGAAGACGCGCACGTTCGGGTTGGCCTCGTCATACTCCTTGAGGCCTTCCTCCATGCGCGACCACCACGGATCGCCCGCCACCTTGACGGCGATGGCGATCGTCCTCTCCTCCTGCGCCGAGGCCACGCCTTGCGCGGCCATCAGCGCCAGTCCGGTCGCGCACAGGAGCTGGACCGCGCGCGCGCCGATCGGCGAAAGCATGCTGTTCGTGTTCATTTTGCTTCCCCTTCTTTTCCGCTGGACTTCACCCGTAATCACTCGGCCGGACCCGGCATATCCGGGACCCACTTGAGGATGTGCTCGGCCGAAGCAACCTGAACGCCGTCCTGATTGGTGACGGCGATGATCCCGTAGGTGCGGTCGCGCTCGGGCTCGACGCGCGTGATGCGATAGCTGACGGTGAGCGTGTCGCCGAAGAACACCGGCGCGATGAAGCGCACCCGGTCGTAGCCCAGCGACACGGCGGTCGCCTTGCCCACGGCGCTGCCGCCATGAGTCTCGATCATGCGGGTCGACCCGGTCGACATGAAACCGACGACGAGCGCGCCATGGGCGACCCGCCGGCCGTATTTCGACTTCGCCATCACCGCTTCGTTGACGTGGTTCGAGGAGAGATCGCCGGTGATGCCCGCGAACAGGTAGACGTCGCTCTCGCTCACCGTCTTGGCGAACGTCACTTCCTGGCCGACGCTGACGAAGTAGCCGGCATCGGTCATTGCACCGACTCCGGCACGAACACGACGCGGTCGCGGACGAGGTCGGCGATCTCCGCCTCCGAGAGGCCGGCG
Organism: Hyphomicrobiales bacterium; assembly: GCA_044506555.1. Lineage (GTDB taxonomy): Bacteria > Pseudomonadota > Alphaproteobacteria > Rhizobiales > Kaistiaceae > Bauldia. The sequence continues at coordinate 2,850 of JBIQKL010000125.1, read as the reverse complement.
CCGGAGAGCACGGCCCGCGTGTCGGCGCCCGCTTCGAGTGCGAGGCTGCGGATCGGCGGCACCATGCCGTCATAGCGGATCGGATGGTTGACGAGCGTCGCCGCATCGCCGTTGACCGTAACCTCGGCGAAAGCCCGGTTGTGCCGGGCCTGCGGATTGGCCAGCAGATCCTCGTAGTCGTCGACGCGGGCGTACCAGACACGATTGGCGTCGAAGGCGCCCGCCAGCTCGTCGAACCTGCGCCGCGCGATCTCCTCCGCCACGGCACGGGCCAGGGCATCGCGCTCGTCGAAGGCATTGCGGCCGACGAAAGCCCTGATCGCGTCGCTGTCCAGCGACTCGGCGACCGCCGACACGTCGTTGAGCGATATGGCCACGTGGTCGCCGTCGGCGGTCCGGTAAACGCCGTAGGGAGCGGCATGGAACCAGCTGGCGAGGTGGGGATCGCGCTCCAGCCCCTTCCGGCCCACGCGGCTCGCAAGATAGGTGACGATCGATTCCTGCTGGAGGTCGATGGCCGCCCCGAGCAGCGTCGATTCGATCCGGGTTCCCTCGCCGCTCCGCAGCCAGCGCGCATAGGCGCCGGCGATGGCGAGGGCGAGGAGTGCGGCGCCGTGCTGGTCGACGGCCGTGTATCCCGCCGGCACCGGCTCGCCGTCCCGGACGCTCGTCGCGGCAAGCCCCGACATCGCCTGGACGAGGAGGTCCTGCCCCGGCCGGCCGGCATAGGGGCCGGAGCTGCCATAGCCCGAGGCCGAGGCGTAGATGACGTCGGGCTTCCGCTCGCGGACCGCGTCGTATCCGTAGCCGAGCCGGTCGAGGACCGTCGGCCTGAAGTTCTCGGCGACGACGTGGCTCTCCCCGATCAGCCGGTACAGGACGTCGCGCGCCTCCGGGCGCTTGAGATCGATGGCAAGGCTCTTCACGTTCCGGTTGGCGCAGAGAAACAGCGCGCTGATCCCGCCGACCCGGGCCGTATCCGCACCTGCCCAGTGACGCTCGAAGGCTCCTTTCGGCGGCTCGATCTTGATCACGTCTGCGCCCATGTCGGCGAGGTACTGCATCGCGGCCGGCCCCTGCAGGTAATGGCAGAAGCTGATGACCTTCATCCCTTCGAGAAGCAACGCTGATCCACTTTTCTGAAATCGGTTTCAGCGACAGAGTGTGTCAAACACCGATCGCGAGTCAAGCCGACGTCGAGGCTCTCCGCGCGGGCCCGGCGCCGGAGAGACCGCAGCGACCTCGCGGACCGGACCGGTCCGGCGTCTATTTCTTCGCCGGGCCGTTCTGCGCGCGCGCCATGCCCGCCCGACCGGTCGTCCGGCCGGACCGTGTCGACCCCGCCCGAGGCGCGGTCTTCGTCAGCGGAGCGCCGGAGGAGCCGCGCATCACCAGCGGCGCCGGCAATGCCGCCGGCGCCAGAACGGGATCACCGGCGACCATCGCCATGATGTGGTCGGCGGCGCGGCGGCCGATCTCGGCGGCCGGTACGTGGACCGTCGTCAGCGGCGGCTCGGTATGGGCGGCCATGTCGATGTCGTCGTAGCCGGTCACCGACAGGTCGGCGGGCACCGCATAGCCCAGTGCGCGGCTTTCGGTGAGCGCGCCGATGGCGAGCGCGTCGGAAGTGCAGACCACGGCGGTGATCTCGGGATGGAGCGCCATGATCGTACGGAACCCTCGCCGGCCGTTGGCGACCGAATAGGAAACCTCGACGACGCGAGAGGCCGGCAGTTCGATCGCGGCTTCCCCGAGCGCCCGCAGGAGGCCCTCGCGCCGGGCGCGGGTGCGGTCGTTGCGGGCGGCCGCATCGGTGAGCACGCCGAATTCGCGGTGACCGAGGTCGACGAGATGGCGGGCGAGCCGGAACATCGCCTCGGCATTGTCGACGCCGATCGCCGGCACGCCGGGCCGCGCCCTCGACACGTAGGTGGTGATCAGCGGAACGCCGTGCTCGCGGGCGAGGCGCGGGGCCCGGCGCGAGAAGCCGTCGCCGACGACGACGATGCCGTCGACGCCGCGCTCGAGCAGCACGCGGATCTCCTCCAGTTCGCGGCGCGGATTGTACTCTGAGCTGGCGATGAGCAGCGTGTAGCCCTTGTCGCGCAGCCGCCCCTGCAGCGCGGCGATGCCGGCGGCGAAGATCGCCACGTCGAGCGTCGGCACCACCGCGCCGATGGTCAGGCTTCGCCGCGACTTGAGCGCCCGCGCTGCGGCATGGGGCTTGAAGCCCAGTGTTTCGATCGCCTCCTCCACCCGCCGCCGCATCGGAGCGCGGACGATATTCGGATGGTTGAGGACGCGCGAGACGGTCGCCGGCGACACCCCGGCGATACGCGCCACATCGGCAAGCTTGGGCTTCTCCGCCAACGGCATCTTCCCCCGGGTCGCACGGCAGGCGTCGTCAGCGCTCTTGCCCTTCCTGGCGCCAAACGACAAGGGGGGTTTCCGGCGACACAGGATCGCGCCGGGTCTCAGTCCAGGGCCGGCGTCCGGTAGAGCACCTTGCCGCCGAGCTTGATCTCGACGTCCTGCAGGTACGGCCCCCAGGCCTTGGGATCGACGTCGATGCCGAGCCCCGGCCGCTCGCTGAGGCGGATAAGGCCGTCGGCGTCGGGCAGGAGCGCCTCGCTGGTGATCGCCCTTGCGACCGGCTTCGCCTCGACCGGGTATTCGCAGATCTCATGGTCGGCATAGCCGGCATAGGCCTGGATCGATGCGGACAGCGCCAGATACGAGGTGAAGGTGTGGTTGACGAAGGTCACGCCCCGGGCGGCGGCATGGTCGGCGACCTCTTTCGCCGGGCCGATGCCGCCGATGCGCCCGGCGTCGATCTGCACGAAGCCAATG
>JBIQKL010000124.1:0-9990 GCA_044506555.1 Hyphomicrobiales bacterium | reverse complement strand
TGGTGGAGCCGAGGGGAATCGAACCCCTGACCTCTGCAGTGCGATTGCAGCGCTCTCCCATCTGAGCTACGGCCCCCCGCGGCACGCGGAAGGGCGGTCCGAGGACGGGCGCCATTTACGGTTCGCGCCCGCCTCCTGTCAAGGAGAGCAACCGGCGCCGGAGACGGCACGGGAGGCCGCGATGACCCTGGCGGCACAGGCCCCGGAAAGCCCGGGTTGCGGCGCTGCGCCGGCAACGCTACATGAGCGGGACCCTAGGATCAGGCGACGAGGCGGACCGATCATCATGCTGGAGCTACTCTGGTTCATCTCCTACGTGCTCCAGCTCTACGTCTACGTGCTCATCGCCTCGGCGGTGCTCTCCTGGCTGATCGCCTTCGGCGTCGTCAACATGCGGAACCAGTTCGTCGCCGGCGTCGCCCAGGTTCTCTACGCGGTCACCGAACCGGTGCTCCGGCCGATCCGGAACATGCTGCCCAACCTCGGCGGCATCGACATCTCGCCGGTGATCGTCATCCTCATCATCATCTTCATCCAGAGCGTCATCCTGCCCAACATCGCCCGCGCCTTCATCTGAGGCCCGAACGACGATGCCGGCCGGCCCATGCTACCGCCTCGAGGCCGGCAGCATCCTGCTCGCGGTGCGGCTCACGCCGCGCGCCGCCCGCGATTCGATCGACGGCGTCGGCATCCTGTCCGACGGGCGCGCCGTCGCCCTGGCGCGGGTGCGAGCATTGCCCGCCGAAGGCGAGGCCAATGCCGCCTTGGCGGCGCTGATCGCCAAGCGCTTGCGCGTGCCGAAATCGGCGGTCACGATCGCCACGGGGCACACCGCGCGGCTGAAGCAGGTAAGGATCGCCGGCGATCCGGCCGCGCTCGGGAAGGAGATCGACAGGTGGCCATCGTCCGCACCGCCCTCGGGCTCAGCCTGATCCTCGCCGTGAGCGCACCGCCGGCCCAAGCCGAGAACCGCAGCGCCTACACCGGTCTCGACCTCGCGCAGTGCCGGGAGGAGGCTCCCGATCCCGACGATCCGCTCCAGTCGGGCATCTGGTGGTGCGAGGGATATGGCGGCATGCCGGTCTACGTCGCCGAGAGCGATCTCCGCTTCTTCGTGTCCTACGGCGAGAGGGCGCGGGACGAGCCCGCCGCCGGCACGACGCTGCCGCCCTTCAACCGGGCCGGCGACACGATCGAGTGGCGCCTCGCCGCGGACGGCACGCCGCTTGCGACCATCCTCCGGTTCTATACGGCGGCCGGCGACGGCGAGCCGGAAGGCCAGGTGCTGGTGATGACCCACCTCGGCGGTCCGGGAGAGGTCTGCCATATCGGCTACATCAATGCGCGGGTGAACCCCGACGCGAACGAGCTCGCGCGCGAGGTCGTCGACAACGCCACGCCGTCCTTCGACTGCGCCCGCGACAGGCCGCTGCAATTCGGCCTGGTCGGCGGCGACGGCGACGCGCGGGAGTGAGGGAGGCTACTGGCTGCCGCGGCCCCAGGCAAAGGCGACCTTGGTGAGTTGCACGTCCCCGAAGCGCTCGCTTGCCCGGGCGACCTTGCGTCCGCCGGCGTTCCTGTAGAACTGGCACGCATTGTCGTTGTCGGCCAGGGCCCAGACGACGACGCTGTCGAAGCCGAAGCGTGCGAGCTCGCGCCTGGCGGCGAGGAACAGACGGGTGCCCAGGCCGACGCCCTGGTACTCGGGAAGCAGGTAGATCTCGTAGATCTCGCCCTTCTGGACTAGGTTCCGAGCCCGATTCGGGCCGAAGGTCGCGTAGCCGCAGATCGTGCCGCCGACCTCGATCACCAGGATCGCCGTACCCTTGCGGATTGCCCTGTCCCACCAGCGCGGCCCGCGGCGGGCGATGATCCGCGACAGCTCGCGCGGCGGGATCATGCCGTCATAGGCATAGCGCCACGAGGCATCATGAACTTTCGTGATCGCCTCGGCGTCAGCGCCTTCGGCTCTCCGAACACCGATGGTGAAGGTGTTGCTCATGGAGGAAGCTTAGGACCACTGCGCGGGTCTGCAAAGAGGGCGCGGGCGAGCGGCGCGATAAAATTTCGTGCAGTGTTGCAAGGAGGCTGCGCGACGGCGACGACCTGTCGCGGGGGCCGACGCCTTTCGGCCTTGCGAATGCCGACGGCTCAGACCGTCGCCACTTCGGCCTTGCTCCGTTCGGCGCGCTTGCGGGCATGCGGATCGAGGATCGTCTTTCGGAGGCGGATGGTCTTCGGCGTCACCTCGACCAGTTCGTCGTCCTGGATATAGGCCAGCGCCGCCTCGAGCGCGAGCCGCCGCGGCGGGGTGAGCGCCTTGTTCTCCTCCTTGCCGGCGGCACGGACGTTGGAGAGCTGCTTGCCGCGGAGCACGTTGACCTCGAGGTCGTTGTCGCGGCTGTGCTCGCCGATGATCATGCCCTCGTAGACGCGAATGCCCGGGTCGATCATCAGCACGCCGCGCTCCTCGAGGTACCACAGCGCATAATTGGTCGAGTCACCCTGGGCATTGGAGATCAGGACGCCGTTCCGCCGCCCCGGGATGTCGCCGCGATACGGCGCATATTCATGGAACAGGCGGTTGAACACCGCCGTGCCGCGGGTGTCGGAGAGGAGCTCAGACTGGTATCCGATCAGGCCGCGGGTCGGTGCATGGAAGACCAGCCGGATGCGGTCGCCGCCCGACGGGCGCATCTCGAGGAGCTCGGCGCGACGCTCGGACAGCTTCTGGACGACGATGCCCGAATGCTCCTGGTCGACGTCGATGATCACTTCCTCGATCGGCTCCAGCTGGCGGCCCTGCTCGTCGGTGCGGTAGACCACGCGAGGCTTGCCGATGGTCAGCTCGAAGCCCTCGCGGCGCATCGTCTCGATGAGGATGCCGAGCTGCAATTCGCCGCGGCCCGCGACCTCGAACGAATCGTTGTCCGGGTTGGCCGCGATGCGGAGCGCGACGTTGCCCTCGGCCTCGCGGAGCAGCCGCTCGCGGATCACGCGGCTCTGGACCTTGTCGCCTTCCTGGCCGGCAAAGGGACCGTCGTTGATGCGGAAGGTCATCGACAGCGTCGGCGGGTCGATCGGTTGGGCGAAGATCGGCTCGGCGACCTCGAGCGCGGCGATGGTGTCGGCCACCGTCGCCTTGGTCAGCCCGGCGATGGCGACGATGTCGCCCGCCTCGGCCTCCTCGATCGGCTGGCGCTCCAGGCCGCGAAAGGCGAGCACCCGCGAGACGCGGCCCTCCTCGATGACCTTGCCGTCGCGCGACAGCGCCCGCACCGCCATGTTGGGCTTGAGCCGGCCGGCGGTGATGCGCCCGGTTAGGATCCGGCCGAGATAGGGATTGGCCTCGAGCGTGGTGGCGAGCAGCTTGAAGGGCCCCTCCTCCACCGTCGGCGGCGGCACGTGCTCGAGCACCAGGTCGAACAGAGGCGCGCAGGATTCGTGCGCGCCTTCCGGCGACGCCGCCATCCACCCCTGCTTCGCCGAACCGTAGAGGACGGGGAAATCGAGCTGCTCGTCGGTCGCGTCGAGCGCGGCGAAGAGGTCGAACACCTCGTTCAGCACTTCCTGGTGGCGCTGGTCCGGCCGGTCGATCTTGTTGATCGCGACGATCGGCCGAAGGCCGCGCTTCAGCGCCTTCTGCAGCACGAACTTGGTCTGCGGCATCGGCCCCTCGGCCGCATCGACCAAGACGATCGCGCCGTCGACCATGTTGAGGATGCGCTCCACCTCGCCGCCGAAATCGGCGTGGCCGGGCGTGTCGACGATGTTGATGCGCGTGTCCTTCCAGACCAGCGAGGTGACCTTGGCGAGGATGGTGATGCCGCGCTCGCGCTCGAGGTCGTTCGAGTCCATGACGCGTTCGGCGACCTTCTGGTTGTCGCGGAACGCGCCGGACTGGCGGAGCAGGACGTCGATAAGGGTGGTTTTCCCATGATCGACGTGGGCGATGATGGCGATGTTGCGAAGTGACATGTAATCCTTGGCGGCTGCGCGAGTGCCGGACCGCGCCGCATATAAGCGATCCAGGGCCGAAAGGAAAGATGCTGCATTGCAATATATCGCCTCGCCGGCGCTGTGTTCATGCCCGTCCTCGATGCCAAAGTATCGGGAGTGCAAAGACTTTTGCTTGCGGGCGGGGACGGGTTGACTAAGACTGCGCGCCATCCGCCCCCCGGAACCAATCCGATGCAGCGCGCCCCGCGCAAACTCACCGTGCTCGCCTCGCTCGACGTCGCCGGCTACACGCGCCTGGTGGAGCGCGACGAGCGCGGCACGCTGCTGGCGCTCGCGCGCCTGAGACGGAACGTGTTGCGGCCGTCGGTCACCCGCCACTCCGGCAACCTCTTCAAGACGATGGGCGACGGCGCGCTGGTCGAGTTCCCCAGCGTCGAGGACAGTGTCGAATGGTCGATCGCTTTCCAGACGCAGATGGCCGAGTTCAACACGGCGCGGAGCGCGGACCCGCTCCGGGTCCGCGTCGGCGTCGGCCTCGCCGACGTCTTCGTGCGCGGCGACGACCGGTTCGGCGCCGCGGTCGGCTTCGTGGTCCGCCTCCAGGAGGCGGCGCCGCCGGGCGGCATCGCCATCACCCACTCGGTGCGGTGGCAGCTCACCAAGGCGCTCGCCAGCCAGTTCGGCGAGACGCAATGGATCGGGATGAAGGGCAAGGACGAGCAATACGAGGTCTGGGTCTGGACCGGCCCGGGCTCCGATCCGGAAGCGCCCCTGAAGTCGGCCATCGGCTACCGCCGGCAGGGCGACGCGTCCGTTCCTGCCACCCCGCCGGCGCCGCCGCGTACCGGCTCGTCGCAGGACGGCCAGGCTTCGATCGTGGTCCTCCCCTTCGACAACATGTCGGGGGACCCGGCCGCGACCTCGATCGCCGACGGCATCGTCGAGGAGATCACCGCGACGCTCTCCCGGGTCCGCGACTTCACCGTGATCGCCCGCAACTCGGCCTATGCCTACAAGGGGCGCGCCGTCGACGTGCGGGAGATCGCCCGCGATCTCGGCGTCCGCTACGTGCTCGAAGGGAGCCTCCGGAAGGTCGGCGACCGGGTCCGCGTCACCGCCCAGCTGATCGACGCCAGCACCAGCACGCACCTGTGGGCCGACCGCTATGACGGCGTCGTGGCGAACCTGTTCGACTTCGAGGACGAGATCGCCTCGCGGGTGACCGGGGCGCTGCGTCCATCGATCTGGGACGCCGAGATCGCCTTGGCCCGGCGGAAGCGGCCGGAGAACATGGCCGCCTACGACCTCGTGCTCCGCGCCCTGCCGCACCTCTGGGCGCACCGGCGCGAGGACAACGCCGAGGCGATCCGCCTCCTCGACGAGGCGATGGCGCGCGATCCCGCCTATGCCCGTGCCGCCGCGATCGCCGCCTGGGCGCGGGCGCAACATGTCGTCTACAACTGGACCGACGACATCGAGCAGGTCCGCAAGGAAGGCGAAGGGCTGATCGCGCTCGCCGCCCCGGCGGTCGGCGACGACCCCACCGCGCTCTGCGCGCTCTCGACCGCGACGATGCTGCTCTTCGGCGACCTCGATCGCGCCCGGCACTATGTCGACCGCGCCCTGGCGCTCGATCCCAACAACGCCTGGGCCTGGACGCGCCACGGCTTCCTGCTCGCCTATCGCGGCAATCCTCAGGAGGCGCTCCAGAGCTTCGAAAAGGCCCTGACCCTCAGTCCGCTCGATCCGTTCAGCTTCAACGGCTTCATCGGCATGGGCTTCGCGAAGTTCGCCGCCGGCTATCCCGAGGAGGCGGTGCAATGGGCGGAGCGGGCGATCCGCGAGAAGGTGGGCATGACCTGGGCATACCGGGACCTCGCCGCCTTCCACGGCACCGCCGGCAACCTGCCCGCGGCGCGCGAGGCCCTCGCCCGGTTCGTCGCGGTGCGTCCGGACGTGACCCTCGCCAAGCTCAGGGACGCGCTCCGTTTCATGGAGCCGTCGACGCTCGAGCGCTACATCGGCGGCCTGCGGACGGCCGGGCTGCCGGAATAGCCGCTGCCGGCCCCGGGGCGCCAGCGTCCCACCGGCATCGCGCCGTCGTCGCGCTCGTCCGCCAGTACGCGGGCGATGGCGCTGGCGGGAACCGGCGGCGAGAAGATGTAGCCCTGCACCTCGGTGCAGCCCTGGCTCCTGACGAATTCGAACTGGGCCTCGGTCTCCACGCCCTCCGCGGCGGTGGCGATGCCGAGGTTCCGTCCGAGCGCGATGATCGCCTTGGTGATCGCCAGGCCGCTGGTGTCGCCGGAGAGGTCGTGAACGAAGGAGCGATCGATCTTGATCCTGTCGAAGCGGAAGGTGCGGAGATAGCCGAGGCTCGAATAGCCGGTGCCGAAGTCGTCGAGGGAGATCAGGACCCCAAGCCGGCGGAGCGCAGCGAGGGTCGTCAAGGTCGACGCATTGTCGACCAGCAGCGCGGTCTCGGTTACCTCGATATGGAGACGGGCGGGCTCGAGGCCGGACAGGCGGAGCGCGTCCTCGACCTGCCGGGCGAGCTGCCCGTGGCCGAACTGGATGGGCGACACGTTGACCGATACCGTCACGTCCTTCGGCCAGGTCGCGGCCGTGAGACACGATTCGCGGAGCACCCATTCCCCGATCGGGCCGATCAGCCCGGAACGCTCGGCCGCCGGGATCAGCCGGTCGGGCAACACCAGGCCGCGGGTGGAATGGTTCCAGCGCAGGAGCGCCTCGACGCTGGAGATGCGGTTGTCGTCCAGGTTGACGAGCGGCTGGAAGACGAGGCTGAGCTCGTTGCGCAGGAGCGCGCCGCGGAGCTCCATCTCGAAGCTGCGCCGCTCCTGCAGCGCCGCGTCGAGCGCCGGCTCGAAGAAATGGAAGGCGCCGCGGCCGTCCGCTTTGGCGCGGTAGGCGGCAAGGTCGGCATTCTTCATCAGGGTCTCGGCGTCCCTGCCGTCGCCCGGCGCCACCGCGATGCCGATGCTGGCGCCGAGGATGACCTCGTAGCCGTTGATCTGGATCGGCACGCTCACCATTCCCACGATGCGCTCGGCGAGGGCGGCGGCATCCTGCGGCGAGGCGAGCGAAGGCCGCAGCACCGCGAACTCGTCACCGCCGAGGCGAGCGACGGTGTCGGTGTCGCTGCAGGCGGCGAGGAGCCGCTGCGCGACCTGCACCAGCACGCTGTCGCCGGTCGCATGGCCGTAGAGATCGTTCACGGCCTTGAAGTGGTCGAGGTCGATGAACAGCACGCCGACCATCTCGCCCTTCGCCAACGATCCTTCGACTTCGCCCATCCGCTCACGGAAATGCACCCGGTTCGGCAGCCCCGTCAGCTCGTCGTGGCGGGCGAGGAAGCGGATCCGGGCCTCGCTGCGGCGCTGCTCGGTGACGTCCTCGTGGGTCGCCACCCAGCCGCCGGCGAGCGGACGGTGGATGATGGAGACCATCCGGCCGTCGGCGAGCTCGATCGTCTCGCTGACCTCGCCGGACGACAGCGACTCGAGCCGCGCCGCGATGTACGCGTCCGGGCCGCCGGGCGGTTCGAAGCCGATGTGCCGCCAGATGTCGGCGAGCTTGGCGCCCGGCGCGGCAAGGTGCGGCGGCAGGTCGTAGAGGCGCATGTAGCGCTGGTTGCAGATGATGAGCGCATGCCGCGAATCGAACATGCAGAGCCCCTGGGTCATGTGATCGACCGCGGCGGCGAAGCGCATGTTCTGGAGCGCGAGCTCGGCCTCGCGGCGTTCGAGCGCCTGGAGACGATCACGTTCGGCGGTAATGTCCTCGTGGGTGACCACCCACCAGCCGCCGTCGGTGCGCTTCCAGCGGATCCTGACGACGCGTCCGTCGCCGGCCACGGCCTCTGACTGGATGCTCTCGCCGGGCAGCACGCCTGCAAGCCGCTCGCGCTCGCGACGATCGAGCTCGGTGGCGGACCAGCCCCGGTGGTTGCCCGCCGCCACGCTGGCCGAAAGGACGTCGAGGAGCGTGGCGCCGACGACGATCCCGCTCCGCTCCAGGCGATAGAGTTCGATGAGGCGTTCGTTCCACACCACCAGCCGCAGGCCGGAATCGAACAGGCAGAAGCCGTAGTCCATGCTGCCGAGCGCCAGGTCGAGGCGGTCGTGCTGGGCCTTGATGTCCTCCTCCCGCTCGACCTGTGCGGTTTCGTCCTCGTGGATCACCACCCAGCCGCCGCCCGAGCTGGGCAGGTAGGTGCGCTCGATGACGCGCCCACCCACCCTGTCGAGATGCACCGCGGGCCGGCTCGGATCGGAACTGCCGCCGAGACGCCGGCGATGACTGGCGACGAGCGCCTCGAGGCCGACGCCGGGATCGCTGCTCCCGTGCAGCGCGAGCGCGCAGCGCTGCCGCAGGGTCATGCCCTTGAAGATCTGACCGGGAGCGATATCGTAGAGGCGGCGATAGGCCTCGTTCCAGTAGAGCAACCGATGGTCGGGACTCCACGCGGAGACCCCATAGGGCATCCGCGCGAGTGCATCGCTGAGCATGGCTATCGGGTCGGTCGCACCGTCGGCGGCAGACCCCGCTTCACCGCTGTCCATTCCGTCCCTGCTCCCCCGAAGGGATATCAGCCGTTCAACCGTCCTGCGCTTCCAGTGCGTCCGTGCATTCGCGGGCCAATGCTCTCACCCGCTAAAGTTGTCCATTGCGCTAGCGGCTTCTATCCCGGACCGCCAACGTCCGCAACCGCAGGGCGTTGAGGCGGATGAAGCCCGCAGCGTCCTTCTGGTCATAGGCGCCGCGATCGTCCTCGAAGGTGACCAGCGCGTCGGAATAGAGCGATTTCGGGCTCTTCCGGCCGACCACGATGACATTGCCCTTGTAGAGCTTCAGCCGCACCGTACCCTCGACATGCTGCTGGCTCACGTCGCAGAGCGCCTGGAGCATGTGCCGTTCGGGCGCGAACCAGAATCCGTAGTAGACCAGCTCCGCGTAGCGCGGCATCAGCGAATCCTTGAGATGCGCCGCCTCGCGGTCGAGGGTCAGCGACTCGATGGCACGATGCGCCACGTGGAGGATCGTGCCGCCGGGCGTCTCGTAGATGCCGCGCGACTTCATGCCGACGAAGCGGTTTTCGACGAGGTCGATCCGGCCGATGCCGTTGTCGCGGCCGAGCGCGTTGAGGTGGGTGAGCAGCGTTGCGGGGCTCATCTCCTTGCCGTCGATGGCGACCGGATCGCCGTTCCGGAACTCGATCTCGACATAGGTGTCCCTGTCCGGCGCATCCTCGGGCGCGACCGTCCGCTGGAAAACGTACGGCGGTGGCTCCTCCCAGGGATCCTCGAGCACCTTTCCTTCGGACGAGGAATGGAGAAGGTTGGCGTCGACCGAGAACGGCGCCTCGCCGCGCTTGTCCTTGGGCACCGGGATCTGGTGCGTCTCGGCGAAGTCGATCAGGTCGGTGCGCGACTTGAACTCCCACTCGCGCCAAGGCGCGATCACCTTGATGTCGGGGTCGAGGGCGTAGGCGGTGAGCTCGAAGCGCACCTGGTCGTTGCCCTTGCCGGTCGCGCCGTGGGCGATGGCATCGGCCCCGGTCTGGCGCGCGATCTCGACCAGGCGCTTGGCGATCAGCGGCCGGGCGATCGAGGTGCCGAGCAGATAGACGCCCTCGTAGAGCGCGTTCATCCGCATCATCGGGAAGACGAAGTCGCGGACGAACTCCTCGCGGAGATCCTCGATGTGGATCTCCTTGATGCCCAGGAGCTCCGCCTTCCTGCGGGCCGGCTCCAGCTCCTCCCCCTGGCCGAGGTCGGCGGTGAAGGTGACGACCTCCGCGCCGTAGTAATTCTGCAGCCACTTGAGGATGATCGAGGTGTCGAGCCCGCCGGAATAGGCGAGCACCACCTTCTTCACGTCAGCCATGCCGGAACTCCGCCAGAAAAAGAGGCTCCGGCTTACAGGACGGGAGGGCGCCGGGCAACGCCCTCCCGTCTCACCTCAGTTCCGACGCGGGACGCACTCGTTCTGGCGGTTCATCCGCAT
>JBIQKL010000123.1:0-10025 GCA_044506555.1 Hyphomicrobiales bacterium | reverse complement strand
GCGGCGCGCTCGAACTGCTGGTCGAGGCCGCCGAGCGGCGAGCCACGGTAACCGGTGACGTAGGCCGCGGTCCGCTTGCCCATCCGCCGGTCGCGGGCGCGCTGGGTGAGGGCCAGACGCACCACGGCCTGCGTTCCCGTGAGCAGGATCCGCTGCTTGGCCAGATCGTATTTGTCGCCGAGGGTCACCGCCTCGTGACGCATGGAAATCCTTGCCGCCGCCGGCCCCTCTATGCCCTGTCCGAGACTATAGCGGACCGGTAGCGGCGGTCGAATCCGGAGCGGGGAACGCTCCTTGCACGGAGGACACTGGTCCGGGGTGCGCTCTACCGCGCGGCCTTCTCCCGCGCGGCCTTCACCAACTCGACCAACACCCGGCGGAGCTCCGCGCTGGTGGTCACGCGCTCTGGGAAGGGTAGGCGGCCGCGGGAAGGACCGGCCCGCAGATCGAGGCCGTCCGGATCGGCGCCGGTGGTGATCCAGTCCCCGTCCGGCAGGTCCAGAAGCGCGGTGGCGTAGAGACGCAGCGCGTCGGCGTGATCCTCGTTCATGTGATCCACCGCGCCATGCTCGGCTGCAACGAGCTGCTCGGCACCGGCCGTATCGGTGAGCAGGTCGGCCGGCGCGAGCGTGACGATCCGGCCGAAGCCGGCGACGAGATGGCCGCGGCGGACATCCAGCCGGTAGAGCGCGAAGTCCGCGAAACCGGCATATCCGGCTGCCTCCTCGTGGCGGGCGACGAAGCGGCGCCGGTGGCCGGTGTCGTCGTCGCGGGCGACGATGCCGGTGAGGGTGAGCCTGGCGCCGGCGAGCGGGTCGCCGCTCTCGCCGCCGGGCGCGACCAGGAGCAGCGATGCGCGCGGGTCGCACTTGAGGTTCCGCGTGTGGACGGCGAGGTCGGAGAGGAGCATCAGCGGCGAGCCGTCCATCGCGGTCGCCACCGTCGCCAGCGACGTGAAGGGGCCTCCGTTTTCGTCAAGCGTGCCGAGGCTGCCGGTGGCAGCGATGCGGAGCACGTGGCGGGCGGTGGCGGGGGCGTCGAAACTGTCGTCGGTCACAGTACGCTGAAGCCTTTCACAAAGGGATCGCGGTCGTCGAGGAAGATGGTGTTGTGCCCGGTGATCCAGGCCTGGCCGGCGATGGAGGGGACGATCGCGTCGAGATCGCCAACGCGGGCCGCGGCCTCCACCCGGCCGTGGAAAAGACTGCCGATGATCGACTCGTGGACGAAGGAATCGCCGACCTCGAGGTCGCCGCGCGCCGCGAGTTGCGCCATGCGGCTCGAGGTGCCGGTGCCGCAGGGCGAGCGGTCGATCGCCTTCTCACCGTAGAACACGGCGTTCCGTGCGTCTGCTTCGGGGTGGTGCGGCGGGCCGGCCCAGAGCACGTGACGAAGGCCGGTGATCGTCGGATTCTCGGGGTGGACGAACTCGTATTTCTCGTTGATCAGCCGGCGGATCACCGGCGAGAGGCGCTGGATGTCGCCGGCCGACACCGCGTCGAGGCCGGCGTAGGACGGCTGGGGCTCGATGATGGCGTAGAAGTTGCCGCCATAGGCGACGTCGAAGGCGAGCGGTCCCAGGCCGGGCACCTCGACCGACAAGCCCGTCCGGTAGAGGAAGGACGGTACGTTGCGGAGCTTCACCTCGATCACGTTGCCGGAATTGTCGCGGGCATATTCCGCCTCGATCACGCCGGCGGGCGCCTCGAAGACGAGCCGCCCCTCCCGGCGGGGCGTCACCAGCCCTTCCTCGATCAGCACCGTGACGGTGCCGATGGCGCCGTGGCCGCACATCGGCAGGCAGCCGCTGGTCTCGATGAACAGGAGGGCGCAGTCGGTGTCCTCCCGCATCGGCTCGTAGAGGATGGTGCCGGACATCACGTCGTGGCCGCGCGGCTCGAACATCAGCCCGGTCCGGATCCAGTCGTAGCGAGCGATGAAGTCCTGCCGCTTCTCGCTCATCGTCGCGCCGTCGAGCGGCGGTCCGCCGCCGGCCACCACCCGGACGGGATTGCCGCAGGTATGGGCGTCGATGCAGAAGAACGTCTTGCGCATGGATGTGCCTTCGCACGGACCGGCCTCGGAATGAAGCGCGTCCTTCGAGGCCCGCTCGCCGCGCGACCGGGCACCTCAGGATGGCAAGGTCGAGAGCTCCTGCATACCGGGCCTTCCGCCGCAATGCTGAGGCGATTCGCGGGGCGAAGCCTCGAAGCACGCAAGGTCGCCCGGACCCGCGATGTTGGCGCAAGGGTATCATCGGCCGGAAGGTCATTGGAAGCGTTCGATCCCGAACGGCGCGAGCTCGGGGTCGGGCCGGCCGGCGATCAGGGCTGCGACATGGCGCGCGGTTGCTGCCGACAGCGTCAGTCCGAGATGGCCGTGGCCGAAGGCGAAGACGATCCGCGGGTCCTTGGGATCGCGGCCGATCACGGGAAGCGAGTCCGGCGTCGACGGCCGGCAACCCATCCAATCGACGCCGCCCTCCTCGGGCAGCTCCGGGACGTAGCGGCGCATCAGGGTCCGCATGGCGGCGGCGCGGGCGA
This sequence comes from Hyphomicrobiales bacterium, assembly GCA_044506555.1. GTDB lineage: Bacteria > Pseudomonadota > Alphaproteobacteria > Rhizobiales > Kaistiaceae > Bauldia. The sequence goes on along the minus strand of JBIQKL010000123.1, from coordinate 7,482 downwards.
AGTTGGGCGGGGCGTCGGGCGCCGCCATCTCGACCGCGCCGCCGACCCGGAGCCCGACCGCGAGCGGCGAGGCGATGAAGCCGTGGTCGGAGAAGAACACCGGCATCGGCAGCTCGATCGGGCTCGACGGATAGGTGGTGTTGTAGCCGCGCTCGGTCTCGAGGCTCACCTTGAGGCCGAGGCCGCGGACGATGTCCCGCGACCAGACCCCGCCGGCGACCACCACGCGGTCGAACGGCAGGTCGGCGCCTTCCTCGGTGAGCACCGCCACCTCGCGCTCGTCGCCGTGGAGGGCGATGACCTTCTGCTTGACGAAGGCATCCGAATCCCGGATCCGGCGACGGAGCGCCTCGAGGATGGCGAGCGGGCTGGTCACGGTCCATGATTCGGGAGCGTGGAACGCCTTGAAGAACGGCCCGGTCAGCGCCGGCACCAGCTTCCGCGCCTGGATCGCGGACAGTTCCCGGGCCGGGATGCCGTGGCGGATCCGCTCCTCCCATTCCGTCTTCGCGGCGCGGTGACCCGTTTCGGAGCCGCTGACGTAGAGCGCGCCGGTCCTGCGCATGTGACCGGAAAGGCCGGCCCGGCGCGCGAGCTCCTGGTGATCGGCGAGCGCCGTGCTCATCAGCCACGAGAGCGCGGCAGCGGCCGCCTCGACCCGGTCGGCGCGGGCCGAGGCGATGAACCGCAACAGCCACGGCGTCAGCGCGGGCAGGTCGCGGAAGCGGACGGCAAGCGGCCCGACCGGGTCGAGCAGCCAGCCCGGCGCCTTGGCGACGGTGCCGGGACGGGCGAGGGGCGAGACCTCGGCGAGCGCGATCAGCCCGGCATTGCCGGTCGAGGCCGGTCGTCCCTCCGGGTCACGCTCGAAGACGGTGACCTTGTGGCCGTCGGCGAGCAGCCACGCCGCCGCCGCGCAGCCGACGATACCGCCGCCGACGATGGCTATCGCAGCCATGCCCGCGCCTCCGGATGGCTCGGATCCGGCCGCCGCACGCCGTTCTTGCTGGAAAGGTCCGGATGCTCGGGCATGCGCTCGTTGCTTGGATTCTGCCCGCCTTTCGCCTGCCGGCAGGCGCGCACGTCAAAATTACACCACATAGCCGGTCATTCTGTCGAACTGCTCTAGACTAGCCTGGCGCACATTCAACCATTACGGCGAATTAATACGGCTGTGTGGTTCGTATCACAGCGTTTTCATTGATTTCGCCATAGTGTTGGTGCGATAGAAGCCGCCCTGGGACCGGAAGGAACGTCAGGCGAGCGGAGATTGAGGACCATGTTCGGGCGCGGCAAACGGCCGGATCACTCCGGCAGATCTGAACTCGCGTCGGCCCTGCACGACTGCCGGAGGGCTCTCGGCGGCATCGTCGTGTTCAGCGGCATCATGAACATCCTGACCCTCACCGGTCCGCTGTTCATGCTGCAGATCTACGACCGCGTGGTGCCGAGCCAGAGCATTCCGACCCTGATCGGCCTCGCGCTCATCGTCGCTTTCCTCTACCTGTCCCTCGGCTTCTTCGACAACATCCGTTCGCGCATCCTGATCCGCGTCGCCGCCTATGTCGACGAGGTCGTCCATCCGAAGGTGTTCCGGGCGATCGTCACGCTGCCGCTCCGCAATGCGCTTCCCGGTGACGGATTGCAACCGCTCCGCGACCTCGACCAGATCCGGAGCTTCATCGCCGGCGGCGGCCCCGCGGCCTTCACCGACCTGCCCTTCCTGCCGCTCCAGATCATCATCTGCTTCCTGATCGATCCGCTGATCGGCTGGGCCGTGATCGTCGGCGCGGTCGTCATCTTCTTCCTCACGCTGCTCACCGACATCACCGTGCGCAAGGCCACCGAGGACGCCTCGGTGAAGAGCGGCGAGCGTCTGGCGATGATCGAGGCCAGCCGGCGCAATGCCGAAGTCCTCCGCGCCCTCGGCATGGGCAGCCGCCTGGCGCGCCGCTGGGCGGACGTCAACCGTTCCTACGAGTCGAGCCACCAGACCGTGATGGAGCGCTCGGGCACCTATTCGGGCATCTCCAAGGTGTTCCGGATGATGTTCCAGTCGGCGCTGCTCGGCCTCGGTGCCTATCTCGTCATCGTCAATCACGCCTCCTTCGGCGTGATCATCGCCGCCTCGATCCTCGGCGCGCGCGCCCTCCAGCCGGTCGAGATGCTGGTCGCGAACTGGAAGGGCTTCGTCGCCAGCCGCCAGGCCTGGGGCCGCCTCAACCGGCTGCTCGCCCAGTTCCCCGACACCGAGGACCCGATGCCGCTGCCGGCGCCGAAGGGCGTGCTCAAGGTCGAGAGCCTTGCCGTCGTGCCGCCGGCCTCGACCCGTCCCTCGGTGGTCGACGTCAGCTTCCAGATCAATGCAGGAAGCGCGCTCGGGGTCATCGGCCCGAGCGGCGCGGGGAAGTCGTCGCTGGTCCGGGCGATCATCGGCGCGTGGTCGCCGGCCCGCGGCCGCATCCGACTCGACGGCGCAGCGCTCGAGCAATGGCATCCGGATTCGCTTGGCCGTCACGTCGGCTACCTGCCGCAGGACGTCGAGCTCTTCGCCGGGACCGTCGCTGAGAACATCGCCCGCTTCGACCCGGACGCGGAATCCGAGAAGATCGTCGAGGCGGCCCAGTCGGCCGGCGTCCATGATCTGGTCCTGCATCTGCCGGACGGCTATTCGACGCAGATCGGCGAAGGCGGCTCGGCGCTGTCGGCCGGGCAGCGCCAGCGCGTGGCGCTCGCCCGCGCGCTCTACGGCGACCCGTTCCTCGTCGTCCTCGACGAGCCCAACTCGAACCTCGACGCCGAGGGCGACGCGGCATTGACCCAGGCCATCCTGTCGGTGCGCCGTCGCGGCGGTGTCGCGATCGTCGTCGCCCACCGGCCGAGCGCGCTCGAGGGCGTCGACATGGCGCTCGCCATGGTCAACGGCGGCATGGCGGCCTTCGGCGAGAAGGAGGAGGTGCTCCGCAAGGTGCTTCGTCCCAACGTCGTGCCGGTGAAGCCCGGCGCGCACGGGCAGGGCGTGACCCAGGTCCACCCTCAGGGCCGTGAAGAGGCAGCAGCATCGTGAGCGTAGAGGCAGCAGCGTCATGAAGGCACTCCCGCCGCCCCAATCGAACGGACCCGATCACGGCCATCGGCTCCATATCCGGTCCGGTATCACGCGTCATGTGGCGATCGGCCTCCTCGCGGTCGCGGCGCTGGTGTTCGGCGTCGGCGGCCTCGCCGCGATGATCGACTTCGCCGGCGCGGTCGTCGGCCACGGCACCCTGGTGGTCAGCGGCAACGTCAAGAAGGTCCAGCATCAGGACGGCGGCATCGTCGCCGACATCCTGGTCAAGGAAGGCGACGAGGTGCAGGCCGGCGACGTGCTGATCCGCCTCGATCCGACCATGGCCGCCGCCAACCGCGGCATCGTCACCAAGGGCCTCTACGAGGCGATGGCGCAGCGCGCCCGTCTCGAGGCGGAGCGCTCGGGGTCGGAGGAGATCGCCTTCGCGAAGGAACTTCTGGCCCATAACGACGTGCCCGAGGTCGCGGAGATCATCCGCATCGAGACCAATGCCTTCGACGCCGGCGTCACGGCGCGGGCCGGTCTGAAGGACCAGCTCCGGAAGAAGATCAACGAGCTCGAGCAGCAGCTCGTCGGCCTCCGGGCGCAGGAGGATGCGATTCGCCGCCAGATCGACCTCGCCACCGAGGAGGTCGAGGGGCTGCGGACGCTGAAGGGCCAGGACCTGGTTTCGATCGCCCGGATCACCGAGGCCGAGAGCCGTGCCGCCCAGCTCGACGGCCAGCTCGGCCAGGTGATCGCTTCGATCGCGCAGACCGGAGCGGAGATCGCCGGGGCCGAGCTGCAGATCATCCAGGTCGACCAGGATGCGCGCAGCAAGGCCTCCGAGCTTCTCGCCGAGAACACCTCGCGTCTGAACGAGCTCAGCGAGCGCAAGATCGCCGCCGATGACCAGTTCTCGAAGCAGACCATCGTCGCGCCGATCTCCGGCATCGTCTACCAGCTCGCCGCCCACACCATCGGCGGGGTGATCAACCCCGGCGAGGACATCATGCTGATCGTGCCGGGCAACGATCAGCTCGTCGTCGAGGCGCAGATCAGCCCCAGCCAGATCGACCGCGTCCACGCCGATCAGGAGGCGGTGCTCCGCTTCACTTCGTTCGGTTCGCGCGAGACGCCGGAATACATCGGCTCCGTCGATACCGTCTCGCCCGACCTCATCACCGACCAGCGGACCGGCATCCCCTACTACAAGGTCCGGATAACCATGCCGCCGCAGGCGCTGGAGGAGCTCGGCGAGAAGTTCGTGCCCGGCATGCCGGTCGAGGTGTTCATCGTCACCGGCGACCGCACGGTGCTCTCCTACCTGACCAAGCCGCTCACCGACCAGATCATGCACACCTTCCGCGAGCGCTGATCGCGCAGCACGTCGCAAGCATCGAAGGCGCGCCTCATGGGCGCGCCTTCTTTAATTGCAGCGGCGCCGTTCACTTCCCTGCGGCGGCCTGCCGCAGCCGGGCTGAACGCTCTCCGCACCCCTCGTTCAGCCGGGATTCATTGCTCGTCAACTATGGTCGCGGCGTCCGTCGATGCGGTCGGTGCGCGGCGTGTGACCGCTGTCACTGACCCCGCCGGCGGCAGCGGATAAGCCCTTCCCATAGGGAGACTTCATCATGACGGACATCCTTGCCGGCGGCGTTTCCCACCAGACCGGTTTCACCGGGCAGTTCGCCGAAGCCGAGCGCCAGGTACGCTCATTCCTGGTGACCGCCACGCGCTACCTGACGTCGGGCGGGGAGAACGTCGCGCTCAACTGTCTCGAGGCGGCGGCGCAGGACACCGGAACCATGTCGGCCGACGAGTTCGACCGCAAGCTCCTCAAGGTCTGGAGAAATCCCGGAAAGTGAGGTCCGCCCCAGCGAGGCGCGGACTGGATGAAGGGGTCGGCGCACGCGCCGGCCCCTTCCGCATTTCGGGCATCGCGGTAGTCATGAAAACGATTGCATCGGCGGAAATCCCGATCTACTCAGGGTGCGGATCACCGGCCCGTGAAAGCCGCGCCGCGCCCCGCGGCTCCGCGAAGCGGTGAATCCAAGCGAGGAATCCCGCGTCTCTCGTGTGCTCGGGGAGGAGCCATGGAACGGGTCGGCATCGGCGTCATCGGCTGCGGCAATATCAGCGCGGCGTATCTCAAGGCGGCGCGGATATTCCCGATCCTCGACGTGAAGGCGGTCGCCGACGTGAACCCCGCTGCCGCCGAGGCGCGCGGCGCCGAATTCGGCGTGCCGGCGATGACGGTCGATGCGTTGCTTGCCGACCCGGCGATCGAGATCGTCGTCAATCTCACCGTCCCGCTCGCCCATGTCGAGGTGGGATTGCGCGCCGTCGCCGCGGGCAAGCACGTCCATTCGGAGAAACCGCTCGGCATCGACATCGCCGAGGCGCGCCGCCTGCTCGACGCGGCGGCGGCGAAGGACGTCCGCGTCGGCGCGGCGCCGGACACTTTCCTCGGGGGCGCGCATCAGACCTGCCGCCGCCTGATCGACGAGGGCGCCATCGGCCGACCGCTGGCCGGCACCGCGTTCTTCATGTGCCCCGGCCACGAACGCTGGCATCCGAGCCCCGCCTTCTTCTACCTCCGCGGCGGCGGCCCGGTGCTCGACATGGCGCCGTATTACGTCACCGACCTGGTCAACCTGCTCGGCCCGGTCGCCCGCGTCGCGGCGATCACCGCGAGGGGTCGCCCGACCCGCACCGTCACCAGCCAGCCGCTGGCCGGCGCGGCCATCCCGGTCGAGGTCGCGACCCATGCCGCGGCGACGCTCGAGTTCGTCTCGGGGCCGGTGGTGACGATGGTGATGAGCTTCGACGTGCCGCGCCATCGGCATCGGCCGATGGAGCTCTACGGCAGCGAGGGGTCGCTTGCCGTGCCGGATCCCAACTGGTTCGGCGGCCAGATCGAGATCGGGACGGCCGCGGGCGACTGGCGCTTGGCGATCACCGAGCATGCCTATGCCAACGGCAATTTCCGCATCATCGGCGTCGCCGACATGGCGCATGCGATCCGGAAGAACCGGCCGCACCGGGCCAGCGGCGAGCTCGCCTTCCACGTCCTTGAGGTGATGGAGGCGGTGCAGCGCTCCTCTGACGAGGGACGGCACATCGTGATCGAAAGCCGGCCGGAGCGGCCGGCGATGCTGCCCGCCGACCTCATGCCCGGCGACCTCGACTGAGGGAGGAGACCATGCGCGAAGCGATGATCGTCTGGGGCGGCTGGCCGGGCCACGAGCCGGAGCAGGGCGCGGCCGCGGTCCGGGGTCTGCTCGAGGCGGAGGGCTTCGAGGTCCGCGTCGAGACGTCGACCAAGGCGTTCGCCGACCCGGCGATCGCCGGCCTGAGCCTGATCGTGCCGATCGTCACCATGGCGGAGATCCGGAAGGACGAACTGGCCAATCTCGAGGCCGCCATCCGCGGCGGAGTCGGGCTCGGCGGCTACCACGGCGGCATGGGCGACGCCTTCCGCGCCGCGCCCGACTACCAGTTCATGGTCGGCGGCCAGTGGGTCGCGCATCCCGGCAACGTTATCCACTATCGCGTCAACGTGACCCGGCCCGACGATCCGGTGATGGCCGGGATCGGCGATTTCGCCTACCGCTCGGAGCAGTACTACATGCACGTCGATCCCTCGAACGAGGTGCTGGCGACGACCACGTTCAACGGCGACCATGCCGCCTGGATCGACGGCGTGGTGATGCCGGTGGTGTGGAAGCGGAAGCACGGCGCCGGCCGGGTCTTCTACTCGTCGCTGGGCCACGTGGCGAAGGAGTTCGAGGTCGCGGAGATGCGCACCATTCTCCAGCGCGGTCTCGCCTGGGCGGCGCGCTGAGGCAACGGACGCGCGACCTAGATCCAGCTCGGGGCGCCCAACTCCTCAGGACATCGCTGCCGCAACGCCGTCGATGGCGGCTTTCACTACCACCTCCAACGTCGGCTCGAACGACACCTCGACGATCCCCGGCTCGTCCGGATGCGGCGGTTCGAGCGTCGCGAGCTGGCTGTCCAAGAGGCTCGCCGGCATGAAGTGACCCTTCCGCGCCGCGAGCCGTGCCGCCAGCGTCTCGCGCGAGCCGGAGAGGAACACGAAGATCATCGGCCGTCCGGTGCCGGCCCGGAGACGGTCGCGATAGATCCGGCGGAGGGAGGAGCAGGTGACGATGACGCCGTCCGGCGCGTCGCGTATCGCCTTGGCGATGGCATCGAGCCACGGCCAGCGGTCGTCGTCGGTCAACGGCGTGCCGGACGACATCTTGTCGATGTTGGCCTTGGGGTGGAACTGGTCGCCTTCGAGGAGCGGCACGCCCAGATCGGCGGCCAGCGCCTCGCCGACGGTGGTCTTGCCGCTGCCGGACACGCCCATCACGACGATGGCGGGAGCGGGGGAGGGGGCGGATATGTTCATCGCCCACGCCTAG
>JBIQKL010000122.1:5740-10066 GCA_044506555.1 Hyphomicrobiales bacterium | reverse complement strand
CGGGGATAGTTTTAGGTACATACAATTAATACGTGTATCACCGGCGATGGGGCGAGTTGCGCCTTATCCCCTCCGCTTGAAGCCGAACGACACTCTCCGCCGCGACAACGGCGAGCGGAGCAGGATGATGCAAGAAGCGGAAAGTGGCAGGGGCCGCGAGGTCGGCAGGGCTGCGGCCGGCGCGATGTCGCGCGCGATCGCGGCGGGACGCGAGGCGTACGACCGCGAACGCCACCTGCCGCGAATCATTTCGGTCGGCCCGGGCGAGTTGGCCGACCGCACCGAGGCCGGCCGGGCCCTGATCCTGCGGAAGCTCGCCCGCGCATTGCGGGCCGAGCGGAACCGGGGTCGCGCCGGCCACTGGACGTACGACCTCAACCGGCACATCGCGCTCAACCAGGCCTATGCCGCCGAACGTGGGCGGCGTCCCGAGCATGCCTTGAGCGGGCTTTAGACGCGGAAATGAAAGCGCCGGCCCAAGGACCGGCGCGGCGTCGCGGGAAACGAAGGAGCGGCTACGAGCGGCGGCGGCGCTGCTGGCCGAGGCCCATCTTCTTGGCGAGGGCCGAGCGTGCGGCGGCGTAGTTGGGAGCGACCATCGGATAGTCCGGCGCCAGACCCCACTTCTCGCGGTATTCCTCCGGCGACAGGTCGTAATGGGTGCGCAGATGCCGCTTCAGCGACTTGAACTTCTTGCCGTCCTCGAGGCAGACGATGTAGTCGGGGAAGACGGACTTCTTCGGATTGACCGCCGGACGAAGAGGTTCCGGCTCCGGCTTCACCACGCCCTGCTGTGTGCTGCTCAGCGCCCGGTGTACCTCGGCGATCAAGCTTGGCAGTTCGCCGGACGGCACCGAGTTGTTGCTCACGTAGGCAGACACGATTTCGGCTGCCAGATCGATGAGGGCGGGGTCGGCGTTCTGGTCGTTCATGGCACACCCATAGTTAACATTTGAGCACAGACAGGGGCGCGCAACGACGACAATCCCACAGCAATTTGCCGAACCTGTCCGCCGATGGAACCCAAGACCATCCTGGATCGATTGTTCTCGATCCGAATCTGTTACTTGCCTCTATATATATCTCGTATCGTAAAAACAAGACACAATCGCTTCCGGCCTGTTCTATTCAACAACCTTGGTATTGGCGGCCGAAAGCCGTGCCGAAGACGTGACTCCGGAGCGCCCGACGCGTTTCGGCGAATGGACTTGCAGTGCGGCAGAACGTCGCCGGGCGGACCTATTGTCGGTTGTCGCGATCAGATCGCTGGCCGCATTCGGAAATAGTAGAGGACAGGCCGTGTCGCGGAGAACGTTCGGCCGCGAGTCCTTGGATCGCGCCGGGAGATCAAACCGCAGCCATGGCATTCCGGACCTCGGCCAGGCGCCGTTCCAGAAACCTGCGCTCCGGCTCCTGCCGTGCCAGCGCCAGGGCCTCGCGATAGCCCGCCTCCGCGTCGGCGAAGCGGCCCACGCGCCGGAGGAGATCGGCACGGGCGGCATGGAACAGGTGGTAGCTGGCAAGCGCCCCGCTCGCGCGCAGCGCCTCCATCCGCGCCAGTCCTGCGGCGGGGCCCTCCGCCATCGCGATGGCCGCGGCACGGTTGAGCGCCACCACAGGCGACGGCTCGATCCGCTCGAGCGCCGCATAAAGCCGAGCGATGAGCGGCCAGTCGGTTTCCTCGGCCCGCGCCGCCGCGGCATGGGCCGCAGCGATCGCGGCCTGCAGCGCGTAGGGGCCGGCGGCACATTCCTGCTCCGCCACCGCTGCCGCCAGCGCCCGTCCTTCGGCAATCTGCGACCGGTCCCATAGCGAGCGGTCCTGGTCGGGAAGCAGCACCAGCTCTCCCTCGGGGGAGGTCCGCGCCGCGCGCCGCGATTCCTGGAGGAGCATGAGCGCCAGAAGTCCCCTCGCCTCCGCCTCCGGCAGCAGTTCGACGAGCAGCCGCCCCAGTCGGATCGCCTCGCCCGAGAGATCGGCCCGCGTCACGGCGACGCCGGACGATGCCGAGTATCCCTCGTTGAAGACGAGATAGATCGCCCGGAGCACCGCATCGAGCCGCGCCGGCAGTTCGGCGGGCTCGGGTACGGCATAGGGAAGGCGCTCGTCGCGGATGCGGGCCTTGGCACGGACGATGCGCTGGGCCACCGCCGTGGTCGGGACCAGGAAGGCGCGCGCGATCTCCTCGGTGGTGAGCCCGCACACCTCGCGCAGCGTCAGCGCGATCCGCGCCTCGGGCGCGAGCGCCGGGTGGCAGCAGGTGAAGATGAGCCGGAGCCGGTCGTCCGGGATCGCATTGTCGTCGCGCTCCGATCCGTCCTCCTCCGCCTCGGCCTCGATCCGCATCGCGACCTCGGCTTCCATCGCGTCGAAGCGGGCGCGGCGGCGGAGCCGGTCGATGGCTTTGAAACGCCCCGCCGACACCAGCCAGGCCCGGGGATTGGCCGGCGTTCCGTCCCGCGGCCACTGCTCGGCAGCGGCGAGGAAGGCATCGTTCAGGGCGTCCTCGGCCAGATCGAAGTCGCGAAGCAGCCGGATCAGGGTAGCGAGGACGCGCCGCGACTCGGTCCGGTAGAGCGTGCCGACGTCGATGGCCCCCGCAGACGGCATCACACCGGGATCTCGTAGATCGGCCGCACTTCGATCGTGCCGAGCCTCGCCAGCGGGATGCCGGCCGCAAGCCGTATCGCCTCGTTCATGTCGTGGGCCTCGACCAGGATGAAGCCGCCGAGTTGCTCCTTGGTCTCCGCGAACGGGCCGTCGGTGACCGAAGCGCGCCCGTTGCGGACGCGGACGCACGCGGCCTCCCGCACGGACTGGAGCGCCTGCGCCGCGAGGAGATGGCCGCCCCGGTCGAGCTCGTCGTCATAGGCGAGCGACTCGCGGTTCAGCGCCGTCCGCTCCGCCGGCGGCAGCGCGGCGAGGGTCGCGTCATCGAAACAGACCAGGCAGAGATACTTCATGTCCGAGCCTCCGGCGGTGACGATTCTCGTCGCTCCGCGGAGCCCGGATTCGACACCGCGCGACAAAAAATTCCGCCGGCATGTCGAGATGCACCGTTCCGCGTCGACCAGTCGACCGAAGCCCGGAACGGAGACGGAGCATGGTCGACATCTGCAGCCTCGCCATCGTGCAACTCGGCCCGCGGGAGCGGGCCAAGGCTTACGGAAGCACCGTGAGCCTTCGAGCGGCCACGGGCCGCTTCGCCCGGCTCTTCCGGTTCAGGCGCCGATCACGGCTCGCTGCGTTCCTCGACTGACAGGACGACCGCCCGGTCGTCCGGGCGCAGCGCTTCGCCGTCCTGCGGCCCGGGCTCCGCAACCGCCGGCGAAGGTATCATGTCGTTGCTGTCGGGCGGCGCCGGCGGCTCGACGTTCCCCTCGGGGGAAGCGCGCACCGACCTCCGTTCCCGCCGCCTGCGGCGGCGCGCCCGATGCAGGCGCTGGCGCTCACGCTCGGCTTCGCGTTCCTTCCGCGCGTCGCCCGGGAGCTTCCAGCCGAAGCGGTTCGCGACCGCCCGCGTCAGGATGATCGCGATGTGCACCGGGAACAGGAGGATGTCGAGGATCCGCTCCTTTCGGGAGGCGGGGGGCTTCACGATATCGGTGTTCTTGCGGCCATTGGTGCGGCGGAGCGCCCGGCCCATCTCGCCCCCCAGCCAGCCCTCGCCCTTGACGAGGATCTCGTGCATCCAGTCCCAGCGGCGACGGTGGAGGCGGACCCAACTCGCGGCGCGCTTGCTCGAGGTGATGATGAGCAGCGCCGCGACGGCCAGCACCGGGATGCCGCCGGGGCCGGGCAGCGGCGCAATGATGATGCCGATCGGGATCAGCGCGATGCCTACCCAAAGGTAGATCGCCTGCTTCCAGGGTCTCGGCGGCCGGCTGCGGCGCACGCGGTTCATCCCTCCTTGTTGGCCACGAACATCAACGAGGGATGACAATGGCGTTTTGGCGGCTGGCGGCGATCGGCAGGACGCCATACGTCCGGAAACGATTCACTCCGCTCCCTCCGACGGAGATTGAACGATGGGCGAGCCGGCGGCGTCAACTACGGCTTTGGCGGGCCGCACCTGGCAAGCCGAGGACATATGGGATGGTTGTCGTCACGGTTCCACCGGGATAACAACATATCGCATGTGACGCCTGCGCGGCCTCCCGGCGCTTGGCACGAGAAAACGCGGGATTTGCGGCGTGCCACGAGGCCGCCGGGAACATGCCCCGAGCGGACCGAGGCTTGATGTCATGACGGAAAGACTGCGGGACCACGCTGCGGATGAGCGTGCCGGCGGCGGCGGCGCGCGGGCGCCGCTTGCCGAGAAGCGAC
>JBIQKL010000122.1:3553-5640 GCA_044506555.1 Hyphomicrobiales bacterium | reverse complement strand
GCGGATGAGCGTGCCGGCGGCGGCGGCGCGCGGGCGCCGCTTGCCGAGAAGCGACCGGTTTCCACGACGCATTTCGGCGTCACCCGCACTGACGACTATGCCTGGCTCCGAGCCGACAACTGGCAGCAGGTGATGCGCGAGCCGGCGGCGCTGGCTCCCGACATCCGCGCCTATCTCGATCTCGAGAACGGCTTCACCGATGCCGCGATGGCCGACGTCGCCGGGCTCAAGGACGCGCTCGTCGCCGAGATGCGCGCGAGGATCAAGGAGGACGATTCCTCGGTGCCCTCGCCCGACGGCGCCTATGCCTACGGAATCCGCTTCACGCACGGCGCCGAGCACCCGATGCTGATCCGTACGCCGCGTGACGGCGGGGCGGAGACCGTCCTCCTCGATGCCGATGCGATGGCCAAGGGCAAGGCCTATTTCCATCTCGGCGGCAGTGCCCATAGTCCCGACCATCGCCTCCTCGCCTACGCCACCGACGAGATGGGCTCGGAATATTTCGAGATCCGCATCCGCGACCTCGACACCGGAGAGGACCTCCCCGACCGGATCGCCGGCACCTCCGGATCGCCGGTCTGGGCGGCGGATTCGCGGACGCTCCTCTACGTCTGGCTCGATGCCAACCACCGCCCGGCGAAGATCTTCCGGCATGCCGTGGGCACCGACCCGTCCGAGGACGTGGTGGTGTTCGAGGATCCCAACCCGTCCTACTTCCTCGGCGTCGGCAAGACCCAGTCGGACCGGTTCTTCGTCATCGACAGCCACGACCATGAGACGTCGGAGGTCCACGTTCTCCCGGCCGACGATCCCGGTGGCGCGCCACGGCTGATCGCGCCCCGCCGCGCCGCCGAGAAGTACGAAATCGACGAGGCCAACGGCGTCTTCTACATCCTGACCAATGCCGGCGATGCCGAGGACTTCAAGATCGTCGCCGCGCCGGTGGCGACGCCCGGCCGCGAGCACTGGCGGGACCTGGTCCCGCACAAGTACGGCTGCCTGATCCTGTCGCACACGTCCTACCGGGACTGGCTCGTCAGGCTCGAACGCGAAGGCGGTCTGCCCCGCATCGTGGTCCGCAACATCGCCTCCGGCGAGGAACACGGCATCGCCTTCGACGAGGAAGCGTACTCGCTCGGACTGCTTGGCAGCTACGAATTCGCGACGGACACGCTCCGCTTCACCTATTCGTCGATGACCACGCCGGGCCGCGTCTACGATTACGACATGGCGACGCGAGAGCGGGTGCTCCGCAAGCGGGACGAGGTGCCCTCGGGCCACGACCCGGCCGACTACGTCACCCGCCGGCTGCTGGCGCCGGCCGACGACGGCGAGCTGGTGCCGGTCTCGCTGCTCTACCGCAAGGACGCGCCGCTCGACGGCTCGGCGCCGCTCCTCCTCTACGGGTACGGCGCCTACGGCATAACCATCCCCGCTTCGTTCTCGACCAACCGGCTGTCGCTGGTCGATCGCGGCTTCGTCTATGCCATCGCCCATGTCCGCGGCGGCAAGGACAAGGGCTTTCACTGGTACGCGGACGGACGGCGCGAGAAGAAGATCAACACCTTCACGGATTTCGTCGCCGTCGCCCGGTTCCTTGCCGCCGAGAACTACACGTCGGCAGGGCGCATCGTCGGCTGGGGCGGCTCCGCCGGCGGCCTGCTGATCGGCGCGGTCGCCAACATGGCGCCGGAGCTCTTCGCCGGGCTGGTGGCCGAGGTGCCGTTCGTCGACGTCCTCGACACCATGCTCGACGACTCGCTGCCCCTCACCCCGCCGGAATGGCCGGAATGGGGGAACCCGATCGTCAGCGACGCCGACTTCCGGACGATCCTCGCCTACTCGCCCTATGACAACGTCGCGGCACGCCCCTACCCCGCGATCCTTGCCATGGCCGGCCTCACGGACCCGCGGGTCACCTACTGGGAGCCGGCGAAGTGGGTGGCGAAGCTCCGCGCATACGCCACGGGCGATCCCTTGATCCTCCTCAGGACCAACATGGACGCCGGACACGGCGGCGCCGCGGGCCGGTTCGACCGCCTGCAGGAGACGGCCTTCGCCCAGGCCTTCGCGCTGAAAGTGAC
>JBIQKL010000122.1:0-3453 GCA_044506555.1 Hyphomicrobiales bacterium | reverse complement strand
CGGAACGTGTGGCAGACGTCGTTCGTCGGGCAGAGGAAGGGGCCGTTCGACCGCCTGGAATCCTTCCATGCCGCGCCATGCTTCCGCACGGAGGCCGCCTGCAAGGCGTGGCTCTACTGGGCGCAGACGGATTGGAATCACTACCAGTATTTCAATCCGTGCCGGAAAGGCGTCCGGTAGCGGTGCCCCAAACGAAAAGGGCGCGACACTGGCCCGCCGCGCCCTTGGAAACCCTGGCAGACGGTCGGCTCAGCGGCCGCCCATCGCCTTCTCGTACATCTCGAGGACGTAGTCCCAGTTGATCAGGCTGTCGACCCAGGCGTTGAGATAGTCGGGACGCCGGTTGCGATAGTCGATGTAGTAGGAGTGCTCCCACACGTCGACGCCGAGGATCGGCGTGCCGCCGTGGACCAGCGGGTTCTCGCCGTTGAGGGTCTTGGTGATCTCGAGCTTGCCGTCGCGGAGGCCCACCCAGGCCCAGCCGGAGCCGAACTGCGTCGTGCCGGCCTGGACGAAGTCGGCCTTGAACTTGTCGTAGCCGCCGAGGTCCGCGTCGATCGCCTTGGCGAGCGCGCCGGGGATCTTGTTGCCCCCGCCGTTCGGCTTCATCCACTTCCAGAAATGGACGTGGTTGTAGTGCTGCGCCGCGTTGTTGAAGAGCCCGGCATTCTTCGAATAGCTCGCCTTGACGACTTCCTCGAGGCTCTTGCCCTCGAGGCCCGAGCCTTCGAGCAGCTTGTTGCCGTTGGTGACATAGGCCTGATGGTGCTTGTCGTGATGATATTCCAGCGTCTCCTTGGACATGTAGGGCTGGAGAGCATCATAGGCGTACGGGAGGGGTGGCAATTCGAAAGCCATTGGACAAGCTCCTTAGTCGGAATATCGCCGCCGACGTGCGCGTTGCCGCGACGTCTCACGCGACCGGGGGAAACCCGTGGACGATGGGGAACATAGGCTTCCCTCCCCGCCCCGGCAACGGCCAACCGGCACCACGGTTCCCTTGCCCGGCTCAGCGCGAGAGAATGCCGCCGAGCACGCTCCGGAGAATACGGCCGCCGCTCGGTCCGGCGATGGCGCGGCCGAGCTCGGTGGCGGCGCTGCGGGTCGCCTCGCGCGCCGCGCGCTGCCCGGGCGAGAGCCGGCGGTTGCGGGAGGTACCGGTGCCGAAGATCTGGTCGAGCATGCCGCCGAGGCCGCCGCCGTTGCTCTCCTCTTCGCGCGGATCGGAGCGGTAGGTACCTTCCGACACGTCGCCCGGCTGCTTCTGCTCGACCCGCCGGTTCAGCATCTCGAAGGCGGAATCGCGGTCGAGCGGCGTGTCGTAGAGATGCGGCACGGGGCTTGCCGCGATCGCCCCGGCGCGCTCCTCCGGCGTGATCGCGCCGATCCGCGACGACGGCGGGCGGACCAGCGTGCGCTGGACGATCGACGGCACGCCCTTCTCCTCGAGCGTGGAGACCAGCGCCTCGCCGGTGCCGAGCTGGGTGATGACCTCGAAGGTCGAGAAATCCGGATTGACCCGGAACGTGTCGGCCGCCGCCTTCACCGCCTTGGTGTCGCGCGGCGTGAAGGCGCGGAGCGCATGCTGGATGCGATTGCCGATCTGGGCCAGCACGATGTCGGGCACGTCGAGCGGGTTCTGCGAGACGAAGTAGACGCCGACGCCCTTCGAACGCACCAGCCGCACGACCAGCTCGATCTTCTCGAGAAGCGCCTTCGGCGCGTCGTTGAAGAGGAGGTGCGCCTCGTCGAAGAAGAACACCAGCTTCGGCTTCTCGGGGTCGCCGATCTCCGGCAACTCGTCGAACAGCTCCGACAAGAGCCACAGGAGGAACGTCGCGTAGAGCCGCGGCGACTGCATCAGCGTGTCGGCGGCGAGGATGTTGACGTAGCCGCGGCCGTCGGTCGTGGTCCGCATCAGGTCGGCGATCGACAGCGCCGGCTCGCCGAAGAACGATTCCCCGCCCTGCTGCTCGAGGACGAGCAGCGCCCGCTGAACGGCGCCGACGCTCGCCTTCGAGACATTGCCGTAGCGGATGGTGAGTTCGCTCGCCTTCTCCGCGACATAGGTCAGAAGGCTCTGGAGATCCTTGAGGTCGAGCAGCAGCAGTCCTTCCTCGTCGGCGATGCGGAAGGCGATGTTGAGAACCCCCTCCTGCGTGTCGTTGAGGTCGAGGAGGCGCGAGAGCAGCAGCGGCCCCATCTCGGAGATGGTCGCACGGATCGGATGCCCCTGCCGGCCGAACAGATCCCAAAAGATCACCGGAAAGGCCTCGAAGCGATACTCCTCGGCGAAGCCGATGGTCTCGGCCCGCTTGGCGAGGAAATCCTTCGGCTCTCCGGGCATCGAAAGGCCGGCGACGTCGCCTTTCACGTCGGCGCAGAACACCGGCACGCCGGCGGCAGAGAATCCCTCCGCCAGGATCTGCAGCGTCACGGTCTTGCCGGTGCCGGTGGCTCCCGTGACCAGCCCGTGGCGATTGGCGTAAGGCAGGCGGACATATTCGGGCTTGCCGCTCGCCCCCACGAACACCTTTCCCGGCTCCAGCACAGTCATGCGTTCCCATCCTCCTCGTCCAGGCCGCGAGAGTAGTCGCTTCGGTGAAGGCTGCAATGACGGGAGCAGCGACATCGCAATCTGGAATCGTTCGATAATATTTCCGTTACCGGCCGCTACCGCTCTTGTCAGGCTCGTTAACCCCCGGCCACCATGTGCGTGAGGGCGTGTTGTCCCGGTTCGGAGAGGATGCAGGAATGAAGGCGCTGTTTTCGTTGGGGGCTGTTGCCTTGATGGTCGTCGCCACCGGCCATGCGTTCGCGCAGGAGGATCTGATCGCAAAGCGGCAGGCCCTGATGAAGGACAACGGCGCCCAGGCGCGGACGGCCGGCCAGATGGTCCAGGGCGTGACCCCTTTCGACGCCGCCGCGGCGAAAGCGGCGATGGAGAAGCTCGCGGCCAATGCCACCGAGATCCCTGTCGACTTTCCTGCCGGCAGCGAGGGCGGCGACGCCCTGCCGTCGATCTGGGAGAACTTCGCGGATTTCGAAGCCAGGGCCGCGACGCTGAAGACCGCGGCGGAGGCCGCCGCCGTGGCCGCCGACCAGGGGATCGAGGCGTTCGGTCCGGCGTTCCAGGCCGTCGGACAGAGCTGCAGCGGCTGTCACGAGCTCTACCGCAAGCCGAGCTGACATCTTCTTCGACACCGAGAGAGGCGCGGGTCCCTGCCCGCGCTTCCTTGCGTCTGGCGTAGCGCCTACGCGGCGAGCGCAGCGAGGATCCGCGCCCACGAACGGATGCCGCCGCGGAAGCTGGCGAGATCGTATTTCTCGTTCGGCGAGTGGATGCGATCGTCGTCGAGGGCGAATCCGATCATCAACGAGTCCATGCCGAGGGTCCCCTTGAGCAACCCGACCACCGGGATCGATCCGCCGGACCCGATCAGACCGGCCTCG
>JBIQKL010000121.1:8544-10120 GCA_044506555.1 Hyphomicrobiales bacterium | reverse complement strand
GCCAGCGCCGTCGTGAAAGGCTCCACGGACGAGGCCGTCAGGCCGCGGACCTGGAGCGAACCGCGGGCGGTGACCGCGATGCGGCCATTGCCGTAGCGGCGAGCGGCGTCGCAGACGGCAAGGAAAGCCGCGGCGGCAAGCGGTCCGACGGGCGGCAGGCGCGCGAGCAGCCCGTCGCCGGTCTCCATGGGCCGGGCGATGGTCGGACAGGCATTGCGGGGCAGGCGGGGATTCATGGCGCGACTGATACCAGATCGCAGAGGAGGGTGCAGCACACGCCGTGCAGGCGCGTCGCCGCGCGATCGCTAACCCGCGAGCAGCGCCCGGGCGGCGTCTTCGTCGGTGATCAGCGTGTTGCAGCCGATACGGCGGATCGCGGCGCGGATCGCGCCGGCGCGATGGACGCCGCCGGTGGCGATGAGAACGTGGCCGGCATTCCTCAGCACGTCGAGGTCGACGCTCATCACGCGGCGGTTGAGGTCGTGCGCCACGCTGGCGCCGTTCCGATCGACGAAATTGGACAGGATGTCGGCGACGGCGCCGAGCGCCACCAGCTCCCGCAGTTCGTCCGGGGCGATCATCGCCGCGGCGAGGGAGGTCGAGCGCGGCCCTATGTCCCCGACGCTGACCACGGCGAGGTCGAGGCCGGCGGTGAGGGCGAACAGGCGGTCGAGGCCGCATTTCTCGATCAGCCGGCGCTTGGTGGCGGTCGAATCGACGATCGCCGGCGCCACCATCATGTAGCATTCGGCGCCGAGCTGGCTGGCCAGGCGCCAGGAAAACTCGAGCGGATTGCCGGTGCGCGCCTCGACCACGCCGCCGAGCAGCGAGACGACGCGCGTATCCGGCTGGCGGACCGGACGGAGGGCGGGGAGCGACGCCATAAGCGTCCGCCCCCAGCCGACGCCGATGGTCATGCCGGCGGTGACGGCTTCGGACAGGAACCGCCCCAGCGCCAGGCCCACCGCCCTGGTCGCGTCGCCGCCGGTGACCGGCACTACCACCGCTTCGTCGAGGCCGAGCGCGGCTTCGAGACGGACGGCGAGGTCGATGCAGGTCGTCTCCGCGGCATTGATCCAGATCTGGACGTCGCCGCGCTCCACGGCCTCGGCGAGCACGCGGATCACGGTGCCGCGCGAGACGCCGAGCCGGTCGGAGACCTCCTTCTGGGTCAGGCCCTGGTTGTAGTAGAGCCAGGCGGCGCGGACCCGGAGCGCGGCGTCTTCCGAGGCCGGGGCCTGTCCGCCGGTGCGCCTGAGCCTCGCCATGCCGCCCTCCCGTGATCCCCGCCGGGTCAGAGGCCGCGGCGCGCCAGCTCCATGTCGTCCCAGTTTCGCACGCCCCGCCGGTTGTAGCCGGCCTCGGCGAAGAGCTCGCCGCGGACCACATCGACGATGTCCTGCGCCTGCGGGAAGTAGGTCGATTCCATCTCGGCCCCGGGGACGATCCAGTTCGGCGCGCCCAGCACCCGCGGCGGCGCCTTCAGGTCGCCGAACGCGAAGCGGCCGATACCGGCGGCGAGCGTCTGGAGGTACGAGCCGCGCTCGCTCGCCTCCGAGACCAGCACGATACGCCC
>JBIQKL010000121.1:6479-8444 GCA_044506555.1 Hyphomicrobiales bacterium | reverse complement strand
CGGAACTGCTCGGTCGTGTCGTAGAGCCGCTGGCTCTCGAAGAACACCACCGGGTCCTCGGAAGCGAGCGCGGAGGCGAGCAGCCCCTTGGCGTCGTAGGGCGTCGCCGGGTAGACGACCTTGAGGCCCGGAATGTGGGCGACGAGCCCGGTCCAGTCCTGCGAGTGCTGGGCACCGTACTTGCTGCCGATCGAGGAGCGGAGCACGACCGGAAGCCTGAGCGCGCCGGCCGACATCGACTGCCACTTGGCGAGCTGGTTGAAGATCTCGTCGCCGGCCCGGCCGATGAAGTCGGTGTACATCAGCTCGACCAGTGCCCGGCCGCCCTCGATGGCGCAGCCGATCGCCGTGGCGACGATCGCGGCTTCCGAGATCGGCGCGTTGAACAGGCGATTATAGGGGAGGATCTCGGCGAGGCCGCGATAGACGCCGAAGGCGCCGCCCCAGTCCCGGCATTCCTCGCCATAGGCGACCAGCGACGGGTCATGGACGAAGTGGTGGAGGATCGCCTCGAACAGGGCGTCGCGGACGGTGATCGCCCGCATCGGCGAGAGTTTCGCGCCGTCCGGACCATGCGCCGTCCGGCTCTTCCTTGCCAATTGCCGGACCTGGGACGACTTCGCCGCCGCTTCGGCCAGCGCCGGATCGGCGACGCCAAGCTCGGCGCTCCGGTGCGAATACATGAGATCGCCGATCAGCGTCGGACGGGCGGGAATGTCGATCACCGGGGCCGCCTCGGGATTGACCGCGGCGGCGGTGACGGCGCGGACCAGGTCCTTCACCTCGGCCCGCATCGTCGCTTCCTTCGCATCGTCGAGGAGGCCGGCCTCGCGAAGCGCGGCGGCATGGACGGCGATCGGGTCGTGAGGGCTCCACGACTGGATCTCCTCGCGCGTCCGGTAGGCATTGGCGTCGGTCGTGGAGTGGCCGGAGATGCGGTAGGTCTCGACGTCGAGGAGGGCAGGGCCCTTGCCTTCGGCGAGCAGCGCCCGCTTCCGGGCGACGGCGTCGGCAACGGCGAGCGGGTTGGCCCCGTCGACGGTCTCGGCATGGAGGTTGGTCGGGCTGACGCCGACGCCGATCCTTGACAGGCGGTCCCAACCCATGGTTTCGCCGCGGGTCTGGCCGCCCATGGCGTAGAAATTGTTGGTGAAGAAGAAGAGCACCGGCAGCCCGCCCTTGTAGGGCTCGGGCCAGAGGTTGTCGTACTGGCCCATGGCGGCGAAGTTGAAGGCCTCGTAGACCGGGCCGCAGCCGGTCGATCCGTCGCCGGCGAAGGCGACCGCGATGCCGCTCTCCTCCGCGAGCTTCTTGCGGAGCGCGGCGCCGGTTGCGATGCCGGCCGAAGCGCCGACGATGGCGTTGTTGGGATAGGCGCCGAAGGGCAGGAAGAAGGCGTGCATCGAGCCCCCCATGCCGCCGTTGAAGCCGGTGCCGCGCATGAAGATCTCGGAGAGGAAGCCGAACAGCAGGAAGCTCTCGGCCAGCGCCCGCTCGCTCGACGGCCTGATGAAGCGCTGCACGGCGGCGAGCAGCCGGCCGCCCTGCTCGACCTCCATGATATTCATGAGCTGCCGGTCGTCGAGCCGGTCGATCGCGGCGAGCCCCTTGGCGATGAACTCGCCGTGGCTGCGATGATTGCCGAAGATGTGGTCCTCGGGAGAGAGCGCGAAGGCCGCGCCGACCGCGGCGCCCTCCTGGCCGATGGAGAGATGGGCCGGCCCCTTGTAGAGGGTCTCGATGCCCTCATAGGCGCCGCGCGACTTGAAGTCGGCGAGCATCGTCTCGAACTCGCGGATCACCAGCATGTGGCGCAGCATGCCGAGCAGCCGCTCGTCGCCGTATCTCGCCCGCTCGTCCGCGACGGGGGTGCCGTAGGCGTGGACCGGGATCGGCTCGAAAACGATCTGGTCGCGCCGCCGCGTGGCCGCGGGATCGACGATAAGCGCCTTGGGCATTCTCGGA
>JBIQKL010000121.1:0-6379 GCA_044506555.1 Hyphomicrobiales bacterium | reverse complement strand
CGCGCGGAGCGCGGCGATCTCGGCGCGGAGGAGGTCGATGCCGGCGCCGGTGGCCGACGAGGTGGCGATGATCTCGGGATGCGCGGCAGGGCGCTTCCGGATCGCGGCCGCCGTCTCGGCGACCACCCTGGCGAGCGCGTCAGGCCGCTCCTTGTCGCACTTGGTGAGCACCACCTGGTACGACACGGCCGCCTTGTCGAGCACGTCGAGCGCCTCGCGGTCGTTGGCCTTCAGGCCGTGGCGGGCGTCGACCAGCACGTAGACGCGGCGGAGGTTGGCACGGCCGCGGAGGAAGTCGAAGACCAGTCGGGTCCAGTCCTTCACCTGCTTCTTCGGGGCTCGCGCATAGCCGTAGCCCGGCATGTCGACGATGACGATGCCCTCGTCGGCGGTGAAGTAGTTGAGCTCCTGGGTGCGGCCCGGCGTGTTGGAGGTGCGGGCCAGCGTGTTCCGGCCGGTCAACGCGTTGAGCAGCGAAGACTTTCCGACATTGGAGCGCCCCGCGAAGGCGACCTCGATGCCGTCGGCAGGCGGCAGGCCAGCGATCGAGGAGACGCCCATCAGGAAGCGCCACGGCCGCGCGAAGGCGAGGCGCCCGGTCTCGAGCGCCGCCTCGTCGTTGGGCCTGTCCGCGTCGGGCGGCATAGCCGGCCTCCTCGCCGTCAGGCGCTGGCGTTCTTCGGCTTGCCGCTCGATTTCCGCGATTTGGGGGGCTTCTTCGCCGGCGGCTTGCGGGCCGCCGCCTTCTCGTCGCCGCCGTCCGCCGCATCGTCGTCGTCGTTCGCGGCCGGCAACGCCTTGGCGGCCGGAGCGGGCGTCTCCGGCTTTGGCGGTGGCTTGCGGAAGGTGTCCATGATGTTGCCGAGGAGGTTCACCTCGACGCCCTGCCGGCGCATGATCGTATACTGCTGGAGCACCGACAGCGTGTTGTTCCAAGCCCAGTAGATGACCAGGCCGGCCGGGAAGCTCGCCAGCATGAAGGTGAAGATCACCGGCATCCAGGTGAAGATCATCCGCTGGGCCGGATCCGGCGGCGTCGGGTTGAGCCGCATCTGGATGAACATCGTCACGCCCATGATCAGCGGCCAGATGCCGAGCATGAGGATATGCGGCGGCGTCCACGGGATCAGGCCGAACAGGTTGAAGATGGTCGTCGGGTCGGGTGCGGAGAGGTCCTGGATCCACCCGAAGAACGGCGCATGCCGCATCTCGATGGTGACGAACAGCACCTTGTAGAGCGCGAAGAAGACCGGAATCTGCACCGCGACCGGCCAGCAGCCGGCGAGCGGGTTGATCTTCTCCTTCTTGTACAACTCCATCAAGGCTTGCTGCTGCTTGACCTTGTCGTCCTTGTACTGCTCGCGCAGCTCCGTCATCTGCGGCTGCACCTTCTTCATCGCGCTCATCGACTTGTAGGACTTGTTGGCGAGCGGGAAGAAGATCGCCTTGACGATGACGGTCACGAGGAGGATGGCGACGCCGAAATTGCCGAACACCCGGAACAGCCAGTCGATGACCAGGAACATCGGCTGGGTGATGAAGTAGAACCAGCCCCAGTCGATCAGCAGTTCGAAGCCTTCGATGTCGTACTTCTGGGCATAGCCGTCGACGGTGACGAACAGCCAGTTAAGGCCGACCACCGACACCTGCTTGGCGCCGGCGAAGAGCTGGGTCGTGGTCTCGACGCTGCTGCCGGCAGGGACCGTCTCGGCCGTGCCGCGATAGTCGGCCTGGTAGCGGATCGAGGGATCGTCTGTACGTACGAACCGGCCCGTGAATTCGGCATCGCGCGGCGGAATCATCGCCGCAGCCCAGTACTTGTCCGTGATGCCGAGCCAGCCGCGGCTGACCGGATCCATGGTCTTCGGTCCGTCCTCGAGGTCGCCGTAATCGACCTCCTCGAGCCCGCTCTCGCCGAACACGCCGATCAGGCCCTCATGCAGGATGTACCAGCCGTGGTTCTCCGGCTCGCCGAGGCGCGTGACGCGGCCATAGGGCGTGATGCTCACCGGCGCGGCGCCCGAATTGGCGACGGCGTCGGTGACGGTGAACATGAAGTTCTCGTCGATGGCGATGGTGCGCGAGAAGACGAGGCCCTGGCCGTTGTCGTAGGTGAGCGTGACCGGGGTATCGACGGTAAGCTCCGCCGAGGCGGGAACGGTCCAGCGCGTGTCGGGTCCCGGGCCGTCGGCACCGCTGCCGTCCCCGATCCAGCCGAACTCGGCGAAATAGCCGTGCGGGGCTCCGACCGGCGAGAGCAGGATGATCGTCGGGCTGCTGTCGTCGACGGTCTCGTGGAAGTCGTTGAGGCGGAGGTCGTCGAGCCGGGCGCCGATCAGGTTGATCGAGCCGGTGACGCGCTCGGTGCGGATCGGCACCCGCGGCGAGAGGGCGAGCGCCGCCTCGCGGCTGAGGCCCGCCGGTTCGGTACCGGTCGGCGCCGGCATGGTGCCGCCGTCGACGGTGCTCGCCGGTGGCTGGGCCGGCGTGCCGTCGGGATTGAGCGGCGCCTCGGCCACCGGGGGCTGCTGCGGCGGGGTTGGGGCGAAGAAATACTGCCAGCCGACCAGGATCGCGAGCGACAGGCCGATAGCGAGGAGGAGGTTCTTGTTGTCCATCATGTCGCGGATCTGTCTCCGGCATCCCTGTCACGCCGTCCGATGGCGCCCAACCCGGACCTCAGATCGTCAACGAGCCGATCGAATGGAAGGGTCAGGGCGGCGCGGCGGCCAATCAAGACGTAATCCACCCCGGGGGCGGCGACATCTGCGGCCGACAACCGCACCGCTTCCCGAAGCCGGCGCCGGATGCGGTTGCGCACCACGGCGTTGCCGGTTTTCTTGGTCACCGTGAAACCGAACCGCGGCCCACGGGCACTTTCCGCCGACGGCAGCGCCTGGAGGACGAAGCCCGGACGCGTCACCTTGCGGCCTCGCGCCACCGCGCGGAACTCGCTCCGGCGCCGGAGCCGCTCCACGCGTCGCGGTGCCTCGTCGCTTCCGCTCAGGCGGACAGCTTCTTGCGGCCGCGGGCGCGCCGTGCGTTGATCACCTTGCGGCCGCCCACGGTCGCCATGCGGGCACGGAAGCCGTGCCGGCGCTTGCGGACGAGCTTGCTGGGCTGATAAGTGCGCTTCATCTCAGAGGTCTTCTCAAGAATAGCCTAGGTTAGGCGGGCTTATAAGGACGGGTCCGAATCGAGTCAACGCGGGCGGGCCGGCATCGGTCGCCGCCGGTTCGGTCCGTGACGGCTGTCACAGCCGGGGCGCTTCGCATCTACCAATCGCGCCGGAGCGTCGCTAGACAGGGGCCATGGCAGACCAACTTGTACCGGAAATCTGCGTCATCGGCGGCGGACCCGGTGGCATCGCGCTCTCGATCGCCGCCGCCAACCAGGGTCTGCCTGTCGTGCTGGTCGAGAAGACGGCGCTCGGCGGCGCCAACCTCCGCGAAGGCGGCGTGCCGACCAAGGCGCTCCTCGCTGCGGCGGATCTCAACGAGGCGCTGCGGCGCGGGCCGGCCTTCGGGGTGACCGGCGCGCCGCTCCAGGTCAACATGGCGAAAGTGCAGGAGCACGTGCAGACGGCGGTGGCGGCGGTGGCCGCGAACGTCGCGGCGGAGCGCCTCGAAGCCTTCGGCGTGAAGGTGATACGGGCCACGGCCGGCTTTGCCGACCGGCGCACGGTGCTTGCCGGCGAGACGACGATCCGGGCGCGCCACTTCGTCATCGCCACCGGATCGGTCCCGATCCTGCCGCGCCATGAGGGCCTCGACGGCATCGAGACGGTCGATATCGCCTCCGTGCTGGATGCCGGGCGGAAGCCGGCGCATCTCATCGTTCTCGGTGCAGGCCCGCGCGCCCTCGAACTGGCGCAGGGGCTCAACCGCCTCGGCATCGATGCCGGCGTCATCGATTCCGGCCCCGCATTCGACGGCGAGGATCCCGAGCTCGTGGCGCCCCTCCTGGAGCGCCTCCGCGCCGAGGGGATCGGCATTCGCGAGCGCGCCGGCATCGTCGGGTTCGCGCGGCGGAAGGGCGGCGTGCGGGTCACCGTCCGCGACGACGGCGAGGAGACGGTGGTCGACGGCTCGCACCTTCTCGTCGTGCCGGCGCGCGGACCCAATATCTACGGACTCGGTCTCGAGGCCGCCGGCGTCGAGCATGGTCCCGCCGGCATCGCCGTGGACCGGCGACTCCGCACCACCAACAAGCGCATCTTCGCCATCGGCGACGCCGTCGCCGGGCCGGCCTCGGTCAACCGGGCCGAGCATCATGCCGCTGCGGTCCTTGCCGCCATCACCCGCCGGCGCGGCCCCGCCGACGCCGAGGCCGGCGTGCCCTTCGTCGCGTTCACCGATCCCGGTTTCGCCCGGGTCGGGCTCGACGAGGCCGAGGCGCGGGCCCGGCATCGGCTGGTGCGGGTGCTCCGCGTTCCCATGGCGGAGAACGTCCTCGCCCAGGTGGAGCGCGCCGCCGCTGGCTTCGTCAAGGTCGTCGCGACCGAGCGCGGCCGCATCCTCGGCGCCGCCGTGATCGGACGCGGGGCAGGGGAACTGGTCGCCCTGTTCTCGCTCGCCATCTCCGCCGGCATCGACGTCCCGGGGCTCCGCACGCTGCCGGTGCCTTATCCGAGCCGCGCCGAAATCGTCCATCGCGTCGCCGTCGCCTTCGACGGTCCGGGCCGCGCTCCGGCGCCGCGAAGCGGCTTCGCTTTCCTCAGGCGCTCCGGCTAGCGCATGGAACACGATCCCGCCATCGCCGAGCTCGGGCCGACGACGGCGACGGTCGCGCCGCCCCGCCGGCGCCTCGGCCTGTCGTGGAAGCTTCTGATCCTGACGGTCGCCTTCGCACTGGTCAGCGCCATCCTCATCTATGTCCCGCGCATCGCCAATTATCGCGTCACCTGGCTGACGGACCGGCTGGCGATGGCCGACACGGCGGCGGTGGTGCTGGCGGCCCCCGACCAGGCCGACGTCCCGCGCGATATCCAGGACGAATTGCTCAAGGCGGTGGGGGCGACCGCGATCGCCATCCGGAGCGGCGACGTGAGCCGCCTGATCGCGGCGGTGGAGATGCCGCCCGCGGTCGATGCCGTCGTCGACCTCCGGACGGTGGAGCCGAGCGAGGACGTGATCGAGGCGTTCCGCACGCTCCTCATGCCGCAGGAGCGCATGGTCCGGGTCGTCGGCAGCTCCTATTCCGGTGCCGAGATCGAGCTGGTCATCGGCGACGCGCCGCTTCGCGCCGCGATGCTGCGCTATTCGGCCGGGGTCCTGTGGCTCTGGGCCGCGGTGTCGCTGATCCTCGCCGTGCTGCTGTTCGTCGCCGTCAACCGGATGTTCGTCCGGCCGATCCGGCGCATATCGCAGAACATGGAAGGCTTCGCCGCCGACCCGCAGGACCAGCGGCGGGTGATCGTTCCGAGCGGTCGCGGCGACGAGCTCGGCATTGCCGAGCATCATCTGGCGGCGATGCAGCGCGACCTGCAGTCGACGCTCGCCGAGCAGCGTCATCTGGCGGATCTCGGGCTGGCGGTATCGAAGATCAACCACGATCTCCGCAACATGCTGGCCTCCGCACAGCTCTTCTCCGACCGGATCGGCAGCCTCCCGGACCCGATGGTGCAGCGCTTCGCGCCGAAGCTGATCGCGGCGCTCGACCGCGCCATCGCCTTCACCCAGTCGACGCTCGCCTACGGGCGGGCGCGGGAGGCGCCTCCCGCCCGCCGGCTGGTGCGGCTCGACCGCCTGGTCGAAGAGGTCGCCGACAGCCTCGGCCTGGTCGACCATCCCGCGATCGCCTTCGAGAACGCCGTGCCGGACGGCCTCGAGGTCGATGCCGACCCCGATCAGCTCTACCGCATCCTCAACAACCTGGCGCGGAACGCGGTGCAGGCGCTCGACGGCGGCGACCAGAATCCGGCGCTGGTGCGGCGCCTGACGATCGGTGCGCGGCGCGAGGCCGGACGCGTGGTGATCGCGGTCGAGGATACCGGCCCCGGCGTGCCCGAGCGGGCCCGGACCCATCTCTTCCAGGCCTTCCAGGGCGGCGCCCGTCCGGGCGGGACGGGACTTGGCCTGGCGATCGCCGCCGAGCTCGCCCGCGCCCATGGCGGCGGCATCGCGCTGGTCGAGCGGGCCGGTCCGGGCGCGCGCTTCGAGGTGACGATCCCCGACCGCGGTGCCCCGCGGAGCGCCTGAGTCACCGCGGAGGTGCCGGGTAGCGGCTGCGCCGTGTGTCGTGGCGGGCTGTAGTCCTGCCGCTGCGCTTGCATTCGCGGCCGCGATTCATTAGCTATGCGCCCACCGTGGCCGCCGTGCCCGGACGGGCGCCCGTAGCTCAGCTGGATAGAGCACCAGACTACGAATCTGGGGGTCAG
>JBIQKL010000010.1:55911-57872 GCA_044506555.1 Hyphomicrobiales bacterium | reverse complement strand
CTAGCGAGGCGCGCGGGCGCAACCGCTATCGGCTGATCCGCCCGCAAGCGGCAAGAAAGCCGTCGATCCGTTCGTCGGTCGTGGTGAACGACGTCACCAGCCGGAAGACGTTCCCGGCAATGCCGGGCAGCGGATTGGGGTGAAGGCGGATGCCGGCGTCGTTGAGCGCCGCCAGTGCGTCCTCCGCGATGCGCACGAAGATGAGATTGATCTCGACCGGAAAGAGAATCTCGAAGCCGCCGATGGCGGCAAGCCCATCGGCCAGCCGCCGCGCGGCCGCGTTGGCGCGCCGGGCATTGGAAAGCCACAGGTCGTTCGCAAGATACGCCTCGAGCTGCGCCGACAGGAAGCGCATCTTCGAATAGAGCTGGCCGCTGCGCCGCTGCCGCGCCTTGAGGCGGGTCGACAGGGTCTCATCGAAGATCACGATCGCTTCCGCGTTCATCGTGCCGTTCTTCGTGGCGCCGAAAGTGAGGACGTCGACGCCGGCACGCCACGTCATGTCGGCCGGCGAAACGCCGAGCGCCACCAGTGCATTGGTGAATCGCGCGCCGTCCATATGGACGCGCATGCCCCGCTCTCGCGCCAGTTCCGCCAGCGCGGTGATCTCGTCGATCCGGTAGAGCGTGCCGTGCTCCGTGCCCTGCGTGAGCGTCAGCGCACTCGGCGTGAGACTGCCCGGAACGTCGAGAAAGCTCCGGACGCCGGCCGGCGTCAGACGTGCGTTCTCGCCGGCCAGGCCGATGAGCTTGGCGCCGCCGCTGAACATCTCGAAGGCACCGCTTTCCGATGTCGTCACATGCGCCCGCTCATGGCAGACCACGGTATCGAGCGGCCCGGCGAGGAGCGAAAGCGCGAAGGCGTTTGCGGCGGTGCCGGTGCCCACCGGCACTACGGTGCATTCCCGTCCGAAGAGCTCGGCGAAGGTCGTCGTCAGCCCGGCGGTGACTGCGTCGTCGCCATAGGCGGGGGAGTCACCCTCGGCGACCGACCGAAGCGCCGCGAGCATTTCCGGCGGGACGCCGGCGACATTGTCGCTACGAAAAAGAGCAAGCGAGGTCGCGTGCGGCGGTGCGGCCACCGGTTCAGTTCCGGCCCTTGAGTCCGCCCTTGGCGTCGAACACGGGTGTCAGCCAGTGCTCATAGCCCGGGGTCTCGCCGCGCACCACGCTGAAATAGACCTCCTGCAGCTTACGGGTCAGTTCGCCGATCGCCCCATCGCCGAGAGGGTGCCGGTCGATGCTGAGGATGGGGACGATCTCCTGACCGGAACCGCATAGAAATGCCTCGTCCGCGCAATAGGCCTCGGTGCGCTCGATGCTGCGCTCGACCACCTCGACCTTGAGGATGTCGCGCGCGATCTGGATCACCGTCTCGCGGGTGATTCCCTCGAGGATTGCATCCGTCGCGAGCGGGGTGACGAGCACGCCGTCGCGGACCATGAAGAAGCACGACATCGGCGACTCGGCGATATGGCCGTGCTGCGTGAGCAGAAGGACGTTCTGGTAGCCGTCGAGCGTGCCCTGGATGCCGGCGAGGCGACCGTTGTTGTAGTTGGCGCACACCTTGGCGCGCGGCGGCATCGCGTTGTCGTTGATGCGCTGCCAGGAGGAAATGCCGCAGTGGATACCGGCGCGCACCTGCTCGCGTTGCGGTGCCGGCAGGGCCGCGATCGACCATCCGATCGGCCCGGTCGCCCATTGGCTGCCATCGCCGTCGACGAAAGCGATCAGGCGGATGTGGATGTTCTCGGCAAACTTGTTGGCATCGATGACGTCGATCAGGCCCCTATGGAACATCTCGTCGCTCAGCCGGTGATCGAAGCGCATGATCTCCATGGAGCGGGCCAGCCGCCGCAAATGCTCCCGGAGACGGAAGATGAGGATGTCCTTGCGTTTCTCTGACCAGTAGCCGCGGATCCCCTCGAAGACGCCCGCCCCGTAGCGCACGATCGGCGCTTG
>JBIQKL010000010.1:49584-55811 GCA_044506555.1 Hyphomicrobiales bacterium | reverse complement strand
GACGTTGTCCTGAACGCTGCCGCCCGCATGCGGCGTCAACACGACATTCGAGAACTTGAGCAAGGGATGGCCGGGCGGCGGCGGCTCTTCCGGGAAGACATCGATACCGGCTGCGGCGATCTTGCCATGAGCGAGCGCATCGATGAGGGCCGGCTCGACCACGAGGCCGGCGCGCGCGACGTTTATCAGGACCGCCGACGGCTTCATCCGCGCAAGAGCGTCGTGGCCGATGAGGTTCCGCGTTTCGTCGGTCAACGGACAGTGCAGCGAGACGACGTCCGACGTCGCCAACAACTCGTTGAGGTCGGTGTAGATGAGGCCCTCTGCCTCGGCGTCGCGGTGACGCGTGCGGCTGTGATAGACGATCCGGCAATCGAAGCCTCGGAGCAGACCGCCGACTGCCCGGCCGATATTGCCGAGGCCGATGAGGCCGACCTGCTTGCGCACCAGGCTCGCGGCGGTGCGGTGGAGCTCTTCCTTCGGCCAATCGCCTCGGCGTACGCTTTCGTCCGAAAACACGATCCGCCGCAAGGTTGCCAGCATCAGCGCCACGGTCAGTTCGGCGACATAGATGGCCGGCGTGCCGGTGGTGACGGCGACCGCCACGCCGCGCTGCCGCGCCGCGTCGAGATCTATTCGGTCGACCCCGACGCCCCACCGCTGGATCAGCTTGAGCCTGGGGGCGCCGGCGATCATCGCCGCCGTGACCGGTGACGACCATGCGATCGCGTAGTCGGCCTGGGCGATCAGCGAAGCGTGCTCGGCGGCATCGCGGGTCCGGGCGAAGAGGAACGCCATTTCCGCCGGCGCGAGGCGTGCGATCATCGCCCGGACCGGCTCCGACTGCGGCTCGAGAAAAGCAATCAGCATGTCGAGATGAACTCTCCTTCCGATCGGCACGACACGGGGTCAGCCACCTCTTATCATGCGCTTGCCGTCGTGCATGACCGACGTCCATCGGCTCCTCACGTTTGCGGATCCGCGCGACGGTCGCGTTTGACACGTGGGCGGCGCAGATATATCGTTCTACCTTCCGCGCTCGCATGCTACTGGAGTACATACGCTCAGCATGGGAATGCAGAGGTATAACGTTCTATCTCGGGAGGATCGAATGAACCGCAGGAAGTTCCTCGTGACGACGGCGCTCGCCGCCGGCGTTCTCGCCGTACCAGGCTTTCTCGTCAACGCCTTCGCCCAGGCGGCCTCGGACGCGAAGATCGACTGGAAGCAGTTCGACGGGACCGAGATCGACATCCTCCTCTCGCGCCATCCCTGGCAGGAGTCGCTCGAGCCGCTGATCCCCGAGTTCGAGGCGCTGACCGGCATCCGGGTCAACGTCACCAAGCTGCCCGAGCAGCAGTTCATCACCAAGGTCTCGGCGGACCTCACCGCCGGATCCTTCGCCTTCGACGTCTTCATGACCCAGTTCTATGAGGCGCCGAAGTTCCAGAAGGAGAAGTGGACCGCCTCGCTCGACGGTTTCCTCACCGACCCGAAGCTGACCGATCCCGCCTGGTACGACTGGGAGGATTTCTTCCCCGGCGCCCGCGAGATCGCGACCATCGGCGGCTCCTATTCGGACCGCGTGGCGATCACCTCCGAGGCGCAGGTGCTGGTCTTCCGGACCGACGTGCTCGAGGCGTCCGGCGTCGCCGTCCCGTCGACCTTCGACGAACTGCTCGCCGCCTGCGCCGCCATCAAGGAGAAGGGCGGCGGCGTCTATCCCATCACGCTCCGCGGCGGCGCCGCCAACTGGTGGCCGCTCTACGGCGTGGTGCGGTCGTACGGCGGCAACTACCTCGACGCCGACCACAAGCCGGTCATCGGCAGCGCCGAGTCGAAGGCGGCGGTGGAGACCTACGCCGAGCTCGCGCAGTATGCCCCGCCCGGCATCACCAACTCGGACTGGGACGAGATCAACACCGCCATGCTCTCCGGGCAGGCGGCGATGTTCCTCGATTCGTCGGTCGTGTTCGGCCGCCTCGAGGATCCGGCGGTCTCGACCGTCGTCGGCAAGGTCGGCGTCGCGCCGTTCCCCGCCGGACCGGGCGGAGCCCACGGCAACTCGCACTACTGGTCGATCTCCATGGCCGAGTCGTCGCAGAAGAAGGAAGCCGCCTGGCTGTTCATCCAGTGGGCGACCTCGAAGCCGGTGCAGGCCGCACTCGCGCTCGACGGGGTACTCGGGTCGCGGGTCTCGGCCTGGAAGGTCGAGGGCCTGCCGGAGAAGTTCCCGGAGCAGTTCCTCGACTCGGTCTCGACGACGCTGTCGACGGCCGTCATTCCGCCGGCGGTCGAACAGTTCTACGAGTTGATGGATCCGCTCCGCGCTGCGGTCCAGGAAGTGATCCTCGGCAACCAGACCGCCGACGTCGCCCTCGACGGCGTGCAGGAGGCATGGAACAAGATCCTCGGCCAGTAGACCGCGAGGATCGTCCCGGCGGCTGCCTCCCGGCCGCCGGGACACCTTTCCTGATGCGGCCGCTGAGGGCAGGACGCCCGCTTCAGGAGCAAGATTCCCCATGATCGGCAGCCGCCGCTTCGCCGTCCTGTTCACGGCGCCGCTCACCGTCGCGCTCCTGGCGCTGCTCATCTACCCGCTGGTCAGCACCGTTCTCCTCGCGCTGCGCTCGCCCGAGGGCACCTTCGGCGTCGCCAATTTCGCCGCCGTCGTCACCCAGCCCGGCTTCGTCCAGGTGCTCGGCAACACGGCCGTGTTCACCCTCGCCTCGACCGTCCTCAGTTTGGTGCTGGGCTTCTCCATGGCTTACGCCATGGACTTCATCGAGGTCGGCCGCCGCTGGCTGGTGTCGCTGTTCATGCTGCCGCTGGCGATCATGCCGGTGGTCTCGGGCCTCACCTTCGGGATGATGCTCAACCCGGCGCTCGGCGTGGTCAACCAGACGCTCCTGATGCTCGGCATCGCCGGGCCCGGCTGGGCGACCGACACCACCACGGCGCTCCTCACCGTCGTCCTCATCGACGTCTGGCAGTGGACGCCGTTCTGCTTCGTGATCCTCCATGCCGGCTTCCGCTCGCTGTCCTCGGAGCAGCGGGAGGCGGCGCGGGTCGACGGCGCCAGCGGCCTTCAGGAGCTGTTCTACGTCTCGCTGCCGATGCTCAAGAACATCGTGATCATCACCACCGTGTTTCGCTTCATGGACGCCTTCAAGGCCTTCGACACGATCTACATCGTCACCCAGGGCGGACCGGGCCGCGCCACCGAGACGCTGATCATCCGCGCCTTCATGGAGGGCTTCCGCTTCTACAAGCCGCATACGATGGCGGCGATCGGCATCCTGCTCCTCGTCGTCACCATGGTCTCCACCCGCTTCGTCGGGCGCCTGCTCGACCAGAGGAACGCCTAGCGATGACCACGCCCGTCCGCTCCAGGGTCTTCGCCTATCTCTGGCTGGGGTTCTGCGTCGTGGTGTTCATGGCGCCGATCGCATGGATGATCCTCCAGTCGCTGAAGAGCCCGATCGATGCGATCGCCATCCCGCCCAAGTTCCTGTTCTCGCCGACGTTCGACAACTATGTCGCGGTGCTCACCTCCCGCGGGTTCCAGGAGGCGTTCCTCGGCAGCCTGATCGTCGCGGTCTCCTCGGTCGGCATCGGCCTCGTCCTCGGCGTGCCCTTCGCCTACGCGCTGGCGCGGCTTCCGGTGCCGGGCAACGAGGAGATCAGCCACTTCATCCTGTCCACCAAGATGCTGCCGGCGATCGTGGTCATCGCGCCGCTGGTCCAGGTGTACCGGCAGCTCGGCATCCTCGACACCCATGTCGGCCTCGTCCTCGCGCACATCCTCATCGTGCTCGCGGTGATCGTCTGGGTCATGCGCGGCTTCTTCGAGGGCCTGCCGCAAGCGCTCGAGGAGGCGGCGATGGTCGACGGCGTGTCGCTGCCGCGCATCTTCGTCTCGATCATCCTGCCGGTGGCCGTGCCGGGGCTGGTGACAGTCGCGGCGCTGAGCTTCATCCTGTCCTGGAACGACCTGTTCTTCGCGCTCACGCTGACCAGCTCCAAGGTGAAGACGCTGCCGCTGTTCATGGGCACCGAGTATGTCGGGTTCCTCGCCGTCGACTGGGGCAAGCTGTCGGCGGCGGGCCTGCTCGCGATCACCCCGATCGTGGTGCTGGTGCTCGTCCTCCAGCGCTACCTGGTCCGCGGCCTCGCGATGGGTGCGGTGAAGTGAGCGTCATCCTCGCCTGCGACGTGGGCACGTCGAGCCTCAAGCTCGCCGCGTTCGGCGCCGACGGCAGGATGCGCGCAGCCGCCCAGCGCCCCTATCCGACGACGACGCCGCGGCCCGGCTGGACCGAACAGGACCCCGGGGACTGGCTCCGTGCCCTCGCCGGCGCGGTCGCCGAGCTCGCTGCGGCAGGCCATGTCGCAGAGGCCGAGGCGATCGCCTTCACCGGCCAGATGTCGGCCGTCGTCCTGATGGCGGCGGACGGCTCCGCGGTCCGCCCGGCGATGATCTGGTCCGACACGCGCGCCACCGCCGAGGCCGCGGCGATCGAGACGGAGACGGGTCGCGAGACGTATTTCGACCTCGTGGGAAGCCCGCCGGCGGCGACCTATCCCTCGGCCAAGGCGCTGTGGCTGGCCCGTCACGAGCCCGAAAACCTCCGGCGCGTGCAGGCGCTGCTCCAGCCCAAGGACTTCATCATCGCCCGGCTCACCGGGGTCGCGGCGGTCGATCCGTCGGATGCATCCTGCACCGGATTCATGGACATCGCCCGCGACCGATGGGACGAGCGGCTCATGGCGCTTGCCGGCGTCGCGCCCGGGCTGTTGCCCGATATCCGTCCCTCGGCCTCGGTGGTCGGCCGCGTCACGGCGCCGGCTGCCTGGTCGGGCCTGCCGGAGGGGCTGCCGGTGGTGCTCGGCGGCGGCGACGGTCCGGTGACGGCGCTCGGCGTCGGCGCATCGGTCGCGGGGCGGATCTATGCCTGCCTCGGCACCAGCGCGTGGATCTCGGAGATCGCGGAGCGTCCCTCGTCCGATCCGGGACGGCGGCTGATCAGCTACCGCCACGTCCTCCCCGGCCTCTATGCCGTGACCGGGTCGACGCAGAACTGCGGCAACGTGCTCGACTGGCTGGCGCGCCGGGTCGCCGGCACCGCCGCCTGGCGCGATACGCTCGCCGCCGATCTCGACTCCGTCCCGCCGGGTGCGGAGGGCCTCCTGTTCGTCCCCTACCTGCACGGCGAACGGGCACCGTTGTGGGACCCCGCAATCCGCGGCGCGCTGCTCGGGATCGATCCGAGCCACGGGCCGGCCCATTTCGTGCGCGCGACGATCGAGGGCATCGGCTTCGAGCTCCGCCAGATCCTCGATGTGTTCCGTGCCGCCGGCGGTGCGCGGCCACCGCTCGCGATCGTCGGCGGCATCTCGGAGAGCGCGCCGGTGCGGCGGCTGCTGGCCGAGATTCTCGGCATGCCGGTGGCTCCGGTGGCTGAAGGCGCCGCGACGACGGTCCGCGGCGCTGCGATGCTCGGTGCGCTGGCGCTCGGTATCGCCACGCCGGAGGACACCGGACGCTGGGTCGAGCTGGGCCGGGACGTCGAACCGCCGGGCGAGATGGACCCTCGGCTCGCGCGCGCCCGGCGCGGCTTCGACGCCGCCTATGCGGCGCTGTCGTCGGTCCGCACCGCCATGAACGGCTAGGGCAGGCGCGGCCCCAGCCGCAGGTATTCCACCACCGGCGCCAGCAGGTGGTAGAGGATGCTGGCGGGGACGTGGTCGACCGCGACGTTGCCGGAGAGATCGAAACGGTCGATCCAGAGGCCCGGCGGCGATCCCTTGAAATAGGTCGCGGCGATGCGGCCGCACATCGCGTCGGCCTTGGCGAGGTAGGTGCGATCGCCACCCGCCTCGAACTCGACGAGGCACGCCTTGAGGTATTCGGTCTGCGGCCAGAGGCGGCAGCCGTCGCTCACCGGCCGGCCGACCGGGTCGACCTCATCCAACAGGAAGCCGTCGCCGGTGGTGCCGATCCGTTCAGCGGCGGCGAACAGCAGCGCCGCATGCCTGGCGACGGGCTGGGCGGCGGCGCGCTCGTAGCGCCGGAGCAGCCACACCCACTCCATCATGTGGCCCGGATCGAGGCGCTCCGAGCGGTATGCGTCGCCGGTCTCCCACCGGGGGCCGAAGAACTCGCGGAGTGTGCCGATCTCCTCGTCGAAGAAGCGGGCGCGGAACAGGCCGACGATCTCGGCGGC
>JBIQKL010000010.1:7714-49484 GCA_044506555.1 Hyphomicrobiales bacterium | reverse complement strand
TGCCGATCTCCTCGTCGAAGAAGCGGGCGCGGAACAGGCCGACGATCTCGGCGGCCCGCGCGAGATAGCGCGGCTCGCCCGATGTCTCGTAGAGGGCGAGGCACGCCTCGAGGAGATGCATGTGCGGGTTCTGCCGCCGCGGCAGTTCATGGCGGTCACTCTCCGCCCAGCCGCCGGCCGGCGCCGCCATCAGCGTATCGATCGCCGCGAGCGTGTCGTCGGCCCAGGTGCGGTAGGTCGCATCGCCGGTCGCCTCGGCCATCCAGGCGAGCGCATGGAGCGCGAAGGCATGGTCGTAGAGATCGCGGTGTCCGTCGACGACCCGGCCTGCGTGGTCGAGGCGATGGATCCAGCCCGGAACGCCGTCCGGCGCCCAGGCGCGGGCGCGGATGCTCCGCATGGCCGCCGTCGCGGTGGCGAGCGCCTGATCGCGCGGCAGCAACCCGAGCACCGCCGCATGCGCGAACACATAGGCCTGCCGCATGTGCGTGCGGAGGCGGATGTCGGCGGTCATGTCGGGCGTGCCGTCGAACTGCAGCCGCTCGCGGAACAGGCCCGTCGCGGGATCGAGCGCACGCTCCTGCCACACCGGAAGCGCCTCGCAGACCCAGTCGACGTAATGCCGGAGCGTCATGCGGTCCTCGGCATGGCGCCTTCGCCGAGAGGCGCGGTCGAGGCCCGCGGGACCAGCCGTGGGCGGATGGTGATCGACTGCAACGCCGCCTCCGGCTCCTCGATGCGCTTCAGGAGCATCCGCGCCGCCTCGGCGCCCAGCGTGCCGGGGGTGACCGACATGGTGGTGAGCGGCGGGTCCCAGTCCTTGGCGCTCGAGATGTCGTCGAACCCGACCACGGAGACTTCGCGGCCGGGCACGAGGCCGAGCTGGCGGAGGCCGATGGTGACGCCGAAGGCGACGATGTCCTGGTGGCAGACGACGGCGGTCAGCGGCGCACGCGCCATCAGCCGGCGGATGCCTTCGGACCCGGCGGCGATGGTCGATTCGGTCGGCTCGATCCAGGCGTCGTCGGGATGGAGGCCGGAGGAGACGAGCGCGCTCCGCCAGCCGGCGAGACGCTCCTCGCGCGACTGGGAGCCGGGATTGCCGCCGATGAAGCCGATCGTCCGGTGCCCGAGGGACACCAGGTGGCGCGCCGCCTCGGCGCCGCCGACGGCGTTGTCCACGCCGACGTGGTCGAACGATTCGTGGATGCCCTTCCTGAGGAGGCCGACGGTCGGCGGGGCGTGTTTCTGCCAATCCGCGATCGCCTTCCCCGACATGTGGCGGGTCGGACAGAGGATCGCCCCGGCCATCATGTTCTCACGGAGCATGGTAAGGAAGCGCGATTGGCGCTGGGCGTTGTCCTCGACCTCGACCAGGGTCGGGAAGAACCCGGCGCCTTCGAGCACGCGGACCGCACCGGCGGTGAGCTCGGCGAAGAAGGGGTTGGAGAAGCTCTCGATGGCGATGCCGACGGTATCGGAGTGTCCGGCACGGAGGTTGGCCGCAGCGCGGTTGTAGATGTAGCCGATCTCATTGATCACCTTGATCACGCGCTGCCGGGTCTCGGCCGAGATCCGCCCCGAGCCACGGAGTACCTGCGAGACCGTGGCCCGCGAGACGCCGGCCGCCTCGGCGACGTGGTTGATGTTCATCCGCTCCTTCATGCCGGTATCACCGCCTTCTCCTGCTCGCTGCAGCGAAGCCGGGATGTTGCTGCGGAATGCCGCTCCGGGAAAGCCCGTTCAGATCCGGACGGAGGCGCGCAGCGTCGCATGCTCGCCGGGACCATCGGGCCGGATGCGATAGACGCCGACCGCCGCGGGCACGATGAAGGTCTCGGCATAGTTGACCGCGAAGGGGGCAAAGGCGTCGGTGGGGCTCTCGACCACGGCGCGAATCCCCGCGACGAGATTGACGACGTGGACCGAGCCGGCGGTGTCGTGCTCGACCGGCGCGGTGAACCAGTGGCGGCGGGTCTCGATGAACTCCAGCGGGTGCAGGCCGGTCCGCTCCTCGCGCCAGCCGTCGCCGTCCGCGAGCGGCGCCACCTGGCCGATCAGGTTCTCCTCCACCCACGCGGTGTCGCGCTCGGGACGGAGGACGCGGCGACCGTGCTCGAGGTGGACGGGACGCGGCTTCCCGTCGAGCCCGAGGCGTCCCCAGTCCCAGAGCTTGAAGGTGAAGATGAACGGCGTGGCGCTGATCTCGAGCACGACGCAGTCGCTTCCCGAGCAGTGCACCGTTCCGGAGGGAATCGAGAAGTGGTCGTGCTTCCTCGCCGGGAAGCGGTTGACGTAGCGCTCGATGTCGGGATGCGGGCCGCCGGCCTGGGCGGTCTCGATGGCAGCGGTGAAGTCGGACACCGCCGTGCCGGTACGGAAACCGAGATAGACCGCCGCATTCGGGCCGGCTTCGAGGATGTAGTAGCTCTCGTCCTGAGTATAGGCCATCCCGAAGACGTCGTGGATGGTGCCGACGTCCGGATGGACCTGCAGCGACAGGTTGCCGCCGCCGACCGTGTCGAGCAGGTCGAAGCGGATAGGAAACTCAGGCCCGAAGCGGGCATGGACGCGCGGGCCGAGCAACGCCTCGGGATGGCGGAGCACGAGGTTCTGCGCCGGAATCTCGGTGACCACCGCGCCGAAGGCGAGGCGGAGGCTGTTCTCCTCCGGCACGCAGTCGAAGCCCCAGGCATAGTTCGGCGCGTCGGCGGGGAGGTCGAACTTCTCCCGCATCCATTGCCCGCCCCAGACGCCGGGATCGAAGAACGGCACGACCCGGAACGGCCGATGGAGGAGGCCGCCGAGCGCGGCCCGCATGGCGTCGCCGCGAACCAGGCGCGGCGTGCCGGCTTCGGTCGTGTCGAGGAAGAAGTCGGCCCGGTCGTACAGGGCCATCTTGTGGCGGTCGGCGGTCCGCCACTCGACGAAGTAGCCGCGCTTGTACTTGCGCAGGAACTCCTCGTCCGGATTGTCCGCCGTCCAGTTCGGCATGCCGGATCGCATGCGCCGCTGGATCTCCCACCGCGGCATGTCGGCATAGACCAGCACGTCGCCGTCATGAACCAGAGCCGCGCCGGTTCCGATCACCAGGACCTGCCGGCCGGCGGTACGTGCCGCTGCCACGCCCTCCGCGAGCACGGCAAGGCGCTCGGGGTCGAAGAATTCGGCCATCCGGAACGGGGCGAGATAGCCGAAGACGCGGTCCTCGGTGAGGAAGCGCGCGAGCATCGCCTCCACCACGGCCGGCGGCTTCAGCGCCTCGGCCGGATCGATCACCTCCGCGGTGCCCGTCGCCAGGCCGGCGACGATTTCCTCGCGGTTTGCGCCCGGGTAGAGTTCGACGACGGCGACGCCGTCTTTCATGGGGCCGATGGCGGCACCAATCGCGTCGGCAACGGCCTGCCAGCCGCACACCGCATCGTCTGCGCCAGCGTCGGGAATCGGGATCGTCGGGAGCTTGTCGTAAGTGGTCACGTGCATCTGATAGGTTGAACGATATACCATCCTGTGATCTAACAGAGGCATTGAATTACGTCAAATATTGACGTCAACCCGGCGATATCTGTGTCTTAAATGATATATCGGTATATCAGATGAACCCTGTCGGCTCGGCGGCTCATTTCGGTGCCGGGGCCCTGGGCCGGGGACTCGTCGTGCCGCGCCTGGTGGCAGCGGGCTGGTCGGTGACGATGATCGACGCCGACGAGGCGCTGGTCGCGGCCTTGGCACGGGCCCGCGACTATCCGCTCGCGGTGACCGACGGCAAGAATCGCGAGAATGCCACGGTATCGATCGTCGGCGCGTTCCTGCCGGGCGACCCGGCAGTGGAGGGTCCGCTCGCGGCGGCGCGACTGATCACCACCGCCGTCCGGCGCGAGAATCTCGGCCGCGTCGCCGCGTCGCTCGTCGCCGCCTGGAACCGGAACGGGATGCCGGAGGCCGTGGCCGTGGTCGGCTGCGAGAACGTCGAGCGAGTCGACGCGGTCCTCGACGCCGCCTTCGCCGGCGCCGGCATCTCCGGCGAGCAGCGGGCGCGATTGATCCTGCCGCGGACCGTCGTCGACCGCATCTGCGCGGCCGATTGGCCGTCCGGCCTCCGCGTGACCACCGAGCCGTTCAACGAGCTCGCGATCGGCGCGCCCGTGGACATCCCTGGCATCGACTCGGTGCCGGACGTGGACGCGCAGTTCGCGCGGAAGCGCTATCTCGTCAACACCTTCGCCGATGCGAGCGCGGTCCTCGGCCTTGCACGCGGCCACCGGACGCTGGCCGAGGCGATCACCGACGCTTCGATCCTGCACGAGATCGCGCCGCTGCTTGCGGCACTCCAGCTGCATCTCATGCTGGCCTACGGCTTCGAGCGGGATTCATTGGAATCCTACCTTGCCCGGAGCCGCCGACGTCTCGCCAACGCCGCCATCCCGCGTCGTCTCGAGACGGTCTCGCGCGACTTCAGGCGGAAGCTGGGGCCGACGGAACGCTTTGCCGAGCCGCTGATCGACCTCGAGTCGCGCGGGCGCCTGGACGACGACGCGGTCGCAGTGATCGCATCGTTGGTCAGGGCGGCGATGCCGGACGGTACGGTGAACTCCGTCCCCGCCCGCGGCGAAGCGCAGCTATCGCCGCCTGCGAGCCGCTTCTACGCGCGGCTCGATGCGGCGCTCGCCGGGTAAAGGCCATTGCGCGGCCCGGCCACCGCCGACTATCCGGTGGCAGCGGGGAAGACCGGATATTCCCGGAGCGTCACGCCGCCGTCGACGACCAGCGTCTGGCCCGTCACGTAGCCCGCGGGCGCGCTTGCGAGGAACACGACCACCTGGGCGATGTCGGCCGGCGTGGCGAAGCGACCCGCCGGTATGAAGCCCTCGACCGCCGCCTTCGCGGCGGCGTCATACATCGGTGCGGCGCCCTCGGTCATCACGTGACCGGGCTCGACGGCATTGACCGAGATGCCGAAGGGCGCGAGCTCCAGCGCGGCGGCCCGGATGAAGCCGTTGATGCCGGCCTTGGTGGCGGCGTAGTGGGCCATGCCGGCGATCGCGGTCCGGTTACCGGTGATCGAGGAGGTGGCGACGATCCGGCCGTGACGCTGCGCCTTCATCGCCGGCAGGCATGCCTTGACGGCAAGGAACACGCCCTTGAGGTTCACCGCCATCAGCCGGTCCCACAGCGCCTCGTCGAGTTCGTCCAGCGACGCTCTGTCGAAGATCGCCGCGTTGGGGCAGACGACGTCGATCCGGCCGAAAGCGTCGAGGGCAGTGGCCGCCACCCGTTGCATGTCGGCGAAGGAGGAAACGTCGGCGGCGGCCGTGACGACCGAACGGTGGCTGCCGAGCCGCTCGCGCGCCGTGGCGAGGGCAGCCTCGTCGCGGTCGACGAGGATCACGGAGGCGCCCGCTTCTGCGAGTGCAGCGGAGATGCCGAAGCCGATCCCGCGCCCGGCGCCCGTCACGATGGCGACGCGGCCTTCCTGCGATTTCATGTCCATGGTTCGCCCTAGTACTTCACGATGATGTCGTTGAGCTCGCTCACGCTGGTCTCCGACTTGGCGAGGTACCGGATCACCTTGCCGCGGGACAGGATGGTGAACCGATCGCAGCGCTCGTAGGCATGATAGAGGTTGTGGGTGATGAACACCGCCGAGACGCCCTCCTGTTTCAGTTCCCCGAGGTGGGCGAGGAGCTTGTCCGTCTCGCGGACCGAGAGCGCGCTGGTCGGCTCGTCGAGGAGCATCATCGCGGTCTTGAAGTAGACCGCGCGGGCGATCGCCACGGCCTGGCGCTGGCCGCCGGAGAGCGCCTCGACGGCGATGTCGGGCGAATTGATGCCGGAAATCCGGACGACGTTGGTGAGCTGGTCCATGACCACCTCGTTCATCCGGCGCTTGTCGAGGAGCCCGAGGCCCTTGGTCAGCTCGCGGCCGGCGAAGAAGTTGCGCATGATCGAGGCCGAGCCGACGAGGGCGGAGTCCTGGTAGATGGTCTCGATGCCGAGCCGCTCGGAGTCCTTCCGCGAGCGGATGGAGACCTCGCGTCCGTCGCGGAGGATCCGCCCGCTATCGGGAAACTCGACGCCGGACATGATCTTGACCAGCGTCGACTTGCCGGCGCCGTTGTCGCCGAGAAGGCCGACGATCTCGTTGCGGCCGATGGTGAAGTCGGCGTTGGACAGCGCCTGGACGTGACCGTACTGCTTCGAGATGCGCCGGAGCTCGAGGAGCGGCGTCGCCGGGTCGGGGAGGGCGGCGGTCGCGTTCATTTGCTGCTCCGGCGGGTCATCCAGGTGTTGATGATCACGGCGACGACGAGGATCGCGCCGACGAAGACATCGAGATAGAAGCCCGGCGCCCGCAGCAGGAGGAGCACGTCCTCGACCATGTAGAGGAGGCACGCTCCGACCACCATGCCGAGCACCGTGCCGCGCCCGCCGGAGAGCGACACGCCGCCGATGACGCAGACGGCGATGGCCCGGAGCTCCATGCCGACGCCTTGGGAGGGGGTCGCCGTGCCGACCCGCGCGATCGAGATGACGCCGGCGAGTGCGGCGGCGATGCTGCAGATCGCGAAGGCGACCACCTTGACGCGCTGGCTACGGATGCCGACCGCGGTCGCCGTGCGCTCGTTGCCGCCGACCAGGAACATGTGGTTGCCGAGCTTGCTGCGGTGGAGGAGCAGCCATGCCAGGATCGCCAGGCCGATGAACCAGATGAAGGGCGCCTCGATACCGAGCGTCGAGCCGTTGAAGATCGCTGCCACCTCGGTCGGCGGGCGGAACGAGATCGAGCCGAACTCGGAGAGCCAGCGCACCACGCCGCGCACCACCAGCATGCTCCCCATCGTGGCGATGAAGGAGGGGATGCCGGCGCGGGTCGTGACGATGCCGTTGACGATGCCGATCCCGAGGGCGACCACCAGCGCCGCGCCGATCGCGGCGGGGACCGGATAGCCGGCAGTGAAGACGATCGCGGTGATGTAACCGGAGAGGGTGTAGACCGAGCCGACCGACAGGTCGTACTCGCCGGTGATCATCAGGATGCCGACGCCGAGCGAGACGATGCCCAGGATCGGGATCGCCTTCATCAGGAGCTCGATATTGGTGCCGCTGAGGTAGCGGAACGCGTCGGGGAAGATGAGCGCCGCGATGACGCAGGCGAGCTGGAGGATCACGAACAGGAGGAGGATGTTGGCGATCGGCTCGCGCATCCAGCGGCGGAGGCGGTTCTGCGGGGCCGGAGCCGCGGTATCGGTGGCGACGTCGGTCATTTCGGTCCCTGTTCGAGCGGCCTGGAAAAGAGGGCGGAAGCCGAAGCTGCCGCCCTCAGAGGAGGGCGCCGGCGGCCGCAGGGGCCGTCGGCACCGGCCTTCGCCTAGCGATAGGTGCCGGCGAATTCCTTGACCAGTTCGGCATTGCTCGCGTCGATCACGGTGCCGCCGATCGGGATGCTCGACGGAGGGATGCCGTACTTCGAGAAGTAGTAGAGCATCACCACCGGCATGTAGCCCTCGTAGTAGGCACCGGAATCGACGGTGGCGATCATGCTGCCGTCGAGGATCGCGGCGATGATGCCCGGGCTGAGGTCGAAGCCGCCGACGGCGATGTCGACTCCGGCTTCCCGCGCCGCTTGCGGGGCGACCTCGGTGACGACGCTGCCGAGGCCGATGATCGCCTTGGTCTTGTCGTTGCCGACGAGGTATTGCGAGATGCGGGTGAGTGCCGTCGCCATGGTCGGCGTGGCGTCCAGGCGCTCGGAGGTGATGCCGGCCTCGTCG
Organism: Hyphomicrobiales bacterium; assembly: GCA_044506555.1. Taxonomy (GTDB): domain Bacteria; phylum Pseudomonadota; class Alphaproteobacteria; order Rhizobiales; family Kaistiaceae; genus Bauldia. The sequence goes on along the minus strand of JBIQKL010000010.1, from coordinate 41,712 downwards.
AGCACCGACTTGATGCCGCGGTAGCGCTCGACGCCGTAGAAGGCGTCGGGATCCTCGACCGGCGCGACGACGTGATCGCCGCTCTTGAGCTCGCCGGCCTCGATCATCTTCCTGGCGATGCGCTGCCCTGCGGCGAAGAAGTCCTGACCGACGTAGGCCTGGCTCTCGGTGGCGTCGGGGCGGGGATCGTCGGTGTCGAAGGTAACGACGCCGATGCCCGCTGCCCGCGCTTTGGCGATGTTCTCGGTAAAGGCGTCCGGCAGGTAGTTGACCACCGCGATGCCGTCGACGCCGTTGGTGATCGCGGTCTCGAGCAGGTTGTTCTGCTTCACGGGGTCGCTGTCGGCATACTGGACGTCGAGGTTGACGCCGCGATCATCGGCGGCCTCCCTGGCGCCGGTGATGACCGGATCCCAGAAGGGGTCGCCGGCCGCAGTGTAGATGATGAAGGTGACGTCGACCGGATCGTCGTCGGCCGCCAGGACGGGAGCGGACTGGACCGCGCCGAGCAGCAGGAGGGAGGAGAGCAGCGCCGTCCATCGCGAGCGCTTGCGGTGAGTGTTCTCGGTCATGCCTGTCATCGCGGTTCCCCTTCTTTCCACTAGCGGCCGGAGTGGCCCGTGGCATCGTGAACGGTGGCGGTCCTGCCGCCGTGGGCGGAGGCGTCGATCACGGCGGAATCGACGATGTGGCGGACGAGGTATTCGGCCGCCGCCGCGCCATCGCGGGCGCGCACCAGCCGGAGCAGCTCGCGATGCTCGCGGAGCTCGCGCTGCTTGAGCGCCTCCGGGTTGTCGCGCCAGCGGCGTTCCTGAAGCAGCTCGAGCAGCGAGCGAACGAACGTCGCGGCCACGGCATTGCCCGAGGCTTCCGCCAGCATGATGTGGAACATCATCGCGTCATGGGCGACGTCGCCGCCCGCCTGAAGCGTCGCCTCGTGGTGATCGAGCAGGCGCTCGATCGCGTCAGCCTCGGCATCGGTGATCCGGAGGCAGGTGAGGCGGATGGTCTGCGGCTCGATCATCTCGCGGGCCTCGATCACGTCGAGGATCGCGGCGTCGTTGATGAGGAGGCTGATCAGGTCCGGCCGGAACAGGTCGTCGGGCCCGACCGCCTTGATGAAGCTGCCTTGGCCGGGGACGATCTGGACGACGTTGAGTGTCGAAAGGATCTGCAGGGCCTCTCGGACCGTCGATCGTCCGACTTCGAACTTCTCGACCATCTCGCGCTCGGACGGAAGCTGGTCGCCCGGCTTCCAGACGCCTCGCCGGAGCAGGGCGATGATCTGGTCGGCTGCCTGCTGGACGGTCGTCGACTTCTTGATCGGAGAAAGATCCATGCGCTCCCTCGTGGTCAGACCAGAAGGCCAGCAGATCGGAACGGTGTCAAGGGTACGGCGTCGTGCCGTTACAAGCGCAAGGCCGGTAAAAGCAGTGCGCCGATCGCATGGCGCGGCTCCTGCCCGCTGGTGCGATGATGGAAAGCGTCAGGCGGCCGGCCGTGGCGCCGTCTCCAGTACCGATTTGAGCTTCAGCACGCCGAGCTCCGGACTCGACAGGACGGGGATACCGATCGCGCCGGGTCCGTCGGTGGCGAGGACGCGCGCCATGGACGCCTGCGCTAGGACGATCACGTCGACCTCCCGCGCCAGCGACCGGATGCCGTCGGCCACCAGCCGGTCGTGCTGCTCGCGGTCGCCCGCGGACAGCGCCGGAAAGGCGCCTTCGCAGACCTTCGCGACGACCTTCGGCGCGCGGCCGGCCGACACGGCAAGACGCTGGATGAGGTCGCGGGTCGGATCGAGGGTCGTCGACAGGGTGGCGAGGACGCCGATGCGCTCGCCCAGCGCGAGCGCCCGTTCGGCCATGCCCTCGTCGACGCGCACCAGCGGCACCGGGCAGAACGGGCGGGCCGCGTCGACCGCGGGGCCGATCGAGGAGCAGGTGACGAGTATGGCGTCGGCGTCGGCGTCGACCGCCGAGAGGACGTAGCCCGCGACGCGGCGGGCGGTCGCCTTCGACATCGCCCCCTCGCGGATGCTGATCCGCAGCAGGCTCTCGTCGGCGATGTTGAAGGGCGTCCACCCGGGCAGGTGCTGGCGCACCAGCGGCTCGAAGGTCGAGATGAGTCCGGGAACGGTGTGGATCAGGGCGAGTTGCCGGGTCATTTCGCCCCTCCGGGGGCGTCGCTCGCCTCGGCCGTGTCCGCCTGCTCGAGCATGGTGACGAGCAGGCGCTCGCCGGCGCTGATGATGTGGTCCCGCATCGCCGCCTCCGCGCGCTCCGGCGCCGAGTTGCGGACGGCCACGAGGATCGGCATGTGCGCCTCGACCTCGCCCTCGGCATCGGACGAATAGAACTTGGTGTAGAATATGAACTGCCGGGTCTGCGTCTGCAGGCTCTCGAGCTGGTCCAGCAGCATCTGATGTCGACAGGGGCTGCACACGGCCCAGTGGAACGCCATGTCCGCCTCGATCATGGCGAAGGCGTCGCCGCTTTCGCGGCAGTGCCGGAGTTGCTCGAACGCGGCCTCGATCCTGGCCAGTTCGTCGTGCCGGATCCGGCCCTCGGTCAATGCCAGCCGCACGGCAAAGGCCTCGAGCACCGCCCGCAGCGTGAAAAGCTCGCGGGCCCGGCGTGGCGACATCGAGCCGACGAACGCTCCGCGCCGGGGATGGATCGTCACGAGCCCGGCGTCGCCAAGGCTCCGCAAGGCCTCGCGGACGATCGTCCGCGACGCGCCGACCTGCTTCGAAAGCGGAATCTCGTGGAGCGGCGAGCCGGGCGGATAGGTCCCGCGGAGGATCGCGTCGCGAACGAAGGCGACCACGGCGGCGGACAATGTGTCCGGCGCCGAAAAGGCAGGCGCGACACTCCCCTCTGCATCAGCTGTCGCCAATCCAACGTCTCCCGTTCACGCGGCCGCCGTCATTCCCCGAATCGCCAGGGGCCGGCAGGGCAAATCCTATCGCGAGTCACTTCTGTCGACAAGGTAAGGCGCTCCGGCGTGCGGCGTCGTTCGGGTGTGAATGGCGGAATAAAACGAAATGTCGCCGATTGACGAGCAACGCATCACATATCATTCTGTCGACAATAGACAGGCGAGTCCCCGGGAGCATGCTGAAGTTCGGCATCAATTGCGACTGCGGTGAATCATACGGCCGTCTCACGGTCGGGCAGGACGATCTCGTTGTGCCCCTGGTCACCTCGGCCAACATCGCCTGCGGCTTCCACGGCGGGGATCCGAGCACCATCCGCCGGACCGTGCGCCTCGCTATCGCCACCGGCGTCGCTTGCGGCGCCCATCCGTCGCTCCCCGACCTGATGGGCTTCGGGCGCCGCGTGATGGACATCGCGCCGGCCGAGTTCAGCGATCTGATCATCTACCAGCTCGGGGCGGTGACGGCGCTGATCGAGGCCGAAGGCGGCCGCTGCGAGCACGTCAAGCCGCACGGCGTGATGTACGCCATGCTCGTCCGCGACGACCTCGCCGAGGCTTTCGCCGACGCGATCCTCGCGGTGGATTCCGCAATGGCCTGGATCTGCGAGGACCAGGGGCCGACGGCCGCCGTGGCCCGGCGCCGCGGCATCCGCGTGATCACCGAGTTCACCGCCGACCGCGCCTATGACCGTGACGGCAAGCTGGTGATCACCCGCAATCCCGAGCCGGTCGATCCCGCTTTCGTGGTCGACCAGCTCCGCCAGGTGGTCGAGACCGGCGGCGTCAAGACCAACGCCGGGACCCGGCTCGAGGTCGGGCGCCCGGACGTGTTCTGCATGCATTCCGATACGCCGAACAGCCCGGAGATCGCCCGCGCGATCCGGACCTTTGTCGAGGGCCTCGCGTGAGAGCCGCCGCCGTCCCGGTGCCCGCCGCAGGCGGCTTCCTGCCGGACGAGGCAGCCGACCTCGAGGGCGGCCTCCGCTGGCTGCCGGCGGGCGACCGCTTCGTCCTGCTCGAGCTCGGCACCGGGATGGAGCTCGGCCTCAATCTCCGCGCCATCCAGTTCGCCAACCGGCTGATCGAGGACGGCCCGGACGGCCTCATCGAGACCCTGCCGATGTTCGTCTCGGTGCTGGTCCATTTCGATTCGACCGTGCTCAGCCCGGCCCGGCTCCGGGACCGGGTCGCCGCGGTCTGGCGCGAGGTCTCGGCGGAGGCGGACGTCGTCGTCCCGTCGCGGCTGATCGAGGTGCCCGCCTGCTACGGCGACCCGTGGACCCGCGACTGCGTCGCGGACTATGCGAAGAAGGTCAAGCCGATCGGCGACGATCCGGCTTACGTAGCGGAGATCTCCGGCCTGCCCGACCCCGGCGCCTTCGCGCGCCGCCATGCGTTCACTCAGCACTGGGTCGGCGGCGTCGGTTTCTGGCCCGGCCTCCCCGACATGATGCCGCTCGACCCGCGCTGCCGCCACTCGATTCCGAAATATGACCCGCCGCGGCTCTGGACCACGACCGGCGCTATCGGCGTCGGCGGCGGCTTCACCTCGATCTACCCGATGAACACGCCGGGCGGGTACCACCTGATCGGCCGCGTGCCGGTGCCGATCTACAGCCTCGACACGCGGCTTGCGCCGTTCCGGACGCGGGCGACGCTGTTCGAGCCGGGCGACCGGGTCAGGTTCCGCGCCATCGACGTCCCGACCTTCGAGGAGATCGAGGCCGCCTGCACCCGCGGCGCCTACCGCTTCCAGATCGTCGAGGGCGAGCTGTTCTCGCTGTCGGCCTACCGGAAATGGGCCGACGATGTGCTTGCGGCCGAAGCCGGGCAGGCGCTGCCATGGTGACGTCGCGGCTCGAGGTGATGCATCCCGGGCTCCAGTCCACCATCCAGGACTGGCCGGGCCGGGTCGGCTTCTGGCGGGTCGGCATCCCGCCGTCGGGCCCGATGGACGAGTTGTCCTTCCGTCTCGCCAACCGCCTCGCCGGCAACCCGGAGGGCGTCCCGGCGCTCGAGTTCCAGTTCGTCGGCCCGAAGCTCCGCGCGTCGGTCGACGTCGACGTCGCGGTGATCGGCGGCGGGGCAGCCACGATCGATGGCGCGCCCCTGTCCTCCGGCAGCGCCACGACCCTCCGCGCCGGGCAGGTGATCGACTGCGGTGTCGTCCGCGACGGCGCGCGCGGCTACCTCGCCGTCGCCGGCGGATTCGGCAAGGCCCTCGTCCTCGGCAGCGCCGCGACCTTCCCGCGCGGCGGCGTCGGGGGCAGGGCGATCGCCGCGGGCGATGCGCTCGACCTCGCGGCGCCGAGCGCGGGCGCGGCGCGGCGCGGGCTCGCGGCGGACCTGGTTCCGGCGCTCGGCGAGCCGGCGATCATCGAGGTCACCGCCGGTCCGCATTTCGACTGGCTCGACGCGGCGGGCGCGGAGACCCTCGCCGGCGCGGCCTGGACGGTATCGAGCCAGAGCGACCGCACCGGCATCCGGCTCCAGGGGCCGAAGATCGGCTTCGCGCCGCGGGCGCGCGACAAGGCGCCGGAGAACGGCCCGGATCCGACCAACGTCATCAACACCGGCTATCCGATCGGCGGCGTCAATCTCTGCGGCGACACGCCGATCATCCTGCCCGTCGACGGTCCGAGCCAGGGCGGCTTCATCACGCCGCTGGTCGTGGTGTCGGCGGCGATGTGGAAGGTCGGCCAGCTCCGCCCCAACCGGAAGCTGGTGTTCCGCCGCATCGCCGTGGACGACGCCATCACGATGCGCCGCGCGCTCGACCGGTTCATCGCGGGCGCCATCGCGCCCGATGCCGCGCCATGACCATCTCGGCCCGCTCCCACCTGGAAGGAAAGGGGGTGCCGCCGCGGGCCGACGGAGCCCCGAGGAGACTACCGATGAAGCCCCAGCTCAAGGTCAATTCGCCCCAGGCGCGCGATATCGCCTATGCCCTCCATCCCTACACCAATGCGCGCCTCCACGAGGAGCACGGGCCGGTGATCATCGAGCGCGCCGAGGGCATCCGCGTCTACGACACCGAGGGCAGGGAGTACATCGAGGCACTGGCCGCGCTGTGGAGCGTCGGCGTCGGCTACGGCGAGGAGCGCCTGGTCCAGGTCGCCGTCGAGCAGATGCGGAAGCTGCCCTATTACCATACGTTCTCCGGCAAGGCGCACCAGCCGTCGATCGACCTTGCCGAGATGCTGGTCGCGATGACGCCGGAGCGGCTCTCGCGCGCCTTCTTCGCCAATTCCGGGTCGGAGGCGAACGACAGCATCATCAAGATGGTCTGGTACCACAACAACGCCGTGGGCCGGCCGAAGAAGAAGAAATTCGTCGCCCGCATCCGGGGCTATCACGGCATCACCATCGCCTCGGGCAGCCTCACCGGGCTGCCCTGGAACCACCGCGACTTCGACCTGCCGATCGCCGGCATCCTCCACACCGCCTGCCCGCACCACTACCGCTTCGCCTATCCCGGCGAGAGCGAGGAGGAGTTCGCGAGCCGGCTCGCCGGCCAGTTCGAGCAGCTCGTCCTCGCCGAGGATCCGGACACGATCGCCGCCTTCATCGGCGAGCCGGTGATGGGCGCCGGCGGCGTCCTGGTCCCGCCCCGCACCTATTGGGAGAAGATGCAGGCGGTCTGCCGCAAGTACGACATCCTGGTCATCGCCGACGAGGTGATCACCGGCTTCGGGCGGACCGGGGCGCCCTTCGCCTCCGAGCTCTACGGGATCGACCCCGATTTCATGACGCTCTCGAAGCAGATCACGTCGTCCTACATGCCGCTCTCCGCGGTGCTCCTGAGCGACGAAATCTACCAGGGCATCGCGGACAACTCGGCAAAGGTCGGCACATTCGGCCACGGCTTCACGGGGAGCGGGCATCCGGTCGCCACCGCCGTCGCGGTCGAGAACCTCAAGATCTTCGAGGAGCGGAAGCTGTTCGACCATGCGGCGAAGGTGGGCGCGTACTTCCAGGACAAGCTCCGCGAGACCTTCACCGAGCATCCGCTGATCGGCGAGGTCCGCGGCGTCGGCCTGATCGCCGCGCTCGAGATGGTCGCCGACAAGAAGACCAAGCGGCCTTTCGACCCGCTCGGCAAGGTCGGCGCCTACTTCTTCGAGCGCGGGCACCATCACGGCGTGCTGATCCGGAACGTTCAGGACAGCGTCGCGATCTGCCCGCCGCTCATCGTGACCGAATCCGACATCGACGAGATCGTGCGGCGGCTGAAGCTGACGCTCGACGACACGCTCGCCTTCGCGCGCCAGAACTTCGGGAGCTGACCGGGAGGCTCTGCCCGCGATTGGGGAAGTGCGGCCGGGGAGGCCGCAGCAGGACAGCAACCAGAGGAGAACTGCAATGAAAGCGAACACGATGCGGGCACTTCTTGCCCGGACCGCGCTGCCGGCGCTGGTCGCCATGACGATTGCAGGTACCGCCGGGGCCCAGGACTACAAGTGGCCGGACAACATCCCGCCCGAAGCCGAGGCGATGATGGAGCCGATGCCGCTGTCGCCGCGCGGCCAGGCGGTGGTCGGGTTCCCGGATGGCCCCGAGGCGGCCTCGCCGGATTCGATCACCTTCACCGACGAGGAGCTGCAGAAGCTCAAGGACGGCAACTTCACGGCGGCCATCTCGATGAACGTGATGGATGCGGCGTGGCCGCAGCTCCAGGTCGCGGGCATCAAGGCGGGCCTTGCCGAATACGGCATCGAGCTCGTCGCCGTCACCGAGGCCAAGGGCCAGCCGGCAACGCAGCTCAACGACCTCGAGCAGCTTGCCGCCCGCGAGCCGGACGTGATCCTCTCGATCCCCATCGACCCGGTCTCCGCGGCGCCGGTGTTCAAGCGGATCGGCGAGCAGGGCATCAAGATCGTCTTCATCGACAACGTCCCGGTCGATATGGCGCCCGGCAAGGACTATGTCTCGGTGATCGCTTCGGACAACGAGGCTAACGGCTATTTCGCCGCCAAGGCGATGGCCGAGGAGATGGGCGGCAAGGGCAAGGTCGGCGTCCTCACCACCGTCTACAATTCCGCCTACGTCATCCAGGCCCGCGAGAAGGGCGCCCGGAAGGCCTTCGCCGAATATCCCGACATCGTCGAGGTCGCGCCGGCCCAGTTCCCCGGCACGATGGAGGGCGCTTACTCGGCCTCCTCGGCGATGCTCACCGCCAATCCCGATCTCGGCGGCATCTTCGCGGTATGGGACACGCCGGCGATCCAGGCGGCCAATGCGGCGAAGACGCTCGGCCGCGACGTCCTGGTCGCGACCGTCGACCTCGGCGAGGACTCCGCGGTGGCGGTCGCCAATGGCGAGCTCTTCTCGATCGGCGCGCAGCGCCCCTACCTCCAGGGCATGGCGGAGGCGAAGGCCGCCGCGGCCGCGCTCCTCGGCAAGGAGGTGCCGCCGTACCTCTCCGTCGCCGCGCTCAAGGTGATGAAGATCAATCTCCTCAGCGCGCTGCAGGAGGTCACCCAGCAGGACCCGCCCGCGTCGGTGATCGAGACCTGCGCCGGCGAGTGCTTCTGAGGCAGGCGTGACGGCGCCGGGCGGCTTACGGAAAGGCCGCCCGGCACGCGATTGCGTGGCCCGGGCTTCGGCGGCATGGTGAAGGTATGAGCGTCGCGGGCCAACCCGACGGAACGACGACGGCGCCGGACGGCGGCGTGCCGCTCGTCGCGATGCGCGGCATCTCCAAGGCCTTCGGCGTGGCGCGGATTCTCCGCGAGGTCGACTTCGACCTCCATGCCGGCGAGGTGCACGCGCTCCTCGGCGAGAACGGCGCCGGCAAGTCGACGCTGATGAAGATCCTGATGGGCGTCCACCGCCCCGACCAGGGCCGCGTGCTGCTCGAGGGCACCGACATCACCGATCAGTCGGTGCACGACAAGCTCGGGCGCGGCATCGCGATGATCTTCCAGGAGCTGAGCCTCCTCCCGAACCTCACCGTCGCCGAGAACATCCTGCTCGGGCACGAGCCGCGGAAGCCCGGCTGGCGGATCGATTTCCGCGGGCTCCTGCGCGAGGCGCAGCACCTGCTCGACGCCTACGATTTCCCGATCCGTGCCGGCGACCGTGTCGAGGATCTCGGCTTCGCGCAGCGGCAGATGGTCGAGATCGTCAAGGCGCTGGCGAGCGGCGCACGGGTGCTGATCATGGACGAGCCGACCTCGTCGCTGACGGTGCGTGAGGAAGACAAGCTCTTCAGCATCATCCGGTCACTCAAGGCCAAGCGCATCGGCATCATCTACATCAGCCATCGGATGGCCGAGATCTTCAAGATCTCCGACCGCGTCAGCGTCATCAAGGACGGCCGGATGCTGCCGACCGAGGACGTCGCGGCGACCAGCACCCGCCGCATCGCCGGACTGATGTCGCGCGGCGGGGCGGGCAGCGCCAGCGGCGGCGCGGCGCCGGTTATCGACCGCGACGCGGTTCCGGCGTTGCAGGTGAGCGGCCTCCGGACCTCGCGAAAGCTTCGCCACGGCATCGACCTGACCGTAGCGCGGGGCGAGATCGTCGGCCTTGCCGGCCTCGTCGGCAGCGGCCGCTCGACCATCGCCAAGGCGCTGTTCGGCCTCCTTCGGGACGCGAGCGGCCGCATCGAGGTGGCCGGCGCCGCCGTCCGCCCGGGATCGCCGGCCCGCGCCATCGCCGCCGGGGTCGGCTTCGTGCCGGAGGATCGGCGCGGCGAGGGGCTTGTCGTCGACCATGGCCTCGCATCCAACATGGGCCTGCCCAGCCTCCGGAGGCTTCGCGTGGGCGGCGGGCGGATTCCGCTGATCCTGCCCGGCGCGGCGGACGAGCTGTTCGCCTACATGCAGCGCCAGCTCAGGATCGTGTCGCGCTCGCCGCGCCAGCATGCCGGCGAACTCTCGGGCGGCAACCAGCAGAAGGTCGTCGTCGCCAAGTGGCTGGCGACCGGACCGAAGCTGCTCATCCTCGACGAGCCGACCTCCGGCGTCGACGTCAATGCCAAGGAGGAGATGCGCCTCATCGTCCGTGACGCCGCGGCGAAGGGGATGGGCGTGCTGCTCATCGCCTCGGAGATGGAGGAGCTGTCGCGGGTCGCCGACCGCATCGTCACCATCGTCGACGGCGTGCTCGGCCAGACGCTGCCGGGCGGGGCGAGCGAGGCGGAGCTCCGCGCGGCGCTCCAGGAGGATCTCGAGGCGATGCGGGGGAAAGCAGCCTGATGACCAATCCCGACCACACGCTCCGACAGCCCGGCCTGGCCGGATCGCTCGCCGGGAAGCTGTTCCGGCCCGGGCCGCATGTCACCTACATCATCTTCCTCTGCATCATCGCCTTCTTCGCGATCTTCGCGCCCAACTTCGCGTCGCTGAACACTGCCGGCGCCATCGGGCGGATCACCGCCGTGGTCACCATCATGGCCGTCGGCATGACCTTCGTGATCGTCTGCGGCGAGATCGATCTCTCGGTCGGCAGCCATGTCAGCTTCGCCGCGATGGTGATCGCGATGCTGCTCTATAACGGCGTGCCCGGCTGGCTGGCGGCGCCGGCGGTGCTGCTGCTCGGGGCCGGCGTGGGATCGATCAACGGGCTGATCGTCACCAAGCTCCGGATTCCGTCGTTCCTCGTCACCCTCGGCATGCTGAGCGTGCTCCGCGGCCTTGCGCTGAGCTTCACCGGCTCGATGCCGGTGCCGATCGTCGACAAGAGCTTCGTGGCGGTGATGGCAGGAGGTACGCTACTCGGCGTCCCGATGCCGATCTGGTGGACGTTCGCCAGCGTCGTCGTCGGCTTCTACCTGCTGCACATGTCGGTGTTCGGGCGGCGCGCGCTGGCGACGGGCGGCAACACCATCGCCGCGCGCTTCTCCGGCATCAACACCGACCTCGTGCGGATCGGCGCCTTCGCCCTCTGCGGCGTCACCGCCTCGCTCGCCGGTCTCGTGCTCGCGGCGCGGAGCGCGGCGGGCAACCCGATCCTCGGCCAGGGGCTCGAGCTCGACGTCATCGCCGCCGTGATCATCGGCGGCACCAGCCTCTTCGGCGGCCGCGGCTACGTCCTCGGCTCTGTGGTCGGCGCGATCTTCATCGGCATTCTCGGCTTCGGCCTCATCGTGATGGGCCTCTCCACCAGCATCCAGGAGGTGGTGAAGGGCCTGATCATCATCGGGGCGGTCTCGCTCAACCGCCGGTGACGCCGGCTCGGTGCGCGAGCGTCAGCCGCATCGTGGGCGTTCAGCGCCGGCCGGTCGCGCCGGCTCCGAACTTGTGACGAATGGCCTCGTCGATCATGTCGGGCGACCATCGCGGGTCGTAGGTGAGCCGCACGTCCACGCTTTCGACCCCAGGCACGATCCAGGCCGCCGAATGGACCGCGTCCTGGAGATAGGAGGTTGCGGGACAGCCTTTCGTGGTCGTCGACATCTCGATGCGAACCGCACCATGGTCGTCGGCGGCGACGCTGTAGATCAAGCCAAGATCGACGAGGCTCTCGCCGAGCTCGGGATCGATCACCATGCGCAAGGATTGCAGCACCGCCTCGCGGAGGTGCTCGTTTGCCGGGACGCTCATGGGTCACCTGTCCCGTTGCCGCGGAGAATGACGATCCGATAGGAGCCATCGGCCTGCTCCTCTCCGCGCCAGGGATGGCCGCGCGCATCGAGCTCCGGAAACAGAAACCGCGGCTCGCGCGGCAGCAGCGAGACGAGCGACTGCCCGGGCGCGAGCGCCTCGACGGCTTCGAGCGTGGTCACCATCGGTTCGGGCGGCGGCAGCCCGCGGCAGTCGATCTCCGCCGCCGGCGCCGGCCATTCGCCCGCGTCACCGGACGCCGCCGCTGTTGGCGGCTCGCCCTCCGACGCAGCCGCGCCGGCCGGCGTGAAGATGACTTCCCAATCGCCGTCGCCGATCTCGCGCGCCGACGGTTCGAAGCCGCGGGCACCGAGCACCTGGAAGAGCGGCACGGGCTTGAAGGTGGCGAGCAGGCGAAGGCTCTGTCCCGGCGCGAGCGAGGCCACGGCATCCATGATCGCGCTGAACGGTTCGCCGCCGGCCCGCAGGATCGGCCGGACGTCGAGATCGTAGTGCGGATGGCTCATCGGTATCTCCGGATCGGTCAGCGGCCCTTCGGCGCCGCCATGAACAGGGGAGGCTGGTGGGTGCCGTCAGGCAGGCGAAGCGCGGCGGCGACGTTGCGCAGTCGGCGGGCGAGAACCAGCTCGACGGCGATGGCGATCGTGGCCAGACAGGTCGCCGCCGCCGCTATCTGGAACAGGCCGGGCAGCCCGGCAAGCAGCGCCGCGGTCGCGACCAGGACGCTGCCGAAATAGAGAACGAACCACGGGCCGTCGCGGCGTTCCGCGACCAGGTCCTGCACCCGCGGCGTCGGGCGTCTTCCCATCACCGGCCCGTAGCATTCGAGCCAGGTGAGGAAAGGGACGATCTTGTAGAGCTGCGAGAGGCCGAGCCCGCTCAGCCAGCCGAGCAGAGCGAGATAGACCAGCGCGCCCACGTGACGCTCGAGCGTGCCGCTGACGACGAGCGCGAGGGCGAGCAGCGCCGTCGCGGCGAGCGCCATGAATGCGCCGCCGGCGGCGCGAATGTTCAACTCCACCGAGCGACGCTTACGATTCCGGAAGAAGTACGCGAGGTCGGCGCCATAGAGCAGGAGGGCGACGAGCCCGCAGATCCCGGCGATGGCGAACGACCACGCCGTCGTTTCCCGGAACGCGAGTTCCGCCGGTGCCAGGACGCAAAGCGCCAGCAACGCGGCGGCGCCGCATCGCCATACCCAGCGCGAGGTGGCGCGCTCCTGGTCGGGTGCCAGCATGAACATCGGCAACAGCCGGTAGCTGACGCCGATGGCACTGAACGTCAGCCAGCCGCCGATGCCGATCGCGGCGTGCAACGGCACGGCCTGATCGTAGCGCTCGAGCAGCACGTTGACCGACAGCGTGCCGGAGAGGAGTTGCGTGAACGTCGACCCGAGCACCGCCAGCACCAGCAGGCAGACCAGGCCCATCGCGACGAAGCGGGCCGGCAACGCCAGCGGCCGCGCCGACCACAGCGTCTCGGCGAGGGACCACGCGGCGAGGGCGAAGCCGAGCGGCAGCAATGTGCCGCCAATGACCAGGAGCGGCAAGCCGCTGTCGAGCGTCCCTGCTAGCTGCAGGAAGCCAGCCAGCAGGAACGCGAGTCCCGCCGTGAGGCAGACGAGCACGGGGAAGACCAGTCCCGGGCGGCGCAACGGCTTCGCGACCAGGACCGGCACGAACTGGAAGAGCGCGCCGCACATCAGGAGGCTGAGCCAGCCGATCGCCACCAGATGGACGAGCACCAACGTCTCTGGCGCCCGCATGGCATGATGCGGAAAGCCGTAACCGAGGCCCATCAAGACCTCCGCCGCGACGAGCAGGCATATGGCCAACGCGAAGAACGACATGGTCCAGCGCGAGAGAGACGCACCGATCATGTCAGGCTCCGCATGCCGCCGCGAGACCCGGATTCACGCCTTTGGAACGCCGCTGCGCTGTCATCCGAATGCTCATGAGAACCATCCGAGATTTCGGACTAGGTATGCATCGCCAAAAGATGTATCGTCAATACAGCTTTTAGTGATCGCAATGTTTTGCGGGCTAGGAAGATGTCGATGAAGCTCGAATGCGACGAGACGGGCGACGTGTTCGTCGATCCGGACGTGCTGGCAAGGCGGCTCTGCCTGCATCCGCAAGAACTCCGCCGGCGAATGCGGATCGGACTCGTGACCAGCCTGATCGAGGTCGGATCGGGGACCGATCGCGGTCGTCGGCGCGTGACGGTGAGAACCGGCCGGACGGCGTGGCGTGCGATCGTTGCGGAAGACCATACCGTCATCAGCGAAGAGCTGATAAGCGTCGCCGACCCGCCCCGCTGACCGCTGCCATTGCGTCTCCTTCCCGGAATCATAGCCAGGACGATGTCATCTCCGACTTCAGGGATCTTTGCGTCAGATCAACGAAGCCCTCGGACGATGTGCGGTACGTGATCCCCGCATGGCATGACCAAGCCAAGGAGTCCCCGAGAATGAATGAGAGATCCAGAAGCGGCCCGAGGATCGGAGCCTTGGCCCGATCGGTGCGAGAAGACCATGCGTTGCGGGCAGCCCGGTACCTGTCGGCCGCCGTGCTCGCGTTGATCCTCGCGATCGCATCGGTCGCGTTCCTGCCCCCCGCCTTCGCCCAGACCCATGACCACGGAGCGGCCGTCGAGGAGACCGCGGTCGAGTCCGCCCAGGCCGACACGGCGCCGGCGCCCGAGGCATCGTCGAATGCGCCGGTGGTCAGCTACCACAACGCCACGACATTCACCCTCAGGACCGGCATCGCCGGAGGGCGCATGGTTTATCTCGGCGTCGGCGGCGACATCGACGGAGAGGTGAACCCCACCCTCATGGTGCACGAGGGTGAGTTGGTCCAGATCAACCTCATCAACGGCGAGGGCGCCGAGCATGACGTGGTCATCGACCAGCATGCCGCGCGCTCCGCCATCGTGATCGGCAAGAACGCATCGACCACCTTCTCGTTCACGGCGACCAAGGTCGGCGAGTTCGCCTATTTCTGCTCCATCGCCGGCCACCGCGCTGCGGGGATGGAAGGCCTGATCCAGGTGATGCCCGGGCCGCGCGAGGCCATGGACACCGATGGCGCGGACATCGTGCGCGACCCGGCCGACCTTCCCGACCCGATCGGGCAGCGCCAGCCCCAGATCGTGCGTGTCGACCTCGAGACGGTCGAACTCGAGGGACGCCTCGACGACGGTACGACGTACGTCTACTGGACGTTCGACGGCAAGGTTCCGGGACCTTTCGTCAGGGTGCGCGTCGGCGACACGGTGGAGGTGCATCTCAAGAACGCCGAGGACAGCATCATGATGCACTCGGTCGACTTCCACGCTGCGACCGGTCCCGGCGGCGGCGCCGACTTCACGCAGATCGCCCCCGGCGAAGAGGCGGTCGTGACGTTCAAGGCGCTGAAGCCCGGCATCTACGTCTATCACTGCGCCACGCCCAGCGTCGCCCACCACATCACCAGCGGCATGTACGGCCTGATCCTGGTCGAGCCGGAGGGCGGGCTGCCGCAGGTCGACCGCGAGTTCTACGTGATGCAGGGCGAGCTCTACACGGTCGAGCCCTTCGGCACCCAGGGCCTGATGGAGATGGATTACGACAAGCTGCTCTCCGAACGGCCGGAATACTTCTTCTTCAACGGCTCGGTCGGCGCGCTCACCAACTCGCATCCGCTCTACGCCAATGCCGGCGAGACGGTCCGCATCTTCTTCGGCGTCGGCGGGCCGAACTTCACGTCGTCCTTCCACGTGATCGGCGAGATCTTCGATCACGTGTATGCATTGGGGTCGGTGATGTCGCCGCCCCTCGCGGGCGTGCAGACGGTGACGGTTCCGCCGGGCGGGGCCACCATCGTCGACTTCAAGATCGACCGCGGCGGGCACTACGTGCTGGTCGATCATGCGCTGTCGCGCGCCGAGCGCGGTCTCGCTGGCTACCTGATCGTGGATGGCCCGGAGAACGACGACATCATGCATGCCGGTCCGGCCAGCGAACCGGCGGAATAGGCTTCCGAACCCGGAGGCATCCGACTGAACAGAAGGAAGGAGGCGGGCATCAGGATGCCCGCCTCCTTCGCATTATGGCCCGGAGGCCGAAGCCGCATTTCGGAGAGCGTCTGGCGCCCCATTCATCACGCCGGCTGTCCCGGTCCCGCATTTTCGCCAGGCCGGGCGGGCCATTCCCGCCAATGCGTCGGCGAGACGTCGACCCACTCGCGCGTCGCCGACTTGACCCATCCGGCCAGGATGCGCCGGCAAGGAAAGACAAGCGCGTGGGGACCGTCGCGATCGAAGACCGCGAGCTCCAGATCCTGGTCGAAAGGTGCGCTCGCTATCGGTTGCCACATGCGTTCTTCTCGCGGCGCGGATAAGGCCCAACACCCGGAGAGAGAGGCCCGTTCGCTCAGGCCGCCATGTCCTGCAGGAACTCCCGCTCGACGATCTCGACGCTGCGCAGCGTCGGCAGCCGTATGACGCCCTTCTGCTTGAACCGGGAGAACACGCGCGACACGGTCTCGATCGTCAGGCCGAGATAGTCCGCGATGTCCGTCCGCGACATCGGCAGCTCGATCCGCCGCAATCCGGCCTGACGCTCGGACATCTCGAGGAGGAAGGCGGCAACCCGCTCCACCGCATTCTGCCGGCCGAGCACCAGCAGGTGCTCCTGCGCCCGCATCAGGCTCCGCAGCGCCATCGGCAGGAGCACCGCGGCGAGATCGTCATGGACGCGCATGATCCGGATCCCGGTCGCCGAGATCGCTTCGGCGAAGAAGTGATGGGTCGTGTCGGCCTCGAAGCCGAACGTCTCTCCGGCAAGGTGGAAAGCCGCGATCTGGCGACGCCCGTCCGACAGCAGCCGGTAGACGCGCACGCTGCCGAACTCGATCCGGTAGACGTTCCTGCAAACCTCGCCTTGCGCGTAGATCTCGGTCCCGGCCGGAAAGAACGTGGGCGCAGGAAGGCTGCCGGCATACGGCGTCCGAAACGCATCCCGCTCGCGAGGCACGCTGCCGGGATGGAGGAAGATCCCGGATGTCTCGTGGGTGCTCATGTCTGGTCCCTCGATGGTCGTGAGGGAACATTCGCCTCAGATCGGGTCGCCTGGAATCCGGTTGTACCCGTAAGGGAATCTACCTATCCGGACCGGCTCACGATGACGACGGAATCCGCGAGGGCAGGCCAATCGCCATGCTCATGCGCACCAGCTCCGGCAGGTTCCTGGCCTGCATCTTGGACATGATGTTGGCGCGATGGACCTCGACCGTGCGCGGGCTGATGCCGAGATCATGGGCGATCGTCTTGTTGGGCAGGCCCGCCACCACCGCGAGCAGGACCTGCTGCTCGCGCTCCGAGAGGCTGTCGTGCCTGGCGCGCAGCGTAGCGGTGTCCTCCACCGGCCCGGAACTCTCCTCCAGCCGGCTTGCGGCGCGCTTGATCGCCTCGATCAGGACCTCGTCCTGGAAAGGCTTCTCGATGAAGTCGACCGCGCCGGCCTTCATCGCCGCAACCGCCATCGGCACGTCTCCGTGGCCGGTGATGACCACGGCGGGAATCAAGGCGCCGATGTCCTTCAGCCTTTCCAGCAGCTCGACGCCGTTCATGTCCGGCATCCTCAGATCGGTGACGAGGCAGGCCTTGGCGAGGGTAGGCGCCGTGAGAAGGAAGCTGGTTGCCGACTCGTGCAGCCGGACCGTGAAGCCCGCCATCGTCAGGAGGAAGGCAAGCGATTTGCGAACCGGCTCCTCGTCGTCGACGACATGGACGACGTAGCTGTCAATCTGCATCCGACGCCTCCTTGCCGGCCAGAGGCAGAGAGAACCTGAACGTCGCCCCGCCGCTCTCGTTTCGGCTCACCGCGATCTGTCCCCCATGGGCTTCGATGATGCGCTTGGAGATGGAGAGCCCGATTCCCATGCCGCCCGCCTTGCTGGTGACGAAGGGTTGAAACAGCCGCGCGGCCACCTCGTCGGAGATGCCGGGGCCGGTGTCCGCGACCTCGACCACGACGTCTCCGTCATCGGTGCTCGTCCGCACGACCAGCTCGCGTCTTTCGCTCTCGCGCATCGCCTCCATCGCATTCCGCATGAGATTGATCAGGACCTGCTGGATCTGGACCCGGTCGACCAGGATGTCCGCTCCCTTCGGCGCGAACTCGAACACGGTTCGCACCCCCTGCTCGCGGGACCCGACGAGGGCGAGGGCGCCGGCCTCCTCGATCAGCGTCCGCATGGTCTCCCGCGTCATCTCCGTTTCGCCGCGCGTGACGAATTCCCGCAGATGCCGGATGATCCCGCCGGCGCGGAGCGACTGCTTCGCCGTCTCCTCGAGCGGCTCCCTGAGGCGCTCCGCGGCCGCATCGTCCAGATCGTTGAGGAAGCGGACGCAGCCCTGCGTGTAGTTTGCAATAGCAGCCAGCGGCTGGTTCAGCTCGTGCGCCAGCGTCGACGCCATCTCTCCCAGCTCGTTGAGGCGGGCGAGCCTTGCAAGCTCGCTCTGGATCGTCTGCAGGCGAGCTTCCGACTCCTCGCGCTCGGTGAGGTCGCGGATGAACCCGGTGAAGAACCGGCCGCTGGCGGATCTCATCTCGCCGACGGCGAGTTTCATGGGAAAGGT
Organism: Hyphomicrobiales bacterium; assembly: GCA_044506555.1. Lineage (GTDB taxonomy): Bacteria > Pseudomonadota > Alphaproteobacteria > Rhizobiales > Kaistiaceae > Bauldia. The sequence continues at coordinate 23,578 of JBIQKL010000010.1, read as the reverse complement.
GGACCCGTCCTTCCGGCGACCGACCACGACGCGATCGATGCCGATGATCCGCTTCTCGCCGGTGGCAAGGTAGCGCCGGATGTAGCCGTCGTGCTCATGGTGATAGGGCTCCGGCATCAGCAGGCTCACGTTGCGGCCGAGCACCTCGGTCTCCGCATAGCCGAACTGTCGAACGGCGGCGGCGCTGAACGAGGTGATGCAGCCCTGCTCGTCGATCACGACGGTCGCGTCGGGCACCGTGTTCAGGATCGAACGCAGATGCTCGCGCTGGGCCTTGAGCGTCTCCTCGGTTCGATCGAGGGAGCGACGCGCGTGATGGAGCAGTTCGCCCATCCAGGCGATGGCCAGGCCGACCAGGGCGAAAACCAGGCTCTGCACCCAGGACCCGGCATCCGCCCCGGCGAAATAGAACGCGCCGAGAAGCGACAGGGCGAGCGCGAGAAGCCCTGGACCGATGCCGCCCGCCATCGCCGCCAGCAGAATTCCGGGAACGAACATGATGAAGGTGGCGGTGCCGTCGAGGACGCCCTGCAGCGCCAGCCGGATCACGAACATCGCCGCTACGGCGCCCACGGCCAGCAGATACCCGGCGCCGCTCTCGAAACGCGACGACAGGACCGCCTGCAGGAAACGGCCGTGCAGCCAGGGGATGTCTCTCGCCGGCACCGGAACTCCCTCGACGAACCGGGTGCGCGCGGACCCGAGATGCCTCAAGGATATGCCCGGCGGCGCGCGAGAGGAAGGAAGCACTGTGCCACAGGCTTCAGGACTGGCCGCCAGGTACCTTCCCAGCGGCGTCCTGTCGGCGTCGCGCGCTATGTCGCCATGGCACCCGACGCGGGCGCAAGCTGGCCGTGGGCCCAGGCGACGTTGTGGTCGAGGAGCGTCTCCTTGAGGGGGATGCCGTCGTCGTCCCAGCCCATCATGCGGTAGTAGGTGCGGATGCACTCCTTGAAGGTCGCGCGGTCCAGCGTCGCGCCCTTCCACGGGCCGACCGGCACCGGCTCGTCGAAGAAGCGGTCGGGCAGGGTGTCGTCGCCGGCGCCGATGCCCTCGCGGAGATTGTAGGTCCGCATCAGGTGGATGCGGCGTTCGCCGTAGCGCATGATCTCGTATGACGACGTGTTCCAGCCGGTGACGGCGGCGAGCAGTTCCGCCATCTCGTGAAGGCTGAAGACCCGCGTCGGCGCCACCGCGAAGATCGACATGTCGAGGGCATCGGCCGCCGACCACACCGTCGACAGCGCCTTGAAGATCCGCACCTTGTCCGGCCCGAGATGGCCCATGCCGATCCATTCGAGGATGCCGAGGGTCCGCGAGTGCTCGAGCGTGTGCTCCCAGCCGACCTCGGGATCGTAGTCCCAGTCATGCTCGCACACCACGTAGCGCGGACCGAAGGGCGCCACGGCATAGCCGAGGGCGAGATTGGTCTGGCTCCGCGGCTCGAACGGGACCATCTCGAGGCCTTTCACCTGCATCGCGAAGCCTTCGGCACCGGCGCCGATCCGACGGGCGGCCCGCAACGATCCCTCGGCGAGCACTGCGCCGAAGCCCTGCCGCGTCGCGATCCTGGGGATCATGTCAAGCACGGCCTTCCCGTCGCCGAACCGGAGGCCGTCGGCGTCGGCTTCGGAGATCAGGCCGACGTCGACGCATTCCATGGCCATCGACAGGGTGAAGCCGAGCGAATCGGGATCGAGGCCGAGGTCGTTGCAGAGGATGTTGGCCTTGAGCACGTCTTCCAGCTTCGACAGCCCCAGGTTGGGGCCCATGGCGCCCGTGATCTCCTGGTGGATGCCGCCGGCGCGGGGATCGTAGACCGCCGCCTCGCCGGCGCTGAAGAACTTGATGCAGGCATTCGGACAGCCGGGGCAGACGCCGTCGTGCTGGTAATGCCGCATGAACTCTTCGGGCGAATAGGCGCTCGCGTGCTCGAAGGCGCTGTCCCTGTAGTTGTAGGTGCACAGTGCCGCATCGATGCCGTGGAGCTCCACCCAGGCCGCGAATCCGGGAGGATCGAGCTGCCAGCGCGTCAGCGGATTGTCGACCATGCGCTGCCGGTAGGACTCGGTCATGGCGGCGCACTTGGCGGGATCGGCGACCGCCGGCAGCTTGCCGCCGCTGATCGAGATCGCCTTCAGCCGCTTGGACCCCATGACCGCGCCGAGGCCCATGCGCGCCGCCTGGTAGGATCGCGCGCTGACGATCGAGGCGAACCGCACGCGGTTCTCGCCGGCCGGGCCGATCGTTGCCGAGACGCTGTCCGGAGGCACCAGTTCCGCGAGCCGGTCTTCCGTGGCCTGGACGCTCAGGCCCCACAGGTCGGACGCATCGTGGAACGAGACCGTGCCGTCCACGATGGCGATGCGGAACGCTTCGGTGGCTGCGCCGCGGACGATGATCGCATCGTAGCCGCTCCGCTTGAGCGCGGCGCCGAACGGGCCCTCGGAGAGCGCCTCGCCGATGCCGCCGGTGAGCGGGCTCTTTGCGGCGGCCGTGAAGCGGGCAAGCCCGGCATAGGGCTGGCCGGCAACCACGCTCGAGGTGAGAACGAGGAGGTTCCGGGGGTCGAATGCGTCGATCCCGGGTGGCGTCTCCTTGAGCAGATGGTGCACGGCAAGCAGGCCGCCGCCCCCGTAGAGCCGCCAAAACAGCTCGCCCGGCTCCTCCACCGAACTCGTCCGCGTGTCGAGATCTATGCGGAGAATCTTGCCGTTGTAGCCAAACCGCTCCGTCACCGCGCCGCTCCCATCATGATGCGAAAGTTGGTCGCGATTTTGGCTTGACAAAAAAATATATCAACACAAAATCTTTAACTGAACTAAATAAATAAAATCAGGAAACGTTCCGTGCCGGACAACCCGCCTGCGACGTCCGACCAGTTGCTCCGCATGACGGGGATATCGAAGTCGTTCGCCGGGGTGGCGGCGCTCACCGACGTCGCGTTCGATCTGAACGCGGGTGAGGTTCACGCGCTCATGGGCGAGAACGGCGCCGGCAAGTCGACGCTGATGAAGATCCTCTCGGGTCTCTACCAGCCGACCTCCGGGGAGATCGTGCTGCGGGGCGAGGCAAGGACCTTCGCCGGCACGCAGGCGGCCCAGGAAGCCGGCATCGCGATCATCCACCAGGAATTCAACCTTTTCCCGAACCTTTCCGCGGCCGAGAACATCTTTCTCGACCGGCGCGATTTCAGCACCCGTCTCGGCCGTATCGAATGGGCCCGGCTCAACGAGGCGGCGCACGAGTTGGTCAAGTCGATCGGCGCCGATTTCGACGTCACCCGCGAAGTCCAGCATCTCAGCGTGCACAGCCAGCAGGTGCTGGAGATCGCCAAGGCGATCTCCTTCAACGCCGACATCCTGATCATGGATGAGCCGTCGGCTGCGCTTCCCGAGAACGAAGTCCAGAACATGTTCCGGGTCGTCCGGGAGCTGAAGCGTCGCGGGGTCGGCATCGTCTATGTCTCCCACCGCATGCATGAGATCTTCCAGATCGCGGACCGGGTGACGGTGCTCCGCGACGGGCGGAAGATCGGCACCAAGGCGGTCGCCGACACCTCGCCGCCCGACCTCATCCGGATGATGATCGGCAAGGAGATGGACAGCCTCTACGGCGACGGGGGCGGGCAGGCGACGTCCGAGGTGGTGATGCGCGTCACCGACCTCGAGCTTGCGCCCCGGACGCAGGTCTCGTTCGACCTCCACAAGGGCGAGATCCTCGGATTGTTCGGCCTCGTCGGTTGCGGCACGCAGACGATCGGGGCGCGGCTCTTCGGCCTGAAGCCGGGCGGCGGCAGGATCGAGATCGAGGGACGTGTCGAGGACATCCCCTCGCCGGATGCGGCCATGCAGCACGGCATCGCGCTGGTGCCGGCCGACCGGCACCGGCAGGGGCTCATCCGCCAGATGTCGGTCGCCGAGAACGTCTCGATGGGCGTCGTGCGGAAGCTCACGCATCGCGGCTTGATCAGCACGAAGGAGGAGCAGGCGCTCGCCGAGCGCTACCGGAAGCTCCTCGACATCCGCGCTGCCTCCCTCGACCAGCCGGTCGAGTTCCTCAGCGGCGGCAACCAGCAGAAGGTCGTGCTCGCCAAGTGGTTGGCGACCAATCCGAAGGTGCTGGTGCTGGTCGAGCCGACGCGCGGCGTCGACGTCGGCGCCAAGCAGGAGATCTACCGGATCATCCGCGAAATCTCGGCCCTCGGTTTCAGCATCATCCTGATTTCGACCGAGATGCCGGAGGTGATCGGCATGAGCGACCGCATCCTTGTATTGCGCGAGGGCAGTATCGTCGCCGAGTTCCAGCGCGGTGAAGCGAGCCAGGAGCGGCTGCTCGGCGTGGCATCGCGCCCGACGGCGGAGGCCGCCGCGTGAGGATCGTCTCGGGCCGCGAGCTGCCGATCGCCATCTTCACGGTCGGCGTTTTCGTCGCGTTCTCGTTCCTGTCCCCGTCGTTCATGACGGTTGCGGGGGTTCGGCTGGTCTTCGAGCAGGCCGCGATCGTCGGCATCATCGCCGTCGCCGTCACCATGACCATCATCATGGGCGGCATCGATCTCTCGGTGGGGTCGCTGATGGCGATGCTGGCCGCCGTGGTCGGCATGCTCCTGAACGCGGGCGTACCGGCACCGCTCGCATGCCTGCTCGGCATGGGCTTCGGCGCCGTCTGCGGGCTCGCCAACGGGCTGTTGATCGCGCGCCTCAACATCCCCGACATCGTGGCGACGCTCGGCACGATGTACTTCTTCCGCAGCGCGGGCATCCTGCTCAGCGGCGGGGTCTGGGTGAAGGACTTCCCGCCGAGCTTCGAGTTCTACGGCCGCGGGCTGGTCGCCGGCATCCCCTTCCCGGTGATCGTCTGGATCTGCCTCACCCTGCTCTTCGTCTACGTCCTCTCGAGCACCCGCTTCGGGCGCCGGATCTACGCGATCGGCGGCAACACCACGACCGCGATCCGAAGCGGGATCAGCGTGGGGGCGACCAAGATCCAGGTCTACATGATCAGCGGCGTGATGGCGGCGATCTCGGGCATAGTCTTCGCCTCCAAGGTGGGCAGCGTCCAGGTTTCGACCGTCGGCGTAGAGCTTCCCTTCAATGTCATCGCCGCGATCCTGATCGGCGGGGCGAGCGTGTTCGGCGGCGTCGGCTCCGTCATCGGCACGGCCCTCGGCGCGCTTGCGCTCAGCGCGGTGCAGAGCGGCCTGATCCAGGTGCGGGTGTCGCCCTACTGGATCGACGTCAGCGTCGGTGCGCTGATCATCTTCGCCGTCGTCCTCAACACGTTCCAGCATTTCCGCAACGAACGGAAGCTCAAGGCGGTGCTGCAGTGAACTGGCTCGGAATCCATGCCCGGCATGCGTCGGTCAGCAGCATGGGCGCGCTGCGCGGCGGCCTGCTCGCGGCGACGGTGCTTCTCCTCGTCGTCTTCTTCGGCACCCAGTCGCCGTACTTCCTGACCGTCGGGAACGCGCTCAACATCGCCAACCAGCTCCCCGAGATCGGCCTGCTGGTGGTCGGTCTCACCTTCGTCATCCTCACCGGCGCGATGGACCTCTCGGTCGGCTCGATGGTCGGCCTGGCCGCGGCGTCCGTGGTCCTCCTCTACCACGCCGGCCTGAACATCTGGCTCGCGGTGCTCGCCGCCGGCCTGGTCGGCGCCGCCTGCGGTGCGTTCAACGGCCTGCTGGTCGCCTATTTCCGCATGCAGGCCGTGGTCGTCACCGTCGGCACGCTCGTGTTCTATCGCGGGCTCGTCTACGTGGTCACCGGCGGCCGTCCGCAGAGCGGGCTCCCGGAGGAGTTCTACTTCCTCGGCCAGGGCAGCATCCTCGGGCTGCCGGTCAACTTCCTGATCCTCGTCGTGGTCACGATCGGCGCCTACCTGGTCCTGACGCGGACCCTCTACGGCCGTCGCATCTACGCGATCGGCAACAACGAGGAGGCGCTCCGCTATTCCGGCGGGCCGGTCGTCGGCACGCGCTTCATGGCGTTCCTCGCCTGCGGCGTCCTTTCGGCGCTGTCGGGCGTGCTGCTCGCCTCGCGACTGGCCAGCGCCCAGGCGACGACCGGGCAGGGATTCGAGCTCGAGGCGATCACCGCCGTCCTGATGGGCGGGGTCCACATCTTCGGCGGCCGAGGCAGCGTCATCGGCGCCTTTCTGGGACTCATCATCATCGTCGTTCTCCGGAACGGTCTCAACATGATGGGTGTTTCGACCGTCATTCAGACGCTCATCCTGGGCGTGCTGATCCTGGTGGCGGCGAGCGTGGGCAATGCGAGCAGAAGGATCTGACAAATGAGAAGCCTCATTATGAAAGCAACCGTCGCGGCGGCGGGGTTGCTGGTTGCCGGTTCCGTCGTGGCGGCCGAACGCACCTACTTCGTGAGCCCGAAACTGTTCGGCCCCGCCTACTGGACGGCGGCCGAGATCGGCGTGAAGCAGGCCGAGAAGGACCTCGGGGTCACGGTGATCTACAACGCCTCGACCGAGGCCGACTCGGCGAAGCAGATCAACCTCTTCCAGGACATGCTCAACCGCGATCTCGACGGCATCGCGGTCGCGCCCAACGACGCGGCGGCGATGATCCCGGTCATCAAGCGCGCGACCGATGCCGGCATCCCGGTGATCACCTTCGACAGCGATTCCTCGGAATCGTCGCGGCAGTACTACATCGGCGCGGAAGATGACGCGGCGATCGGCATCGAAATGGCCGAGTACCTGGCACAGTCGATCGGCGGCAAGGGCGAGATCGCCTTCATGGTCTCGGCGCTCGGCTCGCAGAACCAGATCGACAAGGTCACGCCGGCCGAGGCCTACCTCAAGGAGAAGTACCCGGAGATCACGGTCGTGACCACGCTCGAGAGCGGCGACGACCAGCAGGTAGCCTTCAACAACGCGCAGAACCTCCTGCAGACCTATCCGGATCTGGTCGGCATCGTCGGCTTCGCCGGGGCCGAGACGCCGGCCGCGGCCGAGGTCGTCAGCCAGGCGGTGAAGGCGGGCACCCTGGAGGAGGGCGAGGTCAAGGTGACTGGCATCGTCGTCCCGAGCCTCATCGGGCCCTACCTCAAGGCCGGGACCGTCGACGCGGCGTTCATCTGGGATCCGATCAAGCTCGGCTACACCGCGGTCTACGTCATCGACCAGCTCGGCCAGGGCAACGCGCTCGGCGACACCATCGAGGTGCCGACCGTCGGGACGCTCAAGGTCGACGGGCCCAACATCTACGTGGGTCTCCTCAAGCTGACCAAGGACAACGTCGACAGCTTCGACTTCTGAGGCCAGCGCCGGGCGCGTTTCCCAAGCCGCGCCCGGCACCCCATGATCGGCAAGGGAAACCTCTCATGCTGCGGTTGGAAGGCGTTCTCGGCAACGTTCGCGATGCTTCGCTCGCCGAGGCCGTGCATCGCCTCGCGCATGACGGAACCGTCGAGTATCTCTTCATCGCGGAGGCCGACGTCGGCCGCAAGCGCATCCGGCTCGACACGGACCACGGCACCGATTGCGCGATCAGCCTTCCACGGACGGAATCGCTCGAGGACGGCGCCGTCCTGTTCCTGGACGACACCCGGGCGGTGGTCGTCCGCGTCGGCGCGGCGCAGACGCTCCGGCTTCGTCCCGCCGACGTCGAGGCGGCGCTCCGGCTCGGCTGGAATGCGGGGAATCTGCATTGGCGCGTCAAGTTCGAGGACGGCGATCTCGTCGTTTTGCTCGACGCTCCGCGCGAGGATTATCTGGCACGGCTCGATGCGCTCCTGGCAGGAGCCAGCATCGAGATTCTGGACGATCACGGGCATGTCGATGACCATAAGCATTGACGAGGCGCTTCTCGCCGTTCAGTTCGGCGACAGCGCCTTTCCGTCCGGCGCCTTTACCTTCTCCTGGGGGATCGAGGGCCTCGTGGAGGATGGCCTGCTCGGCTCGAAACAGGCACTGGCAGAGGTCGTCGAGGAGCAGATCACGTTGCGCTGGGCCGGCATGGACCGCCCCTTCCTGGCGTTGGCTTACGCGGCACCGGACGTGGACGCGGTCCTCGGGATCGACGATCAGGCAGAGGCCGCCACTGCCTCGGCGTCGCTCCGCGCCGGCAGCCGCCGTGCCGGCCGGCGCCTTCTCAGCGTCTTCGTCGGCCGCGGCCATCCGGAGGCCGACGCCTATTCCGACGCGATCCGCGACGTGGCCACTGCCGGACATCTCCCCGTCGTACAGGGACTCGTCTTCCGTGCAGCGGGGCTCGAGCTGCGTGCCGCCCTCGTCGTCAGCGGGTGGACGGCGGCGAGCGGCTTGGTCAGCGCGGCGCTCCGTCTGGGAGTCGTCGGGCACCGCGACGCGCAGGACATTCTCGGCCGGCTTCGGCCGGTGATCGCACGGCTGGTCGCGGCCCCGATCGCCGCCGACACGCCGCCGTGGAGCTTTACACCGCTCGCCGACATCGCGCTGGCCCGCGCCTCCGGCCGGCACGGCCGGATGTTCACCACCTGACGGAACCACCAGAATGGCAATGAACCTCACGCCGACGGAGCTCGAGCGGTTGACCATCTTCTCGGCGGCGGAGTTCGCCCGCCGCAACCGCGCTCTCGGGATCGCGCTCAGCCATCCCGAGGCCGTCGCGCTGATCACCGACGAGGTCATGACGGCGGCGCGCCGCGACCTGCCCTATGCCGAGATCAGGGACATGGCGAGCCGCCTGCTCACCACCGACGACGTGCTGCCCGGCGTCGCCGAGATGATCCCGCTGATCATGATCGAGTGCCCGTTCTCGGAGGGCAACAAGCTGCTCGCCCTGTTCGCGCCGATCGGTCCCGGCGAGAACGCCGATGGCGCCGGGCCGGTGCCGGGCGAGGTGATCACCCAAGGCCCGGACATCGAGATGTTCGCCGAGGCCGAAGACGTCTCGATCGAGGTCTTGAACACCGGCGACCGCGACATCCAGGTCCGAAGCCACACCCATTTCTTCGAGGCGAACCGCGCCCTCCGCTTCGACCGCGACCGGGCGTGGGGCATGAAGCTCGACGTCATCGCCGGCGCAGGCGCCCGTTTCGAGCCCGGCATCCCCAAGGTGGTGCGGCTCATCCCGATCGAGGGCGAGCGGGTGGTTCACGGCCAGGGCGGCCTCGTCAACGGGCCCCTCGACGCGCCGGGGGCGCGCGAGGCCGCGCTCGAACGGGCGCGCGGGAAGGGATATCAGGGAGCGTAGCATGGCACGCATCGACAGACAGGCCTATGCGACGCTCTTCGGGCCGACCACCGGTGACCTCGTGCGGCTGGGCGATACCAGCCTGCTCGCCGAGATCGAACGCGACTTCACCGTCTACGGGCACGAGCTGCTGATCGGCGCCGGCAAGACGTTCCGCGACGGCGAGGGCTATTGCGCCACGGCCAAGTACTCGGACCGGGCGCTGGACTTCGTGATCCAGAACGCGACCATCATCGATGCCGAACTCGGCATCGTGAAGGGCGACATCGGCATCCGCGACGGGCTGATCGTCGGGGTCGGCAAGGCGGGCAATCCGCACGTCATGCCCGGCGTCCATCCCGACCTCGTGGTCGGCCACACCACGACGCCGATCTCAGGAGACGCCTTCATCGTCACTGCCGGCGCGATCGAGTGCCACGCCCACATCCAGTCGCCCGAGCAGTCGGACCAGGCGCTCGCCGGCGGCACGACCACGCTCGTCGGCGGGTCGCAGGGGCCGGTCTTCGAGATCGGGGGCGGCAGCACGACCAATCTCGGCGTCTTCCTGCAGGCGACAGAGTGGTCCTGCCTCAACTTCGCGCTGTTCGGCCGCGGCGGCTCCGACCCCTCCGCGGTTGAGGAATCCGTCGCCGCGGGGGCGATGGGCGTGAAGATCCACGAGGATTTCGGCGCCTCGCCCGACGTGATCGACGCCACGCTCCGCGCGGCCGACAGGAACGACTTCCCGGTGCATCTGCACACGGACTCGATCAACGAGTTCGGCTACTGCGAGGATACGCTGCGGGCGATCGGCGGGCGAAGCATGCACATGTATCATGTGGAAGGTGCCGGCGGCGGCCATGCGCCGGATCTGCTGGTGGTCAACTCGCACCCCAACGTCCTGCCGTCCTCGACCAACCCGACCAACCCTTACACGGCCTACGCCCTCGAGGAGGGCGTGCCGATGACGATGGTCGGCCATCGGCTCAACTACAACGCGCCCGAGGATGTGGCGTTCGGGGACGCGCGCATCCGGCCGCAGACCATGGTGGCGGAGGACTTCCTCCACGACATGGGCGCCATCTCGATCTTCGGCACCGACAGCCAGGGCATGGGCCGGCTGGCCGAGAACGTCGCCAAGTGCTGGCAGCTCGCAAGCGTCATGAAGGACCGTCTCGGCCGCCTGCCGGAGGAGAAGACGGCACGCGCCGACAACGAGCGGATCAAGCGCTACATCGCCAAGTACACGATCAATCCCGCGATCGCGGCGGGAATCGACGACTATGTCGGGTCGATCGCGCCCGGCAAGCTCGCCGACCTCGTGATCTGGCCGAGGGCGTCGTTCGGGGTCAAGCCGTGGATGGTGTTCAAGAAGGGCTTCATCGTGTGGTGCGCCATGGGCGATGCCAACGGCAGCCTCTCGACCTCGGAACCGGTGGTGCATCGTCGGATGTGGGGCGCGTTGGGCGCAGCCCCGGCGGAGCTTGGTCTGACCTTCTTCTCGCGTCTCGCGCTCGAGGCCGACGTGCCCAAGCGCCTCGGGCTCCGCAAGCGGGCGACGGCGATCAAGAACACCCGGAAGCTTGGGAAGCTTGACATGGTTCGCAATACCGCGATGCCGCACATCGAGGTCGATCCGCGCACTTTCGAGGTGCGCGCCGATGGAAGGCTCCTGACCGCCGAGCCGCCGACCACCGTGCCGCTCTTCCGCCGGTACATGCTCCGATGACCGCCGCGGCACGGGTGGGAATCGGGGGGCCGGTGGGATCGGGAAAGACCGCGCTCGTCGAGCGGCTGATCCCGGCGCTGACCGGTCGCGGCGTCAATCTCGCCGTGATCACCAACGACCTGGTCACGGCCGAGGACGCCGAGCGGGTCCGGCGCACCGGGCTGATCGATCCGGCCCGGGTCCATGCGGTCGAGGCGGGGGCATGCCCGCACACCGTGATCCGCGAGGACCCGACTCCCAACATCGAGGCGTGCGACGCGCTCGAACGAACCTTTCCGGGGCTCGAGCTGATCCTGGTCGAGAGCGGCGGCGACAATCTCGCCTCGACCTTCTCCCGCGATCTCGCCGACTACTGGTTCTTCGTGATCGACGTGGCGGGCGGCGACGACATTCCGCGGAAGCGCGGCCCGGGCGTGGTGCGGGCCGATGCGCTGATCATCAACAAGGCCGATCTCGCGCCCTATGTCGGCGTCGATCTGGAACGGATGATCGAGGAGGCCAATGCCGTCCGTGACGGTCGTCCCGTCCTCGTCACCAATTGCCGGGCCAACGAAGGGATCGACGCGATCGTCGAGCTGATCGACCGTGACGTTCTGTTCCGATCCTGAGCACTTCCGCGGTGCGATCGTCCGCGCGAAGGGGAGGCTGGATCTGGCCTTCTCCCGGCGTGGCGGCCGGACGGTGCTCGATCGGCGCGTCTTCACGTATCCGTTCACGGTGACACGGCCCTACTATCGCGACGCCGCGCCGGCCGGGATGGCCTCGGTCATCCTGCAGAGCGTGAGCGGCAGCCTCAACCCCGGCGACAGCGTCCACCAGCGGTTTGCCGCCGGCCCGGACGCGGCCGCCTATGTGACGGCGCAAGGGGCGACTTCTGTCCACGGCGCGCCGGCGGGCGCTCCATGCGGCGAGAATCTCGAGATCGTCGCGGAGGCGGGAAGCCTGTTCGAGTACATGGCGGACCTGCGGGTCCTGTTCCCCGGTGCGGTCCTGTCGCAGGCGGCGACCATCCGCCTCGGCCCGGGCGCGACGGTGGTGTTCTGCGATGGATTCGTCGCGCATGATCCTTCCGGCGGCGGCCAGCCGTTCGGCGGCTATCGCAGCGAGACCCGCATCGAGGACGAGACCGGTCGGCTCCTCGCGATGGATTGCGCCCGCCTGGCCGGCACGTCGGCGGCGGTTGCTGCCGGATCGCGCTTTGCCGCCTACGGGACCCTTTTCGTTGCGACACGGCGCCCCGAGGCCGAGATCGCGCGCCTCGTCGAGGCGGTGACGGCCGGTATCGCGGAGGTCGAGGTCTACGCGGCAGCATCCGCGCTGCCCAACGGCTGCGGCGTATCGGCCCGCTTCGCCGCGCGTGACGGGCGAGGGCTGCGGCAGGGGATCGCCGCCGGCTGGCGCGCGGCGCGGAGCCACCTTTTCGGATCGGTGCCGGGCCTGCTCGGGCAGGCCGCATGGCAGCCGATGGCGGGTTGAGACGAGCGACGAAGGAGACGCAAACGATGTCCGACGGCAACGGCAAGCAACTCTCGAACATGGACGAACTGCAGCGCGAAGCGGCCGCGCACTGCATTCTCCCGATGACGCCGGTCAGCGAGTCGTGGGAGCAGGGTCCGGTCATCTACGCCCAGGGATCGGGCGCGGAGCTGGTCGATGCCGAGGGGCGGACCTTCCTCGACATGATGAGCACCCATACCCGCGCGGCCTCGCTCGGCTACGGCAACGAGGAGATCGCCCGGGCGATGTACGAGCAGGCCCGGACGCTCCACTACATCGGCACCGGCGCGCTGCTCGCCCCGCCGACCGTGCGTCTCGCCGCCAAGCTCGCCGAGCTCGCCCCCGGCAGCCTCAACAAGTGCATGTTCGTCAGCGGCGGGTCCGAGGCGGTCGAGACGGCGCTCAAGCTGGCCAAGCAATACCAGCAGGCCGGCCCCAAGCCGCGCGCCTACAAGGCCATTTCGCGCTGGGGCGCGTATCACGGGTCGACGATGGGCGCGCTGTCGGTGACCGACTGGCTCCCGGTCCGCGAGGTCACCGATCCGCGGGTGCCGGGACACAGCTTCGTTGCGGCGCCGACGTGCTACCGCAACCCGTATGGCCTCGACGACGAGGCCTTCGCCGACGCCTGCGTGCGCCACCTCGAGCGCCAGATCCTGCTCGAGGGACCCGATGCGGTGGCAGCCTTCATCGGCGAGCCGATCATGCAGGCGAACGGCGTGCAGATTCCGCCGGCCAACTACTGGCCCCAGGTCCGCGAGGTCTGCGATCGCTATGGCGTGCTGCTGATCATCGACGAGGTCATCACCGGCTTCGGGCGGACCGGAGCATGGTTCGCGCACGAGCGGTTCGGCATCGCGCCGGACATCGTCACCTGCGCCAAGGCGCTGAGCGCCGGCTACGCCCCGGTCGGCGCGGTGATCGCCAGCGACAAGGTCGCCGAGGGCATCCCGTATTTCCGCCACATCCACACCTTCAGCGGCCATGCGACCAGCTGCGCCGCGGCGGTTGCCGCGATCGCCATCAAGGAGCGCGAAGGCCTGATCGATCGGGCGGCGGAGAACGGCGTCTATTTCCTCGCCGAGCTCAAGGCGGCGCTCTCCGATCATCCGATCGTGGGCGACGTCCGCGGCATCGGGCATTGGCACGCCGTCGACTTCACCGGCGACAAGGGCACGAAGGCGCCGTTGGCGGACGACACGGTGAAGACCATTGTCAAGCGCATGCGCTCGCTCGGGGTGATCGCGAGCGCCATCGGCACGGCGCTGGAAATGGCGCCGCCGCTGATCGTCTCGCGGGCCGACATCGACCGCGCGGTCGAGACCTGTGCACGGGCGGTGGACGAGATCGCGCGGGAACGCGGCCTTCAGTGACGCGTGGCGCTCGTCCGTTTCGGGGCGCCAAGATAGGGACGCATGACGAGGGTGAAGTCGCGGAGCAGAATCTCCTGGAGATGGCTCCGCGACATCTCCTGGTTCGCCATGAACTGCATCGACCGGATCGACTGGAGATTATAGAGCACCTCGCCGAGGGCCTTCACGTCGACCTGCGCGACGAGCGCGCCGCGTTCCTGAAGCGTTTCGAGAAGGATGGTGAAGTCGTCGAGCAGCTCACGCTCGTTCTGCGCCAGACCGTTGCCGAGCTCGGTTCCGGCCTCGAGGAACAGGTTCGCCCAGACGTGCTTCCAGACGTGGCGCTCGAGGGTGCTGAGAGCGTGGTCGAAGACGACGGTGAAGAAGGTGTAGACGGCGTCGATCGGGTCGGCGGGCGGATCGGCGATGATCGGCGCGATGCCCTTTCGGAGTTCGTCGTCGAACCGCGTCTGGATTGCGGCGAGAAGCCCGCCCTTCGAACCGAAGTAGTTGAGGACTGTCACCGTCGAGAGCTCGGACTGGGCGGCGATCTCCTCGAGCGTCGCTTCCTGGTAGCCGAGGGAGTTGAACAATCGCCTGGCCGTCGTGATGACCCGGAGCCGTCGACCGGAACGTTGCTTGTCCCGTAGACCCGCCATTGCCCCTCCTGGCTCCGTAGCTGTCGTCCCGCGATGGCCCGCCAGCGTGTGAAGCTGCCAACTTCACGGACGTGCCCCGGTCGCGACAGGCGCCCCACGATCCGAACGGATTGCACCGCTGTCGCAGACGATTGCGAGTCGGTCAACGATCGACAAGGGCCACGACGCTTATATAGACTAAGATAATTAAATCTACTAAAGAAATCGTAGTCGCTTGGACCGGCGACGTTGGAGGCGTTGGCAATGACGGACATTCCTGTGATCGGCTATCCGGACCGCTACAGCGTCGCACCGGGCGAGCGGATCACGTTCATGGTCAGCGCCGCCGAGGCGAAGGCGTTCGATGCCCGGCTGGTGCGGCTCGCCTGCGCCGACCCCAATCCCGAAGGCCCCGGATACCGCGAGGAGGAGGTCGCCACCGCGCTCACGGGGACCTATCCGGTGCACCGACAGGAAGTCAGGCGCGGGTCGTTCGCGAAGGTCGAAAAAACCGCAACCGCGGACGGCGCCGGCTTCGCCGTCTCGGCACGGGTCTGGCCGACACTCTCCGGGCAGCGGCAGGCGATCGTCTCGATCGAGGCGGGCTCCCAAGGATCGGTGGTGCTGGCGCTGACCAGGGACGGCACGCTCGCGCTCGAATGGGACATCGGCCCGGATCGTCTCGCAGTGGAGACGACGGTGCCGCTCAGGCTTCGCAATTGGTACGAGGTGAGCGGCGGCTACGACCCCGTGGCGCGCGTCCTGTGGGTCGAGGAGCGCTCCCTGATGAGGGGGTCGCTGGCCCAGGCCGGACATCGCGCGGAACGGGCCGGCGAGGTCCCGGCGCGCTGGTCCGGCGGCGCGGTGCTGCTCGCTGCGGCCGGCGATCCGGCAGCCCCGTGCGACCACTACAACGGCAAGCTCGAGGCGCCGCGGCTCGAGAGCATCGACCGAGCGGGTGCCCGGAGTCTCATCGCCGCGTGGGACTTCTCGCGGGAGATCGAGACCACGCGCATCGTCGACACCGGTCCGCACGGGCTTCATGGCGAGGTCGTCAACCTGCCCGCCCGCGCCATGACCGGTTCGCGCTGGACCGGAGCGGTGATGGACTGGAAGGACGCGCCCGAGCAATATGGCGCCATCCATTTCCATGACGACGATCTCTACGACTGCGGTTGGGAGCCGACGCTCGCATGGGACGTGCCGGACGGCTTTTCCTCCGGCATCTACGCGCTTCATATCAAGGCCGGTGTCGACGAGGACTGGCTGACCTTCGTCGTCCGGCCCGCCTCCGGAGCGGGGAAGAAGCGCGCGCCCGTGGCGCTCGTCCTGCCGACCTTCACCTACATGGCCTACTGCAATTTCGATTCGCCGGACTTCGACGAGCGGGGACGCCAGCGTGCCCGCGAGTGGAGCGCCTATCCGTGGTTCCCCCAGGACCACCGCGAGTTCGGGCACTCGACCTACGAT
>JBIQKL010000010.1:0-7614 GCA_044506555.1 Hyphomicrobiales bacterium | reverse complement strand
CGCCTATCCGTGGTTCCCCCAGGACCACCGCGAGTTCGGGCACTCGACCTACGATCTCCACAGCGACGGCAGCGGCGTCTGCTACAGCTCGCGGCTGAGGCCGAACCTCAACATGCGGCCGCGGTTCATCGCCGCCACCGATCCGCGCGGCTCCGGCGTCCGCCATCTCGGCGCGGACACGCACATCGCGGCATGGCTGGAGCACATCGGGCAGGAATTCGACGTCCTCACCGACGAGGACCTGCACCGGGAGGGCACGGACCTCATCGCCGGGTATCGCTGCGTGATCACCGGGACGCACCCGGAGTACCATACCGAGGCGAGCCTCGATGCGTTCCAGGGCTACGTCGATGGTGGCGGCCGGCTCATGTATCTCGGCGGCGACGGCTTCTACTGGAAGATCGCGATGCACGTCGAACTGCCCGGCGTGATCGAATTGCGCCGCGCGGAGGGCGGGATCAGGCTCTGGGCGGCGGAGCCAGGCGAGTACTATCACTCCTTCGATGGAAGCTATGGCGGCCTCTGGCGCCGCAACGGACGCCCGCCGAACCTGCTCACCGGCGTCGGCTTCTCGGCGCAGGGCGGTTTCGTCGGGACCTACTACCGGCGGCAGCCGCGCAGCATCGATCCGCGCGTCGCCTTCATGTTCGACGGGATGCCGGACGATGCGCTGATCGGCGACTTCGGATACGTGGGCGGCGGCGCGGCGGGCTTCGAGATCGACCGCGCCGACGTGTCGCTCGGGACGCCGCCGCACGCCCTCATCGTCGCCACTTCCGAAGCGCACGACGCGAGCTACGAGCAGGTCAACGAGGAGCGGATGGCGGTCGTCCCGCTGCGTCCGGAGAGCGACATCATCCGATCGGACATGCTGTTCTTCGAGACGCCGGCGGGCGGCGCGGTCTTCTCCGTCGGCTCGATCACCTTCTGCGGCAGCCTTCCCTATAACGGCTATCGCAACAACGTGTGCCAGCTGGTCACGAACGTGCTGAAGCGTTTCACGGCGGAGGATCCGTTCCGGCTTCCGCGTGCCTCGAACTGAGGCGCGATCGGGCGGGGGAACGCGACGCCGCCGGCACGGTTGGCCCGCGCCGGATGTCCGTTCAAAGCGGCTTGCCGGCGCCGACCATGCGTCGCTATGGTTGGACAGCCTCCGCCGCGTGCGGTATGGCCCGCGGAATGCCACCTGACCTCCCTCCCGCCCGGATGAGACAAGACGCCATCAGTCTCGAGGAGCTTCCCGACCGCCAGCTCCGGCGCGCCAACGGCCCGCTCTATCGGCAGCTCGCCAACGTGCTCCGCGAGCCGATCGCCAGCGGCGCCTTCCCGGTCGGTGCGAGCCTGCCCAAGGAGGCGGAGATCGCCGAGCGGTTCGGTATCAGCCTGATCACCGTCCGGCAGGCGCTCCGCGAACTCGCTGCCGATGGCCTGATCCGCAAGCGCTCGGCGAAGCCCGCGGTGGTCGCCGCCCGCGAGCCGCCGATCCGCTACGGATGGAATTTCCGCAGCTTCGGCGACATCGCCGCCTACACGGAGAATGCCGAGCTCTCGATCAAGAGCTACCGGCGGGAGGATTCCAAGCAGGCACGCGAGATCTTCGGGCTCGACGGCAGCGAACGCTGCTTCTGCCTTCGCGGGATCCTCATCGCCCGCGGCCGGCCGGACACCCAGATCACCAGCTACTTTCCCCCCGCCGTCGGCAAGCACCTGACGCGGAAGGACTTCGACGACGTCCTCATCTTCCGCTCGGTGCAGAAGCACCTCGGGCTGCGGCTCGCCGCCGCCGGCATCACCGTGCGGGCGGAGCTGGCGGACGAGGAGGTGGCGCGCGACCTCAATTGCGAGGAAGGATCGGCGATCCTGGCGGTCGAGATGCTCTACCGCTCGGAAGCGCAGGAGCCGATCGAGCTCACCATCGCCCGTCACCGCGGCGACACCTATACGCTCTCCTACGACGCACCGAACGACATCTCCTGAGGTTGGTCCGCAAGGTAGCCGCGATGGATGCGCTCCGCAGATAGGCGTTTACGGCCCACAAGGATTATAATAGCATCATATCAAGATCGCGCCTCGCGACGCGGGGGCGGAAAGGGCACGTTCGACCGGTCGGGAGGAAACGTCGGTCGACGACGAAGCCATCGGGCAAAGACTGCCCGGGTAAACGGGAGGAGATGGGATGAAACGCTACATCGGCGTGCTTGCGTCGGCTGCCTGCGCGGCCGGCGTCCTGGCCGGCGGCTCCGGCGGTCCGGCGGCGGCTCAGGACGAACCCTACACGATCTACCTGTCCAACAACTTCATCGGCAACGACTGGCGCCAGCAGATGGAGCGCGTCGCCGAGGTGTCGGTGAACAAAGGGCCGCTCGCCGGCCGCGTCGATCTCAAGATCGAGAACGTCGAGAACACGGTCCAGGCGCAGATCAATTCGCTCAACAACATCATCCGCGCCCGGCCCGACGCGATCCTGGTCGACGGCGGCTCGGCGGAAGCCCTGAACCCCACGATCAAGAAGGCCTGCGACGCCGGCATCGTCGTCATCAGCTTCGACCAGGTGGTGACCGAGCCCTGCGCCTATGCGCTCGAATCCAACTGGGACCGCATCCCCGCGGTGCTGGCGGAGTGGATGGTCGACCAGCTCGGCGGCAAGGGCAAGGTCTTCGTCGACCGCGGCCTGGCCGGCGCGCCGATCTCGGCGCAGCTCGAGGAAGGCTATCTCGAGGTGCTGAACAAGTACCCGGACATCGAGGTGATCGGAAACTATAACGGCGAATACGCGCTCGGCCCGGAGCAGGCCGGCGTGGCCAGCCTGCTGGCGGCTCATCCGGAGGTCGACGGCATCCTGACCCAGGGCTACGGCAGCGGCGCGATCAAGGCGCTGCAGGATGCCGGCCGCCCGATGGTGCCGGTCGCCGGCTTCTCCTACAACGTCGCGGCCACCACCTGCGCGCAGACCGAAGGCGCCTCCTGCATCCTCGGTTCCAACCCGGCCTATCTGTCGTCGGAAGCGATCAAGCTCGCGGTCGACATCCTCGACGGCAAGCCGAAGCCGGCCGACCGCCACATCCTGATCGAAGGCGATTTCCTCGCCACCAATGGCGGCGAGTGGACCTCCGAGCTCTATCCGGATGCCACCATCCAGAAGATCGAGATCGGCACGAATGCCTGGCCGGATCGCCCGCCGGGACTGACCCTGCCGATCTCGCCCGACTGGGTCGAGATCACGGCCGAGGAAGCCGCGGGCTCATAATCCTTCCTCCCGGGCGGCGCCTTTCGGCCCTCAGCGGTCGGGAGGCGCCGTTTTTTTCGTGGGGTTCGTCTTGCCGATGGACATGATCCAGGCCTCGGGGGTGTCGAAGCATTTCGGCGGGATCGCCGCGCTCTCGGGGGCCGAGTTCCATGCCAATGCCGGAGAGGTCCATGCCCTCCTCGGCGAGAACGGCGCCGGCAAGAGCACCTTCATCCAGATCCTCGCCGGGGCACTTCGCGCCGACCGCGGCACGATTCGGATCCGCGGCGCGCCTTTCGCGCCGGCGAACCCGGACGTCGCGCAACGCGCCGGCATCTCGGCGGTGTTCCAGGAGCTGTCGCTGGTCCCCGATCTCAGCGTCGAGCAGAACATCTGGTTCCGTCGCGAGCCGCTGACGGCGCTCCGCACGGCGAGCGCGCGCCGGATCCGAGCGGCCACGCTGGCGCTGTTCGAGCGCTATGACATCCCCATATCGCGGCCCGACATCGAGGTGCGGCGGCTGTCGCTGGCCGACCGGCAGGTGGTGGAGATCGCCAAGGCGCTGGCCCGCGATCCCTCCGTCCTGATCCTCGACGAGGCGACGTCGGCGCTCGCCCCGCGCGAGACGGAATGGCTGCTCGGGCTCGCAGGGCGGCTCGCGGCGTCCGGCATGCTCGTCGTCTACATCTCGCACCGGCTCGCCGAGGTACGCCAGGTGGCGCAGCGGCTGACGGTGTTCCGCAACGGCACCACGGTCGCCGCGCACGACACCGCCTCGGTCAGCGACGACGAGATCATCGCCGAGATGCTCGGCCGGCGCATGGAGCGGCTCTATCCGAACCGCGTCGATACCGCGACGGACCGCCTCGCGCTCCGTATCCGCGAACTCACGGTCGGGCACCGGCTGAAGGGCGCCACCCTCGACCTCCGCGAAGGCGAGGTGCTCGGCGTCGGCGGCCTGCAGGGCCATGGCCAGCGCGAGCTGTTCCACGCGCTGTTCGGCGTCGGGCGCGCCAGGGGCGAGATTGAGCTGTGGGGCAAGCCGACGACGGCCCGCTCGCCGCGCCAGGCGTTGACCGGTCGGGACGGCATAGCGCTGGTGCCCGAGGACCGGCGCGGCCAGGGGCTCCTGCTCGCCAAGAGCGTGCGTGACAATCTCACCCTCGCCGTCATTCCGCGCCTGTCGCGCTTCGGCATGCTCGACCGCCGGCGCGAACGGGCGATGGTGGAGGAGATGATCGGCGTGCTCCGCATCAAGGCCGAATCGCCGGACCAGGCCGCCGGGACGCTCTCGGGCGGCAACCAGCAGAAGGTGATCTTCGGCAAGATGCTGCTCACCGAGGCGCGGGTCCTGCTCCTCTACGACCCCACCCGCGGCGTCGACGTCGGGACCAAGGGGGAGATCTTCCGGCTGATGCGCGACCTCGCCGCCAAGGGCTATGCGATCCTGTTCTATTCGAGCGACCTGCCCGAGCTCGTCCATGTCGCGGACCGGGTCGCGGTGATGCGGAACGGCCGGATCGCGACGGTGCTCGAGGGCGAGGCGATCTCGGAGGAGAACATCCTCCGCGGCGCGATGGTCGAAGACCGGCAGGCGGTGCAATGACCGCGTCGGACACCGCCTCTGCGCGGCGCGGCCGCGACTGGACCGCGACGCTCGTCGATCGCGGGCCGTTTCTCGTCGCCTGCGTGATGCTGGTCGTCCTCGTGGTCGTCTACGGCTCGATGCAGCGCGGAGTCTTCACCCTCGAGGAGCTCAACATCGATTCCGCGGCGGCGATGACGCTGCTGCTCGCCGCGACCGGGCAGACCATCGTGCTGCTGCGCGGCGGCGTCGACCTCTCGATCGGCGGCATGATCTCGCTCGGCACCGTGGTCGCCGCGACCCAGTTCGGCGATTCGCTCGGCAGCGTGCTGCTCTGGTGCGCGATCATCCTCGCCATCGGCTTCGGCGCCGGCGCCGTCAACGGCCTCCTGATCACAGTGCTCAGGCTGCAGCCCTTCCTGGTGACGCTCGCCACCTGGTCGATCCTCTCCGGCATCGCGCTCCTCATTCTCCCCACCGACGGCGGCCGCCTGCCGCCTGGCTGGATGCAGTTCGGCAACGGCAGCTTCCTCGGGCTTGCGACCTCGGTCTGGCTGCTGATCGTGCTGCTCGTCTTCTGGGTCTGGTTCCGGCGGACCCGGCTCGGCATCACCATCCGCGCCACCGGCTCCAACGAGAAATCGGCCTTCCTTTCCGGCGTCTCGCTGCTCCGCATCAACCTCGTCACCTATGGCCTTTCGGGCGCCTTCGCCGCGCTGGCGGCGCTCTATCTCACCACCCAGACCGGCGCCGGCTCGCCGACCATCGGCAAGGACTACATCCTGCCCTCGGTCGCCGCCTCGGTGATCGGCGGAATCAGCCTGTTCGGCGGCCGCGGCGAGCTGTGGGGCACGGTGATCGGCGCCTTCATCCTCACCATCATCGGCAACCTGGTCTTCGTGCTCTCGGTGTCGAGCTACTGGCAGCCGATCGTCTCCGGCGTGATCCTGCTCGTCGCGGTGCTCGCGAGCTCGCTCGCCGAGCGCTCGGCGCGGAGGAGCGTGGGATGAACGCCGTCGCGAGGCACCGTGCGATCTTCCTCGCCTATTTCGGCATGATCGCGCTCCTGCTGCTGACCAGCCTGTTCTCGCCGGGTTTTCTCTCGGGATCGCATCTCCGCTCGATGACGGTGCTCGCCTCGTTCATCGGCATCGTCGCGCTCGGCCAGACCTTCGTCATCATCGGCGCCGGCATCGACCTCTCGATCCCGTGGGTGCTCAACTGCGCGGCGATCCTGATGTCGTTGCTGGCCGGCGGCGAGAACCAGCCGCTCCTCTGGGCGATCCCCGTCGTGCTCCTCGCCGGGATGGCGGTCGGCGTGATCAACGGCGTCGGCGTCGCGGTGTTCGGCGTGCCGCCGATCATCATGACGCTTGCGGTCAACGTGATCCTCCAGGGCAGCATCCTGGTCTATACCGGCGGCGCCCCGCCGACCACGGCGCCGGGCGTGATCCAGTATCTGGCGGTCGGCCGGATCGGGCCGTTCCCGGTGGTCGCCTTCATCTGGCTGGCGCTCGCCCTGGTGGCGACGGTCGTCCTCTCCAAGACGGCCTTCGGGCGCCAGCTCTACGCCGTGGGCTCGAACGCGACGGTGGCGGAGTTTTCCGGCGTGCCGATCGAGCGCACGATCATCCTCACCTACGTGATCTCGGGCTTCACCGCCGCGCTCGCCGGCGTCCTGCTCACCGGCTACATCGGCCAGGCCTATCTCGGCATGGGCGACGCTTACCTCTTCACCTCGATCGCGGCGGTGGCGATCGGCGGCGCCTCGATCCTCGGCGGCAGCGGGCACTATATCGGCACCATCGCCGGTGCCTTCGTGCTGACCATCCTCACCGGCCTCCTGCCGGCGCTCAACCTTTCCAACGGCGCGCTGCTGATCGTCTACGGCGTCGTGATCCTGGTCACGGTGTCGCTGGCGAGTGACGCGATGTCCGACATCGCCGGCACGATCCGCGCCGCGCTCGGCCGCCCCGACAAGACACCCGAGACCACGGAGGCCAATACCTCATGACCGAGATCACCTGCGTCGTCGATTCGAAGAGCCTGCTCGGCGAGAGCACGTACTGGGACCCGCGCGAGAACGTGCTGTGGTGGATCGACATCTACGGGCCGACCATCCACCGCACCGATCCCGCGACCGGCGAGGACCGGACGTGGCAGGCGCCCGAATATCTCGGCTGCCTGGCAGTGCGGGCAAAAGGCGGACTCGTCCTGACGATGGCGTCGGGCTTCTATTTCTTCGATCCCGCGACCGGCGCGTTCGAGGCGATCGCCGATCCGGAGAAGGACATCGCCGACACCCGCTTCAACGACGGCAAGACCGACCGGCAGGGCCGCTTCTGGTCGGGCTCGATGTTCGAGGCCGAAGGCAAGCCGCCGGCGAAGATCGCCTCGCTCTACCGCATGGAGGCCGATCTCAGCACGCACCGGATGGTCGAGGGCATCGGCTGTTCCAACGGCCTCGCCTGGAGCCCGGACAGCCGGACGATGTACTTCACCGACAGCCACACCCCGATCGTCCGCGCCTACGACTTCGACCCGGCGACCGGCGCGGTGGCCGGAGAGCGCGTGTTCATCGACCTCAGCGAGGACGGCTACATCGTCGACGGCTCGACGGTCGACGCCGACGGCACCTACTGGCTGACGGTGCCGTTCAAGGGCAAGGTGCTCGCCTACGATCCCGACGGCAGGCGGATCGCCACGATCGACCTGCCTTTCGACCTGCCGACCTGCTGCGAGTTCGGCGGGCCCGACCTCGACGTGCTCTACGTCACCTCGGCGACGCTCCGCCGCGACGCGG
>JBIQKL010000120.1:6629-10168 GCA_044506555.1 Hyphomicrobiales bacterium | reverse complement strand
GAGGCGGTGCGGCCGGCGGCCGTGTTCGTCGGTCTCGACCAGGTGGAAGACCAGCCGCTCGCCGTCGATCATGATGGTGATCTGCTCCTCGCCGGTGGAAACCACCTCGGCAGGCGAGCCGCCGCGCCGCTCGATCACCCGCATGCCCGCGGTCATCGCGAACATGACCTCGGGCGTCCATACGCTCCGCCGGTCGGCCCAGGCGATATGGTATTCCTGACCGTTGATGGCGATGGCGAGGTCGACGTCGACGGCACCGAGCAGGTGGTCGCGGAGCTGGCGGACGGCCTCGGCGAAGGTTTCGTCGTCGAAGCCGGCATCGGGTAGGACGAGGTCACGGGGGGTCATGATGCGCCACTGTAGCCGGGAATCGGCCGGGTTGATCCAATGAATGCGCCGCTCGTCCTCGCAGCCGGAGAGGTCGTCTACGCGATCGGCAAGGATGTGCGGCCGCGGCTTCGGCTGCAGGCGCCGGCGGAGGTGCGGATCGCGACCCTCGACGCCCGGGCCGGACGGCTGACGAGGCCCGAGGAGGTCGAGTCCACCGCGCCGGACTACCGCGACCGCTTCCCCAAGGCGAACCCGGCGACCGGCCCGATCTTCGTCGACGGTGCCGAGTCCGGCGACGTGTTGACCGTGGAGATCCTCGACATCGCGCTCGGGCCGCGCGGCTACACCCTGGTGAAGCCGGGCTTCGGGGTGATCCCCGACATGGTCGAGCGCCCCGTTGCACGGTTCGCGGACGTGAAGGACGGCGCGATCGACTTCGCCGGCGTCCGGCTGCCGCTCCGGCCGATGGTCGGCGTGATCGCCACCGCGCCGGACGGCGTGCCCGTGGGCACGGCCTATGTCGGCCGCCACGGCGGCAATCTCGATTGCAACCTGATCGGCGTCGGCGCGCGGGTGCACTTGCCGGTGCGCGTGCCGGGCGCGCTGCTCTATGTGGGCGACGTCCATGCCACGATGGGGGACGGCGAGATCTCCGGCTCGGGCTTCGAGATCGCTGCCGAGGTGACACTGCGGGTCGGCCTCCGGAAGGGCGGGGCCACCGAGTGGCCATGGCTCGAGACCGCGGACCGGGTGGTCACGCTGGCTTCGGCGCCGACGTTCGACGAGGCGGCGGAGGCGGCAATCCGGGCGATGATCCCGCTGATCATGGCGCGCCACGGCGTATCCGACACCGACGCCTACATGCTCGCCAGCATCCGCGGCGACCTCCGGGTCAACCAGGCCTGCCGCTCGCCGATCGACACCAGCGTCCGCTTCGAGTTCCCGAAGCTCTGAGCCGGAACCGACGCTCCGCGCTTCACGTTATCGCGCCAGGGCGGCGCGGGCCGCCTTCGAGGCGGAGGCCGATCGTGAGCATCATCTGGACCATCGTCATCGGCTTCGTGGCCGGGATCATCGCCAAGTTCATCATGCCCGGCAGGAACGAACCGAGCGGCTTCATCCTGACGACTCTCCTCGGCATCATCGGCGCCTTCATGGCGACCTGGCTCGGACAGCAGATCGGCTGGTATCGCGCCGACGAGGGCGCCGGCTTCATCGGCGCCACAGTCGGGGCGATCATCGTGCTCTTCGTCTACGGGATCTTCGTCCGCAACCGTCGCGACACGGTGGATCGGGACGTGGCCGACCGCTGAGGCGGAGTCAGGCCCGATCGTCCATTAGGGCGGTATTGAGCGGATCGCGCCCGGTCGCGCCACGCCAGGCGAGGTAGGAGCCGGCCGCGAGCCCGAGGACGTTGAGGAGAGGATTGGGCCGCGGCTTGGCGGCCGCCGCGGCGAGGCCGAGCCCAAGGATCACCGAGAGGGCACGCTCGGGAAAGCCGAGCCGGCCATCCTCGGCGGAGATCACGATCCGTTCACGCATGCTGGTTCCCCGGGTCTGATTGTCGGTTCGGGAGAAACGCGGCGGGGTCGGCGCCGGTTCCGGCGTCAGAGGGAGACGACGCCGATGCCGAC
This sequence comes from Hyphomicrobiales bacterium, assembly GCA_044506555.1. Lineage (GTDB taxonomy): Bacteria > Pseudomonadota > Alphaproteobacteria > Rhizobiales > Kaistiaceae > Bauldia. Next base: position 8,204 of record JBIQKL010000120.1, on the reverse strand, counting down.
CGCCTGCGCCATCGCCGCCATGCGTCGGTCGGCGGTTACGAGCTGTGCGCTCTCACGCAGCGCGAGGGAGACATAGAAGCAGTCGTAGATCGGGTGGTCGCGATCGATGGCGACGGTAAGGGCGAGTTCGTGCAGCTCCCACGCCGGAATGATCCTCGCCAGGAGCGCGATCATCGTGGGAAGCGCCATGTGGGCCTCGTCGCGCGTGATCTCGCCCGTGCGGCATCGGCGCCAGGCGATGTTGCCGACCTCTTCCAACACAAGGGAGGGTGCGATCAAATGCCGGCCGTCATGGCGAAGGGCGGTCGCTGCGCCGCTGTCCGGCTCCGGCATCACCCATTTCGCCGCGACGCTGGCGTCGACGACGAGCATCAGCGGCTATCGCGATCCGCGCGAATCAGGGGCGTGGAATCCGGCAACACCCGGCCGATCCTCTCCCGCAGCTGCCGTGCGCGCTCCCAAGCCTCGTCGCGGCTCGGCTTGGACAGCTCGTGCAGGGCGTCGCGGATGTACCGTTCCAGCGGAAGGTTCTTCTCCGACGCCTTCAGCCGCAGCCTTTCGAGCGCGGCGTCATCGAGGTTGCGGATGAGGATCTGACCCATGGCGAAAGCTCCGATATCGTCATGATATCGTGCGAATCCGCGGGGCGGCAAGCGATGGCCAGCGACCGGTGGACACGCATCGTGCTAAACATTTGATATGGAAAGGGAAATTATTCCGACCCCGCCCGTGTTTCGGCTTGTAAGACGAGCCCGGAATCCCTACGTTCCGGCTGAGTTTTCCGTAACGATTCCCGAGCGATATCTTGGCTGACGAGACCCCGCCGCCCCAGGCGCCGGACGAGCCTGGCGAGAGGCCTGCCGGCATCGAGCCCATTTCCATCATCGACGAGATGCGGCGGAGCTATCTCGATTACGCGATGAGCGTGATCGTGGCCCGCGCGCTGCCCGATGCCCGCGATGGCCTGAAGCCGGTCCACCGCCGCATCCTCTACGCGATGAGCGAAGCGGGCTACGACTGGAACAAGCCCTATCGCAAGTCCGCCCGCGTCGTCGGCGACGTGATCGGCAAGTATCATCCGCACGGCGACCAGTCGGTCTACGACGCCCTCGTCCGCATGGCGCAGGACTTCTCCATGCGCGTGCCGCTGATCGACGGGCAGGGCAATTTCGGCTCGGTCGACGGCGATCCGCCCGCGGCGATGCGGTACACCGAGGTACGCCTCGCCAAGGTCGCCCAGTCGCTGCTCGAGGACATCGACAAGGACACGGTCGACTTCCAGGAAAACTACGACGGCTCCGAGCGCGAGCCGGTGGTGCTTCCGGCCCGCTTCCCCAATCTCCTCGTCAACGGCGCCGGCGGCATCGCGGTCGGCATGGCGACGAACATCCCGCCGCACAATCTCGGCGAGGTGATCGACGCCGTCAACGCTCTGATCGACGATCCCGGCATCGGCATCGATCGCCTGATGGAGATCGTGCCCGGCCCGGATTTCCCGACCGGCGGCATCATCCTCGGCCGGGCCGGGATCGCCTCCGCCTACCGGACCGGGCGCGGGTCGATCCTGATGCGCGG
>JBIQKL010000120.1:2031-6529 GCA_044506555.1 Hyphomicrobiales bacterium | reverse complement strand
CTCTACCGCTTCTCGCCGCTGCAGACGTCGTTCGGCGCCAACATGGTGGCGCTCAACGGCGGCCGTCCGCAGCCGATGACGCTGCTCGACTTCCTCCAGGCGTTCGTCGCCTTCCGCGAGGAAGTGGTCGGCCGGCGCACCAAGTTCCTGCTGGCGAAGGCCCGCGACCGGGCGCACACGCTGGTCGGCCTCGCCATCGCCGTGGCCCATATCGACGAGGTGATCCGCATCATCCGCACCTCGAAGGACACGGCCGAGGCGCGCGAGCGGCTGATGGACCGCGACTGGCCGGGCGAGGACGTGGCGCCGCTCATCGCCCTCATCGACGACCCGCGCTACCGGCTCGCGGAAGACAACACCTACCGGCTTTCCGACGCGCAGGCCCGCGCCATCCTCGAGCTCCGTCTCGCCCGCCTCACCGCGCTCGGCCGCGACGAGATCGCCGAGGAGCTTGAGAAGATCGCCGCCGAGATCAAGGATTATCTCGACATCCTCCGGTCGCGCCAGCGCGTCCGCCAGATCATCAAGGACGAGCTCAAGACGATCCGCGACGAGTTCGCGACGCCGCGGAAGACGGAGATCGTCGAGGGCGGCGTGGAACTCGACGACGAGGACCTGATCGCCCGCGAGGACATGGTGGTCACCGTCACCCACGCCGGGTGGATCAAGCGGGTGCCGCTCGACACCTACCGGGCGCAGAAGCGCGGTGGCAAGGGCCGCACCGGCATGGCCACCAAGGAGGAGGATTTCGTCACCCGCGTGTTCGTGGCCAACACCCACACGCCGGTGCTGTTCTTCTCCTCGCGGGGCCGGGTCTACAAGGAGAAGGTCTGGCGGATGCCGCTCGCCCAGCCGCAGTCGCGCGGCAAGGCGCTGATCAACCTCCTGCCGCTCGAGGCGGGGGAGCGCATCACAACGATCATGCCGCTGCCGGAGGACGAGGCGAGCTGGGACCGGCTCGACGTCATGTTCGCCACGACCAGCGGCACGGTCCGCCGCAACAAGCTGAGCGATTTCGTCGATGTCCGCCGCTCGGGCATCATCGCCATGAAGCTCGACGAGGGGGAGGAGATCCTCTCCGTCGCCACCTGCACCGAGGCCGACGACGTGCTGCTGACCACTGCGGCGGGGCAGTGCATCCGCTTCCCGGTGCCGGAGGTCCGCGTCTTCCAGGGCCGCAACTCGATGGGCGTCCGCGGGATCGCGTTCGCCGATGGGGATCGTGTGATCTCGATGACGGTCCTCGGCCATTTCGAGGCAACATCCGCCGAGCGCGATGCCTACATCAAGCTGAGCCGCGCGGTACGCGGCGAGGGCGAGCCGGAGGAAGCGCCGGTCCCCGAGGCGGAGGACGAGGAGCACGACGTTCCTGAGGAAGCCGGGGCGATCAGCCAGGAGCGCTACGCCGCGATGGGGGCCGCCGAGCAGTTCGTTCTCGCCGTCTCGGAGAACGGTTACGGCAAGCGCACCTCGTCCTACGAGTACCGGACGACCCGCCGCGGCGGCAAAGGTATCGTGGCGATGGCGGTCAACGACCGCAACGGCCGCCTTGTCGCGGCGTTCCCGGTCGAGGAGACCGACCAGATCATCTGCATCACCGATGGCGGCCAGACGATCCGGATGCCGGTGGGAGGGGACAAGCCGATCCGCATCGCCGGCCGCGGCACCCAGGGCGTTACGCTCTTCGACACGCAGGGGGAGAAGATCGTCTCCGTCGAACACGTGGCCGGGGAGGCGGCGAACGGCGACGACCACGGCGAGGACGAAGGCGCCGCATGACCGTGTCGGACGCCACTCGGCGTGCGGCGTCAATCCGAGATGAAAAAGAAAAAGCCGCCGGGGGTCCGGCGGCGTTTCTGGCTCGCCCGGGAGGTCAGGCCGCGGGCGAAGCTGAAAGGTCTGATCGACGGCCTATTCGAGCGCCGTCTCCGCCGGCACGCGGGCGAGGACCGACACGCGGTCGCCTCGCTTCTCGACCGTGATGTAATCATCGGTGGCCGGGACCGTTTCGGTCGCCACCGGCAGGAGGTCCGCCTTCGGTGCGACGGCGTTGCTCGCATCGTACTTCGCCGCGCTCGCGATGCCGACGGCGATGGTGGCCGCGACGCTCGTCGCGAGAATGGTGGTGTGGAGCCAGATCGTCATTTGGTGTCCTCCGGCGAAGCGGGCCGTCCCGTCTCCGCTCTACCAATGCCGAAACCGCATGAAGGGTTCCGGTATGGCTGGTTCATCCAACGTTCAGCTTGCCGGACCCGGCAACTACTGGAACGCAACTTCGAAGCGTTCGCGCATGTCGGCGAGTGCAACGGCCTGCGGGGCCGCCGCGTTGCCGGTGATGACGCGAACGTGATGGTTCACCGCGCCGTCCAGGCACTCGGCCGGGATATTCGGCCATTCGGCCTGGGCGCAGAACTCCGCGACGGTGGGAGCCTCGCGGGTTTCGCCGCGAAGGGTAGCGCCGGTCACCGCGGCCGCGACGATCGCTGCAAAAGCGACGGAAGTAAAAATCTGGCGGGTGCGCTTGGTCATGTTCTTTACCCCAACTTCGGTCGGACAGTCTTTTCCATCACGACCACTCAACCTTGCTGATGCTGAGATAGTTCCCGACCCCGATCGGCACAGTGATGCCCATCACAAAGCTGGTGTGGCGGTCATCACAACCCAAATGAACCTTTCGTAATCTCCCGTCACGGCTTCGTGTGTTCGCTTGCCGCGTCGGGCGGTAGCCGGTAGAAATCGGCGCGATCCCGCGGACGTTCCGCGGCGAGCGAGGGACCATGCCGCGCAGGGCGCTCTATCCGGGCACGTTCGATCCGATCACCAACGGCCATGTCGACGTGCTGGAGGGCGCGCTGGCGCTCGCGGACGAGGTGATCGTCGCGATCGGCGTGCATCCTTCGAAGAAGCCGATGTTCGATCTCGACGAGCGAAAGGCGATGATCGCCGAGACGGCGCGCGCGCTTCCGGATGCCGCGGGACGGGTGCGCGTCGAGACCTTCGACGGATTGGTGGTGGACGCGGCGAAGACGCTCGGCGCCGGCCTGATCGTCCGCGGACTCCGCGATGCGGCGGACTTCGACTACGAGATGCAGATGGCGGGCATGAACGGCGCGATGGCACCCGCGGTGAAGACCGTGTTCCTTCCGGCCTCGCCCCGGACCCGCCACATCACCGCCACGCTTGTCCGCCAGATCGCGGCGATGGGCGGCGATGTCTCGCCCTTCGTTCCCGAGACCGTGGCGTCACGGATCGCCCGGAAGTTCCCACGCTGAGCACTGCCTCGCCGATGTCCCATCCGTCCCTGTTCCTTGCGGCGATGCTCGCCGTCCGGCCGTTCACCGCCGTGGCAAGGGCCGGCCGGTCAGCGAGGCGCTCGGCGATTCCGGCTCGGCGGCCGAAATGAACCTGCCGCCCGCGACGGGGACGCATCGACCCGATCACCTGCACAGAGGATGAGTTTCCCCATGCTCCGCAACCTGCTCGTAGCCTTCTGTCTCCTGTTCGCGGCGCTGCCCGCGACGGCCCAGGAGAACGACCCCGATAACACGCTCCTGATGACGCTCGACAGCGGCACGGTGGTGATCCGCCTCCGTCCCGACCTCGCGCCGAACCACGTCGCCCGCGTCAAGGAGCTGACGCGGCAGGGCTTCTATGACGGCACGCCGTTCCATCGCGTCATCGAGGGCTTCATGGCGCAGGGCGGCGACCCGACCGGCACCGGCACCGGCGGCTCGGACCTGCCCGACCTCAAGGCCGAGTTCACCGACACCAATTTCGGCCGCGGCGTGATCGGCGCCGCCCGCACCAACGACCCCGACACCGCCAACTCGCAGTTCTTCATCTGCTTCCAGGACTGCTCGTTCCTCAACGGCCAGTACACGGTGTGGGGCGAGGTGGTTGAAGGCATGGACCTCGTCGACCAGATCAAGCGCGGCGAGCCCGTGCCGGATCCGGACCGGATCGTGACCATGCGCGTCGCCGCCGACGTGAAGAACTGACACCAAGAACAGCCAAGAGAAGAGAGACGACAGACCATGGCCGAGCTCGACCCCGACAACACCATCATCCTCGAGACGACGAAGGGCAAGGCGACGATCGCGCTCCGCCCGGACCTCGCGCCGAACCACGTCGCGCGGATCAAGGAGCTGGCGCGCGAGGGCTTCTACGACGGCACGCCGTTCCACCGCGTCATCGAGGGCTTCATGGCCCAGGGCGGCGATCCGACCGGCACCGGCATGGGCGGCTCCGGCAAGCACCTCAAGGCCGAGTTCAATTCGGGCAAGCACGTCCGCGGCACCTGCTCGATGGCCCGCGCCCAGAACCCTGATTCCGCCGACAGCCAGTTCTTCATCTGCTTCGACGACGCATCGTTCCTCAACGGCCAGTACACCGTGTGGGGCGAGGTGGTCGACGGCATGGACAATATCGACCAGATCAAGCGCGGCGAGCCGGTGAACGACCCGGACAAGATCGTCTCGATGAAGGTGATGGCCGACGC
>JBIQKL010000120.1:0-1931 GCA_044506555.1 Hyphomicrobiales bacterium | reverse complement strand
CCGGCGTCCCGGGCGCGATTGCCGCAGGGCCTTGGCCTCGCGCTCCGGCGTGCTAAGAAGCCTCCGGGGCATCACAGGAGGGCACCATGGCCGACACCGGACAGGACGCGCGGGATGATTCGGGAATGCGCGGACCGGGCGCCTTTATCGCGGCGGCGATCATGGTCGGCGTCGGCATCCTCTTCCTTCTCCAGAACCTGGGTTATGCGATCCCGACCAATCTCTGGTCGCTCTTGCTCCTGATCCCGGCGGTCTTCTCGCTGGCGGGCCTCTGGAAGAAGTACCGGAAGAACGGCGGACGCTTCGGGCCGGGCATGGCCGGCCCGTTGATCACTGCGCTGATCCTGATCGGCCTGACGATCGTCTTCCTGTTCGACATCGACATCAACTGGGGCCTGTTCTGGCCCGTGCTGCTCATCGTCATCGGCTTCGCGGTGCTGCTGCAGTCGCTGGCGCGCAAGTGACGCGAGGGGCGCGGTGCGCGTCGATCTCTTCGATTTCGACCTGCCGGAGGAGCGGATCGCGCTCCGTCCGGCCCGTCCCCGCGACGCGGCGCGGCTGCTGATCGTCGAGCCGGGACAGGGCTTCGCGGAACGTCATGTTCGCGACCTGCCGGAGCTGCTCGCGCCGGGTGACGTGCTGGTCGTCAACGACACCAAGGTCATTCCGGCCGAGCTCCATGGCGAGCGGTTCCGGGCCGAGAGCGTCGTCCCGGTCTCGGTGACGCTGTTCGAGCGTGTCGATCCCTCGCGCTGGCGCGCCTTCGCCCGGCCGGGACGACGGATCGCGCCGGGCGATCGGCTGCGCTTCGGAGCGGCGACGGAGGGCGCCTGCCTCGTCGCCGGGCTCGACGCGACGGTCGAGGACAAGAGCGAGGCCGGCGACGTGCTGATCCGCTTCGATCTGTCCGCGCCGATCCTCGACGAGTCGATCGAGAGCATCGGCCACATGCCGCTGCCGCCCTACATCGCCGGGCGGCGGGCGGAGGATGCGGCCGACCGCGCCGACTACCAGACCGTCTTCGCGGCGGAGGAAGGCGCGGTCGCGGCGCCCACCGCCGGCCTCCACTTCACCGAGGACCTGCTCGCCCGCCTCGACGCTGCCGGCGTCGAGACCCGGACCGTGACGCTCCATGTCGGTCCCGGCACGTTCCTGCCGGTCAAGGCCGAGGACACCGCCGACCACCGGATGCATGCCGAGTGGGGGACCGTCAGCGCCGATACGGCGGACGCCCTCAACCGCGCGCGCGCCCGCGGCGGACGCATCGTCGCCGTCGGCACGACCTCGCTCCGCGTGCTCGAGTCCGCGGCAGGCGCGGACGGCACGGTCCGCCCCTTCGCCGGGGAGACGTCGATCTTCATCACGCCCGGCTACCGGTTCCGCGCCGTGGACCTGCTCATGACCAACTTCCACCTGCCGCGCTCGACGCTGTTCATGCTGGTGTCGGCCTTCTCCGGCCGCGAGACGATGCTCGCCGCCTACCGCCACGCGATCGACGCCGGCTATCGCTTCTACTCCTACGGCGACGCGAGCCTGCTCCATCCAGAGGCAGCGCGATGACGTCCGGCGTCTCGTTCACGATCGCCGCCACCGACGGCGCCGCGCGGACCGGTGCGCTGTCGTTGCCGCGAGGCACGATCCGCACGCCGGCCTTCATGCCGGTCGGCACCGCCGGCACCGTCAAGGCGATGTACCCGGACCAGGTGCGGGCGCTCGGCGCCGACGTGATCCTCGGCAACACCTACCATCTCATGCTCCGCCCCGGCGCCGAGCGCGTCGCCCGGCTCGGCGGCCTGCACACGCTCGCCAACTGGCCGCATCCGATCCTCACCGATTCCGGCGGCTTCCAGGTGATGTCGCTGGCCTCGCTGCGGAAGATGGACGCCGACGGCGTGACCTTCCGCTCGCACATCGACGGCGCCGAGCACCGC
>JBIQKL010000119.1:0-10352 GCA_044506555.1 Hyphomicrobiales bacterium | reverse complement strand
CTAGTCGACGGTCACGGTCACGGCCGGCCCCGAGCGGATCGTCTGCAGCACCACGCAATAGCGTTCCGTCAGCCGGACGAGCGTCTGGCGCTGCTCGGCGCTCAGGTCTCCGTCGATCTCGAAGCCGAGCCGAATATGCCGGAAGCCGACCGGGACCGAGCGGTCGACGCCGAGCGTGCCGCGGACGTCGAGTTCCCCCTCGGCGCGGACCTTCGCGTCACGGACCGGCAGCGAGAGCGAGGTCGCGACCGCATTGAGGGTGACGCCGGCGCAGGCCACCAGCGCCTCGAGCAGCATGTCGCCTGAACAGATGTTCTCGACGCTGCCGCCGGTCGCCGGATGGAGCCCGGCCTTGATCAGAGCCCGGCCGGTATCGACCGAGCAGGTGACGCCGTCGCCGATCGCGCCTTCGGCCTTGAGCGTGATCAGCGCCGCATCGGGCTCTTCCCGGTAGCGGGCCTTGAGCGGCGCCTGCAGGGTCTTGAGGTCTGCGATCTCGAGCATGGGACGCCTCCTTCTCGTCGCCGCCGGCATCGCGGCGGGTGATGTCTGCCGCACGAGTACGAATTGGACGATGCTCCCACGTCGCCCATATCATCGCGACGCGGAGGAGATCGATGCCATATACGCTCTATTCCATGCAGAACTCGGGCAACTGCTACAAGCCCCGCCTGCTCCTTCGTCAGATCGGCGAGGATTATCGTCTCATCGACACAAATTCGCTTGACGGATCAACACGAAAGCCGGATTTCCTCGCTCTCAATCCCAACGGCAAGGTGCCGCTGCTCGTCCTGCCCGACGGGCGGCGGCTGGCGGAATCGAACGCCATGCTGCTCCATCTCGCCGAGGGCACGCCGTTCCTCCCCGCTGACGGCTACGAGCGCGCGGTCTGCTACCAGTGGCTGTTCTTCGAGCAGTACAGCCACGAGCCCTATGTCGCCGTCGCGCGCTCCTGGCTGCACCTGATCCCCGATGGTCGTGCGAAGCTCGGCCCGGAACGGCTCGCCGAACTCCATGCCCGTGGCCGCAAGGCGCTCGGCGTGATGGAGCAGCGCCTCGGCGAGGCACCGTGGTTCGCCGGAAGCGCCTATTCCGTCGCCGACATCGCGCTCTACGCCTATACCCACCTCGCCGACGAGGGCGGCTTCGACCTCGCATCCTACCCCGGCATCCACGACTGGCTCGGGCGGGTCGCAGCCACGCCGCGCTTCGTCGACATCGACTGGCGGCCGTGAACCCCCTCACGCGTCGGGTGGGGGCGCCGGCGGCGTCTCCGCGACGGCCTTGAGGCGCGCGAGACCCTTTTCGTAGTCCGGTCCGACCACGTCGTCCGCCATCATGCCGAAATAGCGCGCGATCGGGTTGAAGCCGAGGTCGCTTTCGAAGCGCCAGGTGACCCTCGTCCCCGCTGCCGCCGGCTCGAGCGCCACCGACGCCGACGCCACGCCGGCATCGGCGAACGCGATGATGAGGTCGACGCGCGTATCGGGCTCGACGGCAGCGATCGCGATCGCACCGTCCCCGACCCGCTCGTCGTCGCTCTCCCAGTTGAGCGTCTGGCCGACGCCGTCGGTCGGGCCGGTGAAGGTGTAGGTTGTCTCGGGATCGAGGTCGGCCCAGGGCGACCACTCGTTGAACCGCCGAAGATCGCCGACCAGGGGAAACACCGCGGCAGGAGGCGCCGCAATCTCGATCGAGCGCGCGACCACCGCGTGCCGCGGCAGCACGAAGGCGGCGACCAGCGCTATGACGACGGCGGCGATGATGGCGATGCCGAGCCAACGAAGCACGCGGGCGCGCCGGGCGGCAGGCCCCGCCGCTGCCGCGGAAAGCTTGCGCGATGGGCTTTCGGTCTCGGCTTCCATGGGGTGATCTTCTACGCCAAAGCTGCCGGAAAGTCCGCTGGCAGCGCCCTCCCGAAAAAAGGGAGGCGCCGAAGCGCCTCCAAGTTTCCGTTCCGTCGGGTTCTCATCCAGCGGGATGAGCTCGTGAGGCAGCCGCTTGATGCGCACTTGCCTGATCTCGGTCGCCTTCTACCCCTTCGCGGTCGCGCCTCGTCGACAGCGACTGCCTCATCGTTGGGCAGTCACGCCGTCGCGCACGCGCCGAGGCCAATCCTGTTCCGTCCCTCCCGGCCCTGCCTCGATCCGGATCAACCCGGATACCAGACCTTGCGTGGATCCTCCCCGGACCGCCGATAGGCCCAGGCCGCCTCGACCAGCTTCTCAAGGTCGTAGTCCGGCTGCCAGCCCAGCGCCGACTTCGCCTTCGAATTGTCGAGCCAGGCCGACTGATACCGGCTCGGAACGTCGATGGAGTCCAAGCCGCGCGTCCGCCTGAGATAGGCCGCGAGCTCGCCGTAGTCCACCGGACGGTCCATGCAGATATTGAAAAGCTGGCGCTCGGCGCGCGGATTGTCGAGAGCGCGGACGATCGCCGCGCAGAGATCGTCGACATGCACGAAGTTGCGCCGGAGCGGCTCGCCGTCGGCGTCGCGGAGCAGCGGCACCGTGCCGGACTGGTGGTAGCGCCGGGCATCCTCGGCCGGAACCAGGTCCTTCCAGACCGGGCCGCCGAAGACGTCGTCGCCGAACGACAGCGAATGGCGGAAGTCGTCCTTCTCCATGATCCAGGGCGCCCGCAGGCAGCAATGATTGATGCCGTACTGGATGCCGAACTGCTCGAGCATCACCTCCTCGAGCACCTTGGAGAGCGCGTAGCAGCCCGGATAGGCCTTGTGGGGCGTCGTCTCGGTGACGGGGGCATCGTGACGGTAGAAGAAGTGCCCGACCGCGGCGTCGCCGCCGATCAGGATGAACTGCCGTGCCGCCGGGCTCTGCCGGAACGCCTCGAGCAGCCAGAACATGCCCTTGACCGCGACGTCCATGACGTCGTCGGGCGTCTCCTTGCAGGTGGCGAGATGCACGACGTGGGTCACCCCGTCCATTGCGGCGGTCACGGCGGCCCGGTCTGAGATGGAACCGGAGACGACCTCGATCCGGTCGTCGGGCTCGAGCCGGCGGTTGTGACAGAGCGCCCGGATCCGGACGTCGCGGCGCTGCTCGTCGGCGAGCAGCCGCGCGGTCAGGTTACGCCCGACCTTTCCGGTGGCACCGGTCACAAGTATCAGCATTCAGCCCTCCCGGGATCAACGCTAATATCGATGATGGCCGCAAGTCAAACGCGAATTTATCCGACAAAACGGCAGCCGCTGGACAGCGCAGGTCGGCGGAGCATATTGGTCCGTTTTCTCGGGGGGAGCATGGATTGATGGAGAAACTCGCGCGCGACCGGCGCGAACGTCTCGACGACGGCCCGACGCGGCGGAGCACGGCACGCGGCGCCGGCAAGCGGGTGACGATGACCGACGTCGCGCGCCTCGCCGCATGCTCGCAATCGACGGTTTCAGTCGTGCTCAACAACACGCCGGGCATCCGGATCTCCCGGCAGACGCGCGACCGCGTGATCGCCGTGGCGCACGAGCTCGGCTACGAGATCATCCCCGGCCACGTCGCGCTCGGCGCCCGCCCGCGCCAGATCGGCATCGTCTTCGACCGCATCGCGACCAGCCCGGAGGCGGTGGTTTCGATCGACGGCGCCCGCGAGACGGCCTGGACGACCGGACACGTGCTGACCATCGCCGAGACCCTCAACGACGTCGAGATGGAGCCGGTGACCATCGAGGCGATCCTGCGGAACGGCGTCGATGCCCTGGTCTATGCCACCATCATGACCCGCAGGGTCCAGGTGCCGGAGCCGCTCGCCCGGGCCAAGGTGCCGGTGGTGCTGCTCAATTGCTACGCCGACGACCGTCGCTTCCCGAGCGTCTGTCCCGGCGAGGTCGCCGGCGGCCATCGCGCGACGGAAACCTTGGTCCGCGCCGGCCACAGGCGGATCGCCATCATCACCGGCGAGATGTGGATGGACGCCGCGCGCGACCGGCTCCGCGGCTACCGCCAGGCGCTGGCGACGGCCGACATCGCCTACGATCCTGCCCTGGTCCGCGAAGGGAATTGGCAGACCAGCGCCGGCTACGAGCAGACCCATGCGCTGATGGACCTCAGGGTCCCGCCGACGGCGATCTTCTGCTCCAACGACCGCATGGCCGTGGGCTGCTACGAGGCGCTCAAGGAACGCGGGCTCGCGATCCCGTGCGAGGTGTCGGTGATCGGCTACGACGACGAGGAGGTCGCCCGCCATCTCTCGCCGCAGCTCACCACGCTGGTCCTGCCGCACCGCGAGATGGGCCGTTGGGCGATCGAGCGGGCGCTGGCCCCGATCGCCGTGGGCAAGCATCCGATCGCCAAGCTCGAGTGCCCGCTGATCGTCCGCGACTCGGTGGCGACCGTCCGTGGTGACGGGCCGCCCTGCCGGCGGTAGCATCGGCTGGGAGCAGCACGGGGACACCATGCCGAAAGCGCAGTTCGCCAACCTGACCGAGGGGCTTCGCTTCCGGGTGGTGCTTCGGCCCGGCGTGGCGCTCGGCCCCGGCAAGGCGGACCTCCTCGAGGCGATCCGCGACACGCGCTCCCTCACCGCCGCCGCCACGCGTTTCGGCATGAGCTACAAGCGCTGCTGGAGCCTGGTCCAGGAGATGAACGCGGCGTTCCGGACGCCGCTGGTCGAGACCGAAAAGGGCGGCACCGGCGGCGGCGGCGGCGCGCGCCTCACCGCCCTCGGGACCCACGTCCTCGACCGCTATCGACAGATGGAGGCGGACGCCGAGGCGGCGATCGCGGCCGGAATCCGCGACCTTCAGGAACACCTTGCCGAGACCGGCCACGATGCGTCCGGCGGTTGATTTATCGACCTGTCCATGATGACATATCGCTCGATATTGCCAATTCGACATATCGAGGAGCCCACTGTCATGATCGCCTTGACCCGCCGATCGCTGCTCGGCCTCGCCGTCGTCGCGGCCGCCGTTTCCGGCCTGCCGCTCGCCGCGGCACAGGCTGACGACGTGACCGTCTTCGCCGCGGCGAGCCTCAAGAACGCGCTCGACGACCTCGCCGCCGCCTACAAGGAGAAGACGGGCGAGACGGTGCTGATCAGCTACGCCGGAAGCTCGGCGCTGGCGAAGCAGATCGAGGAGGCGGCCCCGGCCGACATCTTCTTCTCCGCCGATCTCGCCTGGATGGACTATCTCGAGGAACGGGACCTGATCCAGAAGGACACGCGCCAGACCTTGCTCGGCAACGCCATCGTCCTGGTCGCGCCCGCGGAGTCGGCGGCGTCCGTCAATGTCGACAAGGGCATGGATCTCGCCGGTGTTCTCGGCGCCGACGGCAAGCTGGCGATGGCCAACGTCGACTCGGTGCCGGCCGGCAAGTACGGCAAGGCGGCGCTCGAGTGGCTCGGCATCTGGGACTCGGTCGCGCCACACGTCGTCCAGGCGGACAATGTCCGCGCCGCCCTCGCCTTCGTCGCGACCGGCGAGGCGCCGCTCGGCATCGTCTACCAGACCGATGCCAATGCGGAGCCGAAGGTCGCGGTGGTCGGCACCTTTCCGCCCGACAGCCATCCCGCGATCCTCTACCCTGCTGCGATGACGGCTTCCTCCCAGAACCCGGAGGCCCGCGCCTTCTTCGACTTCATGCGGTCGGACGACGCCAAGCCCTTCTACGAAAAGCAGGGCTTCACCGTCGTCACGCCCGGGACCTGAGGATCGCTCGATGAAGATCAGCGCACGCAACAAGCTCGCCGGCACCGTAGTGGACGTGGTCAAGGGCGCCACCACGGCTCATGTCCGGATCGACATCGGCGGCGGCAAGGTCGTCACCGCCGCGATCACCAACGAGGCGGTCGACGAGCTTGGCCTCGCGGCGGGCGGCAGGGCCACCGCCGTGATCAAGGCGTCCGACGTTCTGGTGGCGGTCGACTGAGCCATGGCAGGGTCCCGTCGCCGGTTCGCGTCGGTCGTGGTCGCCGCCCTTGCGGTGACGCCGGCCTACGCCGCCTGCGACGCTCCCGACTGGGGCGCCGCGGTGGTGGCGGAGCGGCTCGCGAGCGCCCTGCCGCTTGCGGCGGACGCGCCGATGATGCGGACGTCGGTCGCGGCCCTTCAACTGTCGCTCGCCCCTCAGGCCGACGTGACCTTCGCGATGCCGCCGGAGCGTGCGCCGCGGAACGATGCGCCGCACGCGGCCGCGGTGCGGTTCGCGGCCGGCGGCGCTGGCGCGTACCGTATCGCGCTCTCCGCCGCGGCGTGGATCGACGTCGTGCAGGACGGCGCCTATGTGGTTTCGGGCGACTTCGTCGGCATCCACGATTGCCCCGGCGTGCGGAAGATCGTCACCTTCGACCTCGGCCCGGGTCCGTTTGCCCTCCAGATCAGCGACGCGGCGGATCCGTCCATCGCGGTCGCCGTCATCCCGGCGCCATGAGGTTCGCGGCGCAGCCATGTTCGATGCGCTGACGCCGGAGGAATGGGAGGCGATCCATCTCAGCCTCCGCGTCGCCACGGTCGCGATGCTCGCCAGCATTCCCTTTGCCGTCCTGGTGGCCTGGCTGCTGGCGCGCGGGCGCTTCCCCGGCCGGGCGATCCTCGACGGCATCGTCCACCTGCCGCTGGTCATGCCGCCGGTGGTGACCGGCTACCTGCTGCTCCTCGCCTTCGGCCGCCGCGGGCCGATCGGGGCGTTCCTCGAGAGCGCCTTCGGCATCGTGCTCGCCTTCCGCTGGACCGGCGCGGCGCTCGCGGCCGCGATCATGGGTTTCCCGCTGCTGGTCCGCGCCGTCCGGCTGTCGATCGAGGCGATCGATCCGGGCCTCGAATCCGCCGCCTCGACGCTCGGTGCCAACCGCGCCCTCGTCTTCCTGACGATCTCGCTGCCGCTGATGCTGCCGGGCATCCTCGCCGGCGCTGTGCTGTCCTTCGCCCGCGCCCTCGGCGAGTTCGGCGCCACCATCACCTTCGTCGGCAATATCCCCGGCGTGACGCAGACCATCCCGACCGCGATCTATACCTATACGCAGGTGCCCGGCGGCGAGACCGCCGCGCTCCGCCTCACCGGCATCGCCGTCGTCATCGCCTTCGCGGCGCTGCTCGTCTCCGAACTGATCACGCGGCGCTTCGGCCGCCGTATCCTCGGCCGATGACGCTCGCCGTCGACGTCGAGCGGACGGTCGGCGCCTTCACGCTCGAGGTGCGGTTCGCGAGCGAGGGCCGGGTCACCGCGCTGTTCGGCCGCTCCGGCGCCGGCAAGACGACGCTGGTCAATCTGATCGCCGGCCTGGCGCGGGCCGACCGCGGGCGGATCGAGGTCGACGGCGAGACGCTCCTCGACACGGAAAGGCGGATCGACATTCCCGCGCATCGGCGCCGCGTCGGCTACGTGTTCCAGGACGCGCGCCTCTTCCCGCACATGAGCGTGCGCTCGAACCTCCTCTACGGACGGCGCCTCGCGCCGCGCCGGAGCCGCTGGGGGACGCTCGCGGCGACGGTGGACCTGCTCGGCATCGGCCACCTCCTCGACCGGCGCCCGTCGGGCCTGTCGGGCGGCGAGAAGCAGCGGGTGGCGCTCGGCAGGGCGCTGCTGGCGAGCCCGCGGCTTCTCCTCCTCGACGAGCCCCTCGCCGCCCTCGACGAGGCGCGGAAGGCGGATCTCCTCCCCTATATCGAGCGCCTCCGCGACGAGATGCGCCTGCCGATGGTCTATGTCAGCCATGCGATCGAGGAGGTCGCGCGGATCGCCGACACCATGGTCGTGCTCGGCGACGGACGGGCGGTGGCGACCGGCCCCGTCGACGACATCCTGGCCCGGAGCGACCTCCGCCCGTTCACCGGGCAGGCGGAGGCGAGCACGGTGCTCACCGCGACGGTGGCGGCCTCGGACAGCGACGTGACCGTCCTCGACCATCCCGCGGGGCGGCTCGCGGTGCCGGGGCACCAGTTTCCGCCCGGCAGCATCGTGCGGCTCCGGATCCGCGCCCGCGACGTGGCGATCGCCGTCGGCGAGCCCGGCCGGCTCTCGATCCGCAACCGCCTCGCCGCCCGTGTCACGGCGGTGACGGCGATCGAGGCGCCCATGGTCGAGGTGACGCTCGACGCCGCCGGGAGCATTCTCGTCGCCAGCATCACCCGCGATGCGGCGGACGCCCTCGATCTTCGGCCGGGGGTCCCCGTCATCGCCCTGGTGAAGACCGCGTCGTTCGACCGCATGTCGCTCGGGCCGGCCGAATCCGGCGGGTGAATAGCCGGTGTGATTCGCGGGGCGATCGGGTACACTGGCGCCAGGCTGGGAGACGGGAGATCAAATGCCGACGATGAGCCGACGGGTCCGCCGCTGGGCGGGACGGACCGCTATTGCGACGGGGGTCGCTGCCGCGAGCGTGGGGAGCGGCGCCATCGCCGACGTCAAGACCTCGACCAGGATCCAGACCTATAGCGTCGGCGGGACCACCGCCAACACGCTGGTCTCCTACATGCGGTCGAACCCGTTCCACGGCTCGCGCGGCGACGCGGTCGCCAATATCCGGCCGAACTACAGGCTCAACATCGCCAGCCGCCAGAGCGGCGGCACCTGCCGGGCCAGCAACGTGACCCTCAATATCGATTTCGTGATGACGCTGCCCAAGGCGCGGAACCAGCTCGACCCGACGACGCGCTCGGCATGGAACGCCTTCGTGGCGTTCACGCAGCGCCATGAGGAGACGCACCGCAGCATCTACGTCAAATGCGGCAAGGATTTCGTCGCAAAGGCGGAGCGCTTGAGCGCCGCGACCTGCAGCGCGCTCGACGCCGCCATCCGGCGTTTGCTCGAAGTCGAGAGAGGCGTGTGCGAGGTGCGGCAGCGTGCCTTCGACCGCGCCGAATACGGCCGGGTGGCGAGCCTCGGCCTGTTCAAATTGGCGACGAGGTCGTCCCGGGCATCACGGTAGAACCGCTCCGCCCGGGACGCTCAGGCTCGACGGCGCCCCAAAAAACACTCGCCGAGCCGCAATCCATGGGTCACGAGCAGTTCGACGCGAGCTTCCCGCCGCCGCCGACGACCGTGACCTTCACGCGCGTCACGCCCGCCTTGACCATGCCCAGGCGTTCCGCCGCGCCGCGGGTGACGTCGATCACCCGCCCGCCGATGAACGGGCCACGATCGTTGATCCGCACCACCACCGACCGGCCGTTCGAGAGGTTCTCGACCCGCACCTTGGTGCCGAAGGGAAGACTGCGGTGCGCTGCCGCCAGCGCGGCGGCGTTCATCCGCTCGCCGTTCGCGGTCTTCGTTCCCGCACTGTACCAGGACGCCTTGCCGCACTGGCTCGCGGCCGCGGCCTGACCCGACATACCAGCCACCGCCAACAGCGCGACGACAGCAACTCCGAGCGCGCTTCCGCGCGTCTTGAAAGACCCCACTCTTTGTGATTCCCGTTCTGAGAACCGCATCCCTCCGGAAACAAGCGAAGGAGAAATGCGTCCCCCCGGCCCCGAGGGTGTCGCGCCGAAACGGTGGCGGCGACGGGGGTCGTTTTTCGGGTGGAATGCGGCCTGAATGCGGCCCGGCGATAACGCTTCGAGTCAGGCGGCAAACGAAGGTGAACGCGCGAAGGCAAGCGCGGCCCGCCTCAGCCGACCCGCTCGATCATCGCCATCGCTGCCGCCGGGGCGCGGACCTTGGCGCCGGCGATCATGTAGACGTAAACGTCGCGCTCGCGCTTGGCGGCCGCGTCGGGATGGAAACGGACGAGATCGGCCGGCGTTCCACCGTCCGCGAAGGTCTTCGCCCGCTCCGCCCACGCGTCGAGCTCGGTCGCCGCATAGCCGGTGTCGATCTCCTCGGCCGTCCGCTGGAGCCGCATGTAGACGAACGGCGCGGTGACGTCCGCGATCGCCGGGTAGTCGTCGGAATCCGCATAGACCACGGCGACCTCGTGCTTCCGGACCAGGTCGACGAATTCCGGCACGAGGAACGTCTGGTTCCGCACCTCGAGGACGTGGCGCATCTGCCGGCCGTCCTTCTCCCGCGGCAGCAGCGACAGGAAGGCGTCGAGATCCTCCGCGTCGAACTTCTTGTAGGGCGCGAACTGCCACAGCACCGGGCCGAGCTTGTCGCCGAGCGCCAGGATGCCACTGCCATAGAACCAGTCGAGCGCCTCGCCTGCCTCGGCCAGCACCTTCTTGTTGACCACGGCGCGGTGCCCCTTCACCGAGAACACGAAGCCGTCGGGGGTCTCGTCGCGCCACCGGGCGAAGGAGTCCGCCGACTGGGTGCGGTAGAAGGTGCCGTTGATCTCGATCGAGGTCAGGTGCTCGCCGGCATAGCGGAGCTCGTCCGCCGCCTTGAGGCCCTTCGGATAGAAGGTCCCCTTCCACGGCGCATAGTTCCAGCCTCCGATGCCGACGCGGATCATCT
>JBIQKL010000118.1:8608-10465 GCA_044506555.1 Hyphomicrobiales bacterium | reverse complement strand
GGATTCAGCGCGCACATGGGCAAGAGCTGGAACGCGGCGGCACACGTTCACTGGATGCGCCGCGGCTCACGATCCTCGGGTCAAGCCCGAGGATGACGAAAGAGGGAACCCTACCGCACCGCGTCGCCTCGACCCCACCGTCATCCCGGCTTGCACTCCACCGTCATTCTCGGAAGAGGGAATCCAAGCGCACCGTCGTCATCGGCCATGCGCACATCCATACCCACACCCATGGCGATCATAATTCCGCGCGGATCGCTGGTTATGGCATGCTCCCGGATCGAGATGATGCAAGGATCGACCATGTCGCACCTCTGCCGCGCACTGCTGCCGTTTGCGCTCGTCCTCGGCGGTGCCGCGCCGGCATTCTCGCAGGAGCCCGACGCCGTCGACCTGTTCGCGACGGAGCGGCCGAACAGGTCCGCCCTCCCCGCCGATGCCGGTGCGCTCGGGCTCCTGCCCGACGCGGTGGGTGCGGTCGAGGTCTTCAACCTCGACCTCGCCGCCGGCAGCGGCCTCCGTTCCGGCGGACCCGACCGGCAGCGGCTCCGCATCGCCCTTCCCGACGGCGGCACCGTCACCTGCGAGGTCACGCGCAGCACGCCGGTCAACGGCGTCGAGGTGATGGAAGGCAGCGTCGCCGGCACCGACGACCGTTGCGCGCTGTTCGCCGAGGGTGACGCCGTCACCGGCGACATCGCCGTGGGCTCGGCGCGTTACCGGGTCGTGCCGGTGAGCGGCGGCGCGCACGCGGTCGTGGAAATACGGACCGGCGGCATGAGCGAGGGCGGCAACGATGCGCCGACGCCGCCCGGCTTCGACCGCCGCGGCGAGCGCAGCCTCCGCAGCGAGCCGCTCTGCGACGTCGCCGGGGCGGCGGACCGCGGCACGATCGACATTCTCGTCCTCTACACGCCGCGCGCCGCGACCCGGCAGAACATGGAGCTGCTCGCCGCCGAATCGATGAGCCAGCTCAACCGTGCCGCCGGAATGCATCACGGTGACCGCTTCGGCGTCACCTTCCGCCTCGTCGGCCTGGAGGCGGTGCGCTACGAGGAGGGCGCGGACCTCTCGGTCGACCTCGACCGGCTGTCGGGCATCGAGCCCGGGGTCCTCGCCGAGGTGCCGGCGCTGCGCGACAAGTACGATGCCGACCTCGTCCATCTCATCGTCGAGGGGCGGGGCGACAACGGCAGTTGCGGCATCGGCTGGATGGTCGATCCCGATGCTGCCACCACGGCACCGACGGGCTTCTCCGTCTCCGACCATCGCTGCTCGGCCGCGAACATGAGCTTCGCCCATGAGATCGGCCACAATCTCGGCATGAACCACGACCGTTACGTCGTCGACAAGCCCGACCCGAACGGGATCAATTTCGGCTACGTCTCGATCGACGACCGCCGCCGGACGCTGATGGCCTACGGGAATGCCTGCTACGAAGAGGGCGTCGACTGTCCGCGGGTGCTGACCTATTCGACGCCCGACACGGTGCTCGGCGGCGACCGCCTGTGGGGCGTCGCCCTCGACCGGCCGAATCCCGCCTACAATCGCGAGATCCTGTGCCGCTCCGCGCCCGAGGTCGCCAAGTACCGGTAGACGGGTGGATCTTCCGTCACCATCGGGCCGATGTGGCAGGGGACCACGATGCACTCGTGTCCCTCGTCCGTCATCCTCGGGCTTGACCCGAGGATCGCGTGCCGCGGATCATTCAGTGAGAACGTGCCGGCTCGTCCGACCCTCGCGCGCGTAGATGCTGGATCCGATCCTCGGGTCAAGCCCGAGGATGACGGTCGGAGTGTGACCTCGCGGACGGCGGCGGAATACATCCCGCCGGGAGCGGGCACGGAAAGCGCTGCT
>JBIQKL010000118.1:6492-8508 GCA_044506555.1 Hyphomicrobiales bacterium | reverse complement strand
CTCGCGGACGGCGGCGGAATACATCCCGCCGGGAGCGGGCACGGAAAGCGCTGCTGTCTATTCCTCGGCGCCGGCACCGGCGCCCTCCGGCTGCGGGGCGCCCTCGGCAGTGGCGGCGGCACGGTCCCGGTAGGGGCGGCGACGGCGCGAACGGTGGCGGCCCTCGCGCGGCGCCGCCTCGCCCTCGGCGGCGGCACCGCCCTGGCCGGCGCCTTCATCCGCATCGGGCTGGGCCTCGGCGACGACCGGCTGTTCCCCGCTCTCCTCGGGCTCGGCCTGATCGTCGGCATGATCCCCTGCATGCCCATTGCCGTTGACGTAGGGCTGGGGGTCCGACGGGCCGAAAGCGGGCTGGTCGCTGCGAAGCGACGGATACGGCGCCTGGCCGCCCATCGGCGCCATGGCGCGGTCGTCGTCATCCTCTTCGCCTTCGGCGTCGTTGCGGAAGGCCTGCTGCTGCTGTTGCGGCATCTGCGCCTGGGCGGCGTTGACGATGCGGAAATAGTGCTCGGCGTGCTGGAGGTAGTTCTCCGCCTGGACCCGGTCGCCGGAAGACTGCGCGTCGCGGGCGAGCTGCACGTATTTCTCGGCGATGTGGAGCGCCGTGCCGCGCACCTTCACGTCCGGTCCGTTGCTCTCATAAGTACGGGCGAGCGGGTTCGGTCCCTTGCGGTTCCGTCCGCGCATTCGCTTGTTGTTCTGCTGTCCTTGCCTCATCGAGACATCTCTTCCCTGACCGGAACGATTCCAAGACACGGTCATTCACTCCCGCGATTTCGGCTTCCTTGAAGCCCCTGGGGCAAAAGTCCTCCAGCCGGCGCAGCCGGCCGTCACACGACGTCTTTCGGCGTTCTCACGCGGCCAAGGTTTCCCAAGCGGGTTGTCCCGCTGTGCCCGGTCTGTCCGAACTACCTGATGACGATCCGAACATAAGGACGAGATACGAAATCGCGATCGTTCGATTGGGCTTCGGTCCCAGCGCCCGATGCCGCGATCTCCTGTCCATGCTTCACGAAGCAATAGACCGCCCGTCTTCTACGGCGACCGGAACCTAGCCTTTTCGCTGCCGATTTCCAAGCTCATTTTTTGCCGCGACGCCTTGCCGCGCCTCGATTTCCACGACCCGCTCAACGCCGGTCAGGTCGCGATGCCGCACGGCGCGGAATCCGCTTCGCTCCGCCATGGCGGCGATATCGTCCGACTGTCGTATGCCAACTTCGAGGAAGGCTGCGCCATCAGCGGCAAGCATCACGTCGAGGTCTCGCAAGATCGCGCGATACGCATCGATCCCGTCAGCGCCGCCGTCCAACGCCATATCGGGATCGAAATGCCGCACGTCAACCGCAAGCGTGGCGATTTCTGCGTGGCGGATGTAAGGCGGATTGCTAACGACGAGGTCGAATCGGCCGGAAAGCGCCGTTCCCCAGTCCGCGACGACGAATTGGGCGCGATCGTCGAGGCGATGGCGAATCGCATTGGCGCGTGCCGTACGGGCGGCGCCTTCGGACCGGTCGACGCCGATGCCCCACGCCCCCGGCAGCTCCGAGAGAAGGGCGAGCAGGATCGCGCCGCTGCCGGTGCCGAGATCGAGAATGGCGAGCGTCTCGTCCGTCCGTCCGGCCAGCTTCACCCGCTCGAGCGCCGCCGACACTACCGTCTCCGTGTCGGGGCGCGGAACCAGCGTCTCCGGCGAGAGCATGAGGTCGAGCGTCCAAAAGCCCTTGCTGCCGGTGATTCGCGCAACCGGCTCTCCCCTGGCCCGCCGCGCCGCCAACGCCATCGCCCGCGCGGTTTCGTCCATCGCCACGGCCCGGCGCGCCTGGACCACGAGACCGGTGGCATCGAGCCCCAGCGCGTGGCCGACGAGAAGCCGCGCATCGAGCTCGGCGGTGCCGGCCCGGTCGTCGCCGGCGAAGGCCTCGCGGAGCATCGCCGCGATCCGGCGGGTCAGACTGGCAGGGGTTTCAGCCATGGTGTGGCGTCGCGCAGGAGACTCCGGCCTCCGGACAGGATCGT
>JBIQKL010000118.1:0-6392 GCA_044506555.1 Hyphomicrobiales bacterium | reverse complement strand
GCGCGCTGGCTGTCGGCCTTCTGGCGTTCGAGGTCGAAGAGCCGGGTGCGGAGCATCTGCATCGCCTGCACCCTGTTCTGGTGCTGCGAGCGCGACACGGCGGTGACGATGGTGCCGGTCGGGATGTGCAGGATGCGGATGCCGGAATCGGTGGTGTTGGCGTGCTGGCCGCCGGCGCTGGAGGCACGGGTGGTGTCGATCCGGATGTCCTCCGGCTTGATCTCGACGTCGACCTCCTCGGCCTCGGGCAGCACCGCGACGGTCGCCGCCGAGGTGTGGATGCGGCCGCTCGCCTCGGTTGCCGGGACGCGCTGGACGCGGTGGACGCCGGATTCGAACTTCAGCCGCGCGAACACGCCACGGCCGCGCACCTCGGCGATGATCTCCTTGAAGCCGCCGGCTTCGCCCTCGCTCTCCGACAGCACCTCGACCTTCCAGCCGTGGAGGTCGGCATAGCGCTGGTACATGCGGAACAGGTCGCCGGCGAACAGCGCCGCCTCGCTGCCGCCGGTGCCGGCCCGGATCTCGAGGATCGCGCTCTTCTCGTCGGCCGCGTCCCGCGGCAGGAGCAGCTTCCGGACGGCATCGACCAGGATCTCGATCCGCTCGTCGAGAGCGGCGGCCTCCTCGCCGGCGATCTCGCCCATCTCGGGATCGTCGAGCAGCGCCTCGAGCTCGCTCCGTTCGCCCTGGGCCTTCCGTAGCGCGACGATCGCCTCGTAGACCGGCTCGAGGTCGGAGCGCTCGCGGCTCAGCTTCACCAGCGTCTCGCGGTCGAGCGGAGTCGCGAGCCTCTGGTCGATCTGGACGACGCGCGCGACCAGGCCGTCGATCTTGGCGTTCGGCAGGAGGTTCACAGGGGAATCGCCTCTTTCTCGGCAAAGGCCGCGAGCATGCCACGGAGATCGTCGCCCGAGCCCCGGTCGTCGAGCATCGTGTCGAGAGTCTCGGCGAGTTCCGCCACCGGCAATGCGTGGGTCATGGCCTTGACCGGCCCGATCGCGGCGGCCGACATCGACAGCGAGCGATAGCCGAGGCCGATCAGCGCCATCGCGGCGAGCGGGTTGCCGGCCATCTCGCCGCAGAGCGTGACCGGCAGGCCGGCACCGTCGGCGGAGCGCACGATCTGGCGGAGCGCGCGGAGGAACGGACGCGACAGCGGATCGAACCGGCCGGAGACGCGCGTATTGCCGCGGTCGCTGGCGGTGATGAACTGGAGGAGGTCGTTGGAGCCGACCGAGATGAAGTCGACCTCCCGTGTCAGGCCGTCGAGCGCGAAGAGGAGCGCCGGCACCTCGACCATCGCCCCCATCCGGATCCGCGCCGGGCCGGCATGGCCGTGGCGCGCGAGATGGGCGAGGTCACGCTCGATCAGCGCCCGCGTCCGGCGGATCTCGTCGAGGTCGGTGACCATCGGCAGCATGATCCGCAGCTCGCGCCCCGCCGCCGCCTGGAGCAACGCCCGGATCTGGGTGCGGAGCAGGCCCGGGCGGTCGAGCCCGAGACGGATCGCCCGCCAGCCCATCGCCGGGTTCTCCTCCTCGGCGGTGCGCAGGTATGGCAGCACCTTGTCGCCGCCGACGTCGAGGGTGCGGAACGTCACCGGTCGACTGCCGGCGGCGTCGAGCACCGCCGAATAGAACGCCTGCTGTTCCTTGAGCTTCGGCATCCGCGCCGCGATCATGAACTGGAGCTCGGTGCGGAACAGGCCGATCCCCTCTGCGCCCGATTCGCCGAGATGCGGCAGATCGACCAGCAGGCCGGCATTCATCAGGAGGCTGATCCGCTGGCCGTCGCGGGTGATCGCCACCTTGTCGCGCAGCAGCCGGTACTGCTCCTGGCGCCGCGCCCGGAAGCGCACCTTTTCGGCATAGGCCGATTCGACGTCCGGCGGCGGCCGGACGTGAACCTCGCCGGCGACGCCGTCGACGATGATCGGGTCGCCGTGCTCGACCAGCGAGACGATGTCGGATGCGCGGCCGACGGAGGCGATGCCGAGCGCCCGGGCGACGATGGTGACATGGCTGGTCGGGCCGCCTTCCTCGAGCACCAGCCCGCGGATCCGCTCGCGGTCGTAGTCGAGCAGCTCCGCCGCCCCCATGTTGCGGGCGACGATGATCGCGTCGCGCGGCAGCTCCTCGCCCGATGGCCCGTGCGGCTTGTTCATCAGCACGCGGAGCAGCCGGTTGGCGAGGTCGTCGAAGTCGTGGAGCCGGTCGCGGAGGAACGGGTCGATCTGCCGCTGGAGCCGTGCGCGGGTGTCGCTCTGCACCTTCTCCACCGCCGCCTCGGCGCTGAGGCCGTTCCGGATCGCCTCGTGCATGCGGCGCGCCCAGCCGCGGTCGTGGGCGAACATCCGGTACGCCTCGAGAACGTCGCGATGCTCGCCGGCTTCCCGGATATCGTCGCGCGACAGCATGTCGTCGACGAACAGGCGGAGCGAGGCGATCGCGGCGTCGAGCCGAGCCGCCTCGGTATCGGCATCCTCGCCGATCAGCGCATTGATGACGACGCGCGGCTCGTGGAGCACCACATGGCCGAGGCCCACGCCCTCGCCGAGGCTGATGCCGGCGATGGTGATCGGCCGCTTGAGGTCGAGCTGGGTGCCGGGCGGCGCCAGCCGCTCGAGCTCCCCGACCGCCAGCATCTCGGCGAGCACCATCGCCGTCGTCTGCAGCGCCTCGACCTCTTCGTCGTAATAGGTACGGTGCGTCCGGTTCTGGACGACGAGGACGCCGAGGGTGCGGCCGGCGCGGAGGATCGGCACGCCGAGGAACGACGAGTACTGCTCCTCGCCGGTCTCCGGCAGGTATTGGAAGGCGGGATGCGATTGCGCGTCAGGCAGGTTGAGGGGCCGCGCCTCGGCGGCGATGGTGCCGACGAGACCCTGGCCGACGCGGAGCTGGGCCTGGTGGACGGCCTCGCGCTTGAGGCCCTCGGTCGCATAGAGCTCGAGGACGCTGTCGGCGCGCAGCACATAGGCCGAGCATACCTCGGCGACCATGTTCGCCGCGATCTGCGTCACGATCTTGTCGAGCCGTTCCTGCGCGCTGATCGGCTCCGCCATGATCTCGCGCAAGCGGCGGAGCAGGACGCGCGGTCCGGCGGGTGGGCCCCGCATGTCCGCTATCCCAGAAGTTCACCCGTGAAGCCGCCCTCCGCCGCCCTCTCCAGCCGTGCGGGGCGAGGCCCGGCGTTTCCTATCGTTCGTCGAGCCCGTATAGCGAATGCAAAGTCCGTACCGCAAGTTCGGTGAACGGCGCGTCGATCAGCATCGAGATCTTGATCTCGGAGGTGGTGATCGCGCGGATGTTGATCCCGCGCGAGGCAAGAGCCTTGAATGCGCTGGCCGCCACCCCCGCATGGCTCCGCATGCCGATGCCGATGACCGAGATCTTGGCGACGTCGGTCGATCCCTGGATCTCCTGAAAGCCGATCGATTCGCGCGCCCCTTCGAGCACCATCCGCGCCTTCTCGTAGTCGGCGATGGTGACGGTGAAGGTGATGTCGGTGAGCGAGCCGTCCTCCGAGACAATCTGCACGATCATGTCGAGATTGATGTTGGCCTCGGCAAGGGGACCGAACACGGCGGCGGCGACGCCTGGCTTGTCCGGCACGCGCCGCAGCGAGATGTGAGCCTCGTCCTTGGAATAGGCGATGCCCGTGACGACCTGCTTTTCCACGATCTCTTCCTCGTCGCAGATGAGGGTTCCCGGCGGCTCGAGGGCGCCGACCAGCTCCGGCGCCTCAGGATCGGCGAAGGAGGAGCGGACGAAGGTCCGCACGTTGTGCAGCATGGCCAGTTCGACCGAGCGCACCTGCAGCACCTTGGCGCCGAGCGACGCCATCTCCAGCATCTCCTCGAAGGAGATCCGCGGCAGCCGTCGGGCGCGCGATTCGATACGCGGGTCGGTGGTATAGACGCCGTCCACGTCGGTGTAGATGTCGCAGCGGTCGGCGCCGACCGCCGCCGCGATCGCCACCGCCGTGGTGTCAGAACCGCCGCGGCCGAGCGTCGAGATGCGGTTGTCCGGGCCGATGCCCTGGAAGCCGGCGATCACCGCGACCTGGCCCTGGCCCATCCGCTCGACGAGCCGCGCGCCGTCGATGTCGACGATCCGCGCGGCACCATGCGCGCCATCGGTCCTGATCGGGATCTGCCAGCCGAGCCAGGAGCGGGCATTGACCCCCATCTCCTGGAGCACGATCGCCAGCAGCCCCGCCGTCACCTGCTCGCCCGAGGCGACCACCGCGTCATATTCGCGCGCATCGTGCATCGCGGCCGCGCTGCGCGTCCAGGCGACGAGCTGGTTGGTCGTTCCGGCCATGGCCGAAACCACCACGGCCACCTCGTGGCCGGCATCGAACTCGCGCTTGACGTGGCGGGCGACGATGCGAATGCGGTCGATATCGGCGACGGAGGTGCCGCCGAACTTCATCACCAGACGTGCCATTTTCCCGTCCGAAAGGCGTCCTCCGCGGGCCCCGCGGAAGGCGCGGCCTTCATAGCGGCTCGGCGATGGAGCCGCAATGGTCAAGCGCCGGCGGCGAGCGCCGGAACGTCCGGGACGACGGCCTCCTGCCCGGTCGGTCCGATCCGCACGATGATCGGCACGTGGTCGGACGGGCGGCGCCAGCCGCGCGCCTCGCGGATCACCTCGGCGCCGAGCAGCCGCTCCCTGAGATGCGGCGTCACCCAGACGTGGTCGAGGCGCCGACCCTTGTCGGCCGCGGCCCAGTCGGGCGCGCGATAGCTCCACCACGTGTAGAGCTTCTGCTCCGGCGGTACGAAATGGCGGACCGCGTCGACCCAACCGCCTGCAGCGCGCACGCCTTCGAGCCCTTCGGTCTCGACCGGCGTATGGGAGACGACGCGGAGCAACTGCTTGTGCGACCAGACGTCGGTCTCCAGCGGCGCGACGTTGAGGTCGCCGACGAGGACGGCCCGCCGGTCGGTCTCGGCGCCGGTCAGCCAGCAGCGCATCTCCTCGAGGAAGGCAAGCTTGTGGGCGAACTTCGGGTTGACCGCCGGGTCCGGCTCGTCGCCGCCGGCCGGAATGTAGAAGTTGTGGAGCCGGATGTCGCCGTCGCCGTCGGCGATCGTCGCCACCGCATGGCGTGCGTCGCCCTTGTCGCAGAAGCCGCGCCGGTCGGTCTCGACGAACGGCACCCGCGACAGGATCGCGACCCCATGATAGCCCCGCTGTCCGTTGACCAGGATGTGCTTGTAGCCCCGGCGCTGGAACGGCCGCACCGGGAACCGGTCCTCCGGACACTTGATCTCCTGGAGGCAGAGAATGTCGGGCTGGTAGCGGTCGAGGAACATCCCGACCTGCCGGATGCGGAGCCGCACCGAGTTGATATTCCAGGTGGCGATGCTGAGGGTCATGGTGAAGGGCTGACGGATTCCGGGTGTGGACGATGTGGCGCCTTGCGTCCTTCGAGGCTCCGCTGCGCGGAGCGCCTCAGGATGGCGAGGTCAGAGCTCACGGGGACGAGGCCGGCGACGTCCGGGACGACACCCCCCGGTGATTGCGTCGCCTGCGCCTCGAAGCACACAAGGCGACCCATGAAGCGAAAGAGAAGACGGCTTACGCCGCCTTCTCCTCGTCCTGCGTCTCCTTGCCGCCCTCGACCCGGGGGAGGAAGAGGAGCTTGTCGGTCCCGGCGGTGATCTTCACCTTGGAGCCGTCCGGCACTTCGCCGAGCAGGATCTTCTCGGCGAGCGGATCCTGCACCTCGCGCTGGATGACACGCTTCAGGGGACGCGCCCCATAGGCGGGGTCGTAGCCCTTCTCGGCGAGCCAGTTCCGCGCCGACTCGTCGAGGTCGAGCGCGATCTTGCGCTCGTCGAGGAGCTTCTGGAGCCGCCGGAGCTGGATGTCGACGATCGCCCCCATCTCGCTCCGCTTGAGGCGGTGGAAGAGGATGATGTCGTCGAGCCGGTTGAGGAACTCGGGCCGGAAGTGCGCACGGACCACGCCCATCACCAGGTCGCGGACCTGGTCGACATCCTGGTCGTCGCCGAGATTGGCGAGGTAGTCGCTGCCGAGATTCGACGTCATCACGATGATCGTGTTGCGGAAGTCGACCGTCCGGCCCTGGCCGTCCGTGAGGCGGCCGTCGTCGAGCACCTGGAGGAGCACGTTGAACACGTCGGCATGCGCCTTCTCGATCTCGTCGAACAGGATCACCTGGTAGGGACGCCGCCGCACCGCCTCGGTGAGCACGCCGCCCTCCTCGTAGCCGACATACCCGGGCGGTGCGCCGATCAGCCGGGACACGGAGTGCTTCTCCATGAACTCCGACATGTCGATGCGGACCATCGCAGTGTCGTCGTCGAACAGGAACGCGGCGAGCGCCTTGGTGAGCTCGGTCTTGCCGACGCCGGT
>JBIQKL010000117.1:4505-10563 GCA_044506555.1 Hyphomicrobiales bacterium | reverse complement strand
TGGCGGACGAGGTCGGCGAGCTGCGCCGGGTCGAGGCGACGGCCGGAGATGGCGCGGTAGCGATCGAGATCGATGCCCTCGGCGAGCCGGAGGCCCATCAGCAGCAGCTCGTCGCCCTCCTCCTCGGCGGTGAGCAGGTCGTCGGTGACCAAGCCGTCGCCGCGGCTCTCGACCCGGACGAGCCACGCCTCCGGATTGCGCTCCGTCGCCGTCGCGTGGCGACCGTCATGGAGCACGAGGCGGCCATGGGCGCCGGGGCCGATGCCGGCATATTCGCCATAGCGCCAGTAGACGAGATTATGCCGGCACTCGGCGCCCGGCCGCGCGTGGTTCGAGATCTCGTAGGCGGGCATGCCGGCCGCCGCCATCGTGTCGAGCGTCGCAGCGTAGAGGGCGGCGGCGTGCTCCTCGTCCGGGGTGACCAGCTTGCCGGCGCGATGGAGCGCGGCGAACGGCGTGCCGTCCTCGATGGTGAGCTGGTAGAGCGAGAGATGGTCGGCGGCGAGCCCCATCGCCTCGCGAAGCTCGCGCGCCCAGGCGTCGGCGCTCTGCCCGGGACGGGCATAGATCAGGTCGAAGGAGAGCCGGGGGAAGGTCGCCCGTGCCGTCTCGATCGCCGCGCGTGCGGTCGCGACATCATGCAGCCGGCCGAGCAGGCGGAGGTCGTTGTCGTTCATCGCCTGCACGCCGAGCGACACGCGGTTGACCCCCGCCGCGCGATAGCCGCGGAAGCGCTCCGCCTC
Source organism: Hyphomicrobiales bacterium (assembly GCA_044506555.1). Lineage (GTDB taxonomy): Bacteria > Pseudomonadota > Alphaproteobacteria > Rhizobiales > Kaistiaceae > Bauldia. The sequence goes on along the minus strand of JBIQKL010000117.1, from coordinate 9,820 downwards.
GACGCTCGACGGATTGGCTTCCATCGAGATTTCGGCATCGGCGGCGATCGTCCAGTGCCGGGCAACCGCCTCGAGGATCGCGCCGACGGTTGCCGGCGCCATCAGCGACGGCGTGCCGCCGCCGAGGAAGATACTGGTCACGACGCGCCCTTGCGTCCGGTCGGCCGTGGTCTCGATCTCGCGGGCGAACGCCGCGGCGTAGCGCGCCTGGTCGGGCGGCTGGTGGCGGACGTGGGAGTTAAAGTCGCAATAGGGGCACTTCGCGGCGCAGAACGGCCAGTGGACGTAGACGCCGAACCCCGGCTCCGCGTTCATTTCGGCAGCTTCGCGGCGGCGAACAGGGCGAAAGCCCGCGCCCGGTGCGACATCGCCTGCTTCGCCGTGGAGTCCATCTCGCCGAAGGTGACGTCGTGGCCGTTGGGCACGAACATCGGGTCGTAGCCGAAGCCGTTGGCGCCGCGCGGCGGGTAGACCAGCGTGCCGTGCACCTCGCCGCGGAAGAATTCATGGCCGCCGTCGGGATAGGCGAGCGCCAGCACGGCGACGAAGTGCGCCTTCCTCTGCTCGGGCGAGACCGCGCCGAGCGCCTGGAGCTTGTCCTCGACGCTTTCCATCGCCGCGGCGAAGTCCTTCTCCGGTCCCGCCCAGCGGGCGGAGTAGATGCCCGGTGCACCGCCGAGCGCATCGACCGCGATGCCGGAATCGTCGGCGAGCGCCGGCAGGCCGGAGGCGGCCGCCGCGGCCTCGGCCTTGAGCAGGGCGTTCGCCTCGAAGCTGTCGCCGGTCTCCTCCGGCTCGGGCAGGCCGAGGGCGCCGGCCGAGACCACCGACATGCCGAACGGGGCCACCAGCACCTCGATCTCGCGGAGCTTGCCCTGGTTGTGGGTCGCGACCACCAGCTTCTCGCCGGGGTTCAGCCTGCGGGCCATCGCGATCTGCCTCAGAGGATCGCGAGCTTCTGGAGCTCGACCAGCTGGCCGATGCCGCCCTTGGCGAGCGCCAGCAGCGCGTGCAGCTCCTCCTCCGAGAACGGCGCGCCTTCCGCGGTACCCTGGATCTCGACGATGCCGCCCGAGCCGGTGAGCACGAAATTCGCGTCGGTCTCTGCCTCGCTGTCCTCGAGGTAGTCGAGGTCGAGCACCGGCGTGCCGCGGAAGATGCCGCAGGATATGGCGGCGACATGGTCGCGGAGCACGGTCTTCGGCACCATGTCGCGGGCCGCCATCCAGGCGATGCAGTCGCGCAGCGCCACCCAGCCGCCGGTGATCGACGCCGTGCGGGTGCCGCCGTCGGCCTGGAGGACGTCGCAATCGACCACGATCTGCCGCTCGCCCAGCGCCGGCAGGTCGACCACCGCCCGGAGCGAACGGCCGATCAGGCGCTGGATCTCGAGCGTCCGGCCCGACTGCTTGCCGGCCGAGGCCTCGCGGCGGGTGCGCTCGTTGGTGGCGCGGGGCAGCATGCCGTATTCGGCGGTCACCCAGCCGCGGCCGCCGCCGCGGAGCCAGGACGGCACCCCCTGGTCGAGGCTGGCGGTGCAGAGCACCTGGGTGTCGCCGAAGCGTACCAGGCAGGAGCCCTCGGCATGGCGCGAGACGCCGCGCTCGAGGCTCACGGGGCGGAGGTCGGCCGGGCCGCGCTTGGACGGCCGGATCGGGAGGGGGCGGGGCGCTTCCATGCCGCTTCTTACCGGCGCGCTTCGCCGAACGCAAAGCGTGCTTGAATCGCTCCCGAAAAACCAACACTTATGGGAACCAGGATCAAGGTTTCGGACCGATGACGAACCAGGCCCCGCCTCGTCAGTTCGGCGTGACGCCGGCCGAATCGCCGGGGTCCGCGCTACAGAATCTCGACCGCCGCTCGCGCGAGATCTTCCGCCAGATCGTCGAGACCTATCTCGGCACCGGCGAACCGGTCGGCTCGCGCAACATCAGCCGCATGCTGCCGGTGGCGCTGTCCCCGGCCTCGGTGCGGAACGTGATGGCGGACCTCGAGTCGCTCGGGCTGATCTATGCCCCGCACACCTCGGCCGGCCGCCTGCCGACCGAGATCGGGCTCCGCTTCTTCGTCGATTCGCTCCTCCAGGTCGGCGACCTCTCGAACGAGGAGCGCCGCCAGATCGAAGCCCAGGTCCGCGCCGCCGACCCGGCCGGACGGACCATCGAGACCCTGCTCTCGGACGCCAGCCAGGCGCTGTCGGGCCTGTCGCGCGGCGCCGGCGTGGTGCTCGCCGGCAAGCTGGATATCCGCCTCAAGCACGTCGAGTTCATCCGCATCGAGCCGACCCGCGGCCTGGTCGTCCTGGTCGGCGAGGACGGTTCGGTCGAGAACCGGCTGATCGACCTCGATCCCGGCACGACGCCCTCGGCACTGGTCGAGGCGGGCAACTACCTCAACACCCATATCCGCGGCCGCACGCTCGCCGAGGCGCGGAGCGAGGTCGAGCGCCGCCAGCGCGAGGCCCGCGCCGAGCTCGACCGCCTGACCAGCGGCCTGGTCGAGGCCGGGCTCGCATCCTGGGCCGAGGCGAGCACCGACCATCCCGAGACGCTGATCGTCCGCGGCCGCGCCAATCTCCTCGACGACGTGACCGCGCTCGAGGACCTCGAGCGCGTCCGGCTGCTGTTCGAGGATCTCGAGACCCAGCGCGAGCTGATTCACCTGCTCGGCCTGGCTGAGGCCGGCGAGGGCGTCCGCATCTTCATCGGGTCGGAGAACAAGCTGTTCTCGCTGTCCGGCTCGTCGCTGGTCGTCTCGCCCTATCGCGACAGCGAGCAGCGCGTCGTCGGCGTCCTCGGCGTGATCGGGCCGACGCGGCTGAACTACGCGCGCATCATCCCGATGGTCGATTACACGGCGAAGGTGGTCGGACGGCTGCTCGGCTGACGGCTCAGGCCGCGGCAGCTTCGGCGGCCGCGAGATAGCCCAGCCAGACCGCATTCTCCTTGAGGATGGCGAGGCGCTCGCGGTGCGCCGCCATCTCCTCGGCGGTGACCCGGAACATGCGCGGTTCCGGCCGCGGGCCGACCTGGAGGCGCTCGCCGACGGGCAGCGCCATCGTCGCCGTCTCGAGCTCATCGGCGAGCACGAGGCTCGCCTGCCGGCCGCCGGTCAGTTCGACATAGACCTCGGCGAGCAGCTCCGAATCGAGAAGCGCGCCATGCAGCGTGCGCCGCGTCGCGTCGATTCCGTAGCGACTGCACAGCGCATCGAGGCTGTTCGGACCGGCCGGATGCTTCCGCCGGGCGAGCATCAGCGAATCGACCTTCCGGTGCGCGGCGATCGCCTTCAGCCCGAGACGGCCGAATTCGGCATTGAGGAAGGCGAAGTCAAAATCCGCGTTGTGGGCGATGAGCGGCGCGTCGCCGAGGAACCCGATCAGCTCGTCCGCGATCTGGGCGAAGGTCGGCTTGTCGGCAAGGAAGGCATCGGTCAGGCCGTGCACGGCAGCCGCTTCCGCCGACATGCGCTTCCCCGGATTGACGTAGAGCTGCAGCCGGCGGCCGGTCGGGATATGGTTGAGGAGCTCGACGCAGCCGACCTCGACGATCCGGTCGTTGGCCGCATCGAGGCCGGTGGTCTCGGTGTCGATGACGATCTCGCGCATGATTCGAGGATCGTGTCCGCTTCGCTCGTCCGACGCAAGCCGTCCGTGGCTATCGGCCGCCGGCGACGCCGGCCAGGGCGCGAAGCACCGCGTCGACCTGCGCCGCCGTCGCCTCGAGGGTCCCCGTGGTCTCGACGACATAATGCGCCCGGCGGCGCTTCTCGGCATCGGGCAGCTGGCGCGCGAGCATCGCCTCGAGCCGCTCCGGCGTCATGCCGGGCCGTTCCAGCATGCGGGCGCGCTGCACCGCCGCGGGCGCGCTGACCACGACGATGAGGTCGACCTCGTCGGCGCCGCCGGTCTCGAACAGGAGCGGGATGTCGAGGAGGACGAGGCGGTAGCCGGCCTCGCGCGCCTCTGCCAGGAAGCGCTGCTCCTCGGCCTTGACCAGCGGATGGACCAGGGCCTCGAGCCGGAGCATCGCCGGCTCGTCGCCGAGCACGCGCGCCCTGAGCCGGTCCCGGTCGATGACGCCGTCGACGCTCACGCCCGGGAACGCGGCCTCGACCACGGGCACTGCGGCACCGGCATAGAGCGCGTGCACGGTGCGGTCGGCATCGAAGACGGGAACGCCGCGGGCCGCGAACATGGCCGCCACCGTCGACTTGCCCATCGCCGCCGAGCCGGTGAGGCCGATCGCCAGCATCAGGCCAAACCCATGTCGCGGAGCACGGCCATCCGGAGCTCGGGCGTCACCTCCGGCATGACGCCGAACCAGTGATGGAACCCCGGCGCCGCCTGGTGGAGGAGCATGCCGAGCCCGTCGACCGTACGGAGCCCGCGCGCCCGTGCGGCGGCGAGCAGCGCGGTTTCCAACGGCACATAGACGATGTCGGTGACCAGGCAGTCGCCGCGGAGCAGCGACAGGTCGAGGGCGAGCGGCGGCTGGCCTTCCATCCCGAGCGAGGTCGAATTCACCAGCACCCGGGCGTCGCCGAGCAGACCGGGCAGGGCGCCCCAACCGGCGGCGCGGACCCCGCCGCCGAAGCGGGTCGCCAGCGCCTCGGCGCGGTCGATGCTGCGGTTGACGACGTGGACCGGGGAGAAGCCGCGCTCGAGCAGGGCCCATACCACCGCCCGCGCCGCCCCGCCGGCGCCGAGGACGACGGCAGGGCCCGGCTCGTCGCTCCAGCCGGGCGCGCCTTCGTCGAGATTGGCGAGGAAGCCGACCCCGTCGGTCGAGGTCGCCACCAGCTTTCCGCCGTCGCGCCAGATGGTGTTGACGGCGCCGATCGCCCGCCCTGCCGGCTCGATCTCGTCGACGCTCGCGTAGGCGGCCTCCTTGTGCGGCACGGTGACGTTGCAGCCGACGAAGCGACCGACTGCGAAGTCCTTGAAGAAGGCTTCCGCCCGCTCGGGCTCGACCGGGTTGATGACGTAGTCGCCGGCGAGCCCGTACCGCTTCAGCCAGAAGCGATGGATCACGGGCGAGCGCGAATGCTTGACCGGCCAGCCGACGACACAAGCGACGGGATCCGTCATGGCTCACTTCCGAACGACAAGGCATCTTCCTCGCGCAACCACGCCAAGAGCGGCAAGAGCGGCAGCCCGAGGATGGTGAAATAGTCCCCTTCGATCCGCTCGAACAGGCGGATGCCCGGCCCTTCGATCTGGTAGGCGCCGACGCTTGAAAGCGCCGTCTCGCCCACTTGATCGAGATACGCATCGATCTCGTCCGGTCCGAACTGGCGCATCGTCATCGCTGCGG
>JBIQKL010000117.1:0-4405 GCA_044506555.1 Hyphomicrobiales bacterium | reverse complement strand
TTCGCCTCGACGGCGCGCTCGTCCACATCGGCCGGCAACGCCTCGAAATCGAGACCGGCATTACGGAGGATCGCGACCCGCGTCGCGCTCTGCGAGGCGAGGACGATCATTCCGAGAGCGCCTTCCGGATCCGCTCGTCGCGAAGCGCGATGATCGCCGCCGCGGTCTCCTCGATCGAACGCCGGGTCACGTCGATCACCGGCCAGCCGTGCCGCAGGCAGAGCTTTCGCGCGAAGGCGATCTCGGCGGCGATGGTCGCCTTGTCGATGTAGCTCTCGGAATGATTGCTGGCGTTCAGCGACAGCACCCGGTTCTCGCGGAGGTGGGCGATCCGGTCGGCGCTCGCCGTGAGCCCAACGACCAGCGGACTTTTGAGACTCTCGAGCTCCCGCGGCAGCGCGATTCCCGGAACCACGGGGATGTTCGCGACCTTCACGCCACGGTTGGCGAGATAGATGCTGGTCGGCGTCTTCGACGTCCGGCTGACGCCGACCAGGACGACGTCCGCCTCTTCGAGCGAGCCGGCGAGCTGCCCGTCGTCGTGGATCATGGTGAAGTTGAGCGCGTCGATCCGCCGGAAATACTCGGCGTCGAGGATGTGCTGGGCGCCCACCCGGCGCGCCCCCGGCGCCCCGAGATAAGCCTGGAACATCTGGAGCACCGGCTCCAGCACCGAGGCGCAGGGGATGCCGATCCGCCGGCAGGCCGTCTCGAGCCGCTCGCCCAGGCCGCCGTCGACCAGGGTATAGAGGACGATACCGGGTCGCTCCTCGAGCGAGCCGACCACCCGGTCGATCTGCGCCGTCGTCCGGATCATCGAGTGGACGTGCTCGAGGGCGCGGATCTCGGTGTACTGTGCGGCGGCGGCACGGGCGACCGCGATCAGCGTCTCGCCAGTCGAATCCGAGATCATGTGGAGATGGAAGAAGCCTTCGCGGTTCTTCACGAAGCTATCCCCGAGGCTGTGGACGAGCTGTGGAGGCATGCCGGGGCGGCGCAGTGTGCGGCGCATCCATCCACGGCAGCGGGATTCTCGTCAACACCGCCGGCATGCGGGAAACGCGGCCGACGACCGGGATAGGTCCGTGGATACGACTCCGCCGTCCGAATCCGATCTGGTGGGGGACTTGTGAATGACCCGGCACGTAGCGCAGCCACAATCGTTAAGGAACCGTTAACACACATGAATTTGGGCTGTCCCCGTTCATACCATTGTTCGCCCCTTTCGCCTCCACGCAAATGGCGGGAACCGCGACGATGGGCCCGGTTTGTGAAGGTCCGTGTTTCGCGCTAATCCACCCCCCAATAGAAGAAGAAGAAAAAGGAATCTCTTTTGATTAGAGAGCCCCTGTGAACGCCGCCCGCATCGATCCCGGCCGTTCCCTCACCGCCGTGCTCGCCGGCGACGCCGCTATCCGGCCACCGGTCTGGATCATGCGGCAGGCGGGGCGCTACCTGCCGGAATACCGCGCCGTCCGGACCGAAGTCGGATCGTTCCTCGACCTCTGTCTCGACCCGGTACGCTCGGCGGAGGTAACGCTTCAGCCCATCCGCCGGTTCGATTTCGACGCAGCGATCGTCTTCTCCGACATCCTGATGATCCCCCATGCCCTCGGCCGGGACGTCCGTTTCGTCGAAGGCGAGGGGCCCCGGCTCGATCCGATCGACGCATCCGGGATCGCGGCCCTGGACCTGACCCAAGTCGCCAACCGGCTCCGGCCCCAGTTCGAGACCGTATCGCGGGTCCGCGACGCGCTTGCCCCGGAGAAGTCGCTGATCGGCTTTTGCGGTGCGCCATGGACGGTGGCGACCTACATGGTCGCCGGGCGGGGGACACCGGACCAGGCGCCGGCGCGAATCCTCGCCGCGCGCGAGCCGGACCTGTTCGCCCACCTGATCGACCGGCTGGTGGATGCGTCGGTGATATCGCTGACCGGCCAGCTCGAGGCCGGCGCCGACGTCGTCCAGATCTTCGACAGCTGGGCGGGCATCCTCAACGACCGCGACTTCGACCGCTGGGCGATCGCGCCCGTGCGCGAGATCGTCACCCGCCTGCGGGCCTTGGTGCCGGGGGCGCGGGTCATCGGCTTTCCGAAAGGCGCCGGGCTCCGTCTCGAACGCTATGCACGGGAGACGGGGATCGACGGGATCGGCATCGACTGGACGACGCCGCTGGTCCATGCACGCGACGTTCTTCAGCCGAGGGCGGCGGTGCAGGGCAACCTCGATCCGATCGTGCTGCTCGCCGGCGGGAAGGCGCTCGATACGGCGGTCGACGCGATCCTCGAAGCGCTCGCCGGGGGGCGCTTCATCTTCAACCTCGGCCACGGCATCCTGCCCGAGACGCCGATCGCCCACGTCGAACGCCTCGTGGCGCGGATCCGGGAGTACCGCCGGTGACGCCCGACGCACGCAAGGCCACGCTCCGTGCCGTCGTCTCGATCGTGATTCTCGCGGCGATCGTGGCGCTGCTCTTCCTGTGGAATCCCTCCGGGCTCTATCCCTGGTTCAAGGCGTTCCACATCGTCGCGGTGATCGCCTGGATGGCCGGCATGCTCTACCTGCCCCGGCTCTTCGTCTATCACTGCGCGGCGGAGCCCGGCTCGCAGCAATCCGAGACCTTCAAGGTGATGGAGCGGCGGCTGCTTCGCGCCATCATCAACCCGGCGATGGTCGCGACCTGGGCGCTCGGGCTGTGGCTGGCCTGGAATGCGGGGTTCTTCTCCGATGGCTGGCTCCATGCCAAGCTTGCCCTGGTGATCGTCCTCTCGGCGATCCACGGCTTTTTCTCGTCCTGCGTGCGGGCATTCGCCGAGGACCGCAATACGCGGCCGCAGCGCTTCTATCGTATCGTCAACGAGGTGCCGACGCTGCTCATGATCCTGATTGTCATCCTGGTCGTGGTGAAGCCGTTCTGACGCGGATTTTGCAGCATCTGCCGAGGGAAAAACCCTTGCTGCAGGGGCTGCGAACGATTATGTTGAACTCACCGCACTGAAAGCAGACAGGCTCGGGCGATCGTTTGTGACGCCATGGGGCCGTGCCGGGGCAACAGCCCTCGGCGTTAAGTTCTGCGGCATTTTTCCCCTTTCCCTGCCTTCCACGATTCTCCTGAAGAGTCCCCGTATATGCCCGAAATGAAACTGCAGGACCTCAAGGCCAAATCCCCGGTCGAGTTGCTTGCCTTCGCCGAGGAGCTAGAGGTCGAGAATGCATCGACGCTCCGCAAGCAGGAGCTGATGTTCGCAATCCTCAAGCAGCTCGCCGCCCGCGAGACCGACATCATCGGCGAGGGCGTCGTCGAGGTCCTGCAGGACGGTTTCGGGTTTCTCCGATCGCCGGATGCGAACTATCTCGCCGGTCCCGACGACATCTACGTCTCGCCCTCGCAGATCCGCCGCTTCTCGCTCCGCACCGGCGACACCGTCGAGGGCCAGATTCGCGGCCCCAAGGACGGCGAGCGCTATTTCGCGCTTCTCAAGGTCAACTCGATCAATTTCGAGGATCCGGACAAGGCGCGGCACAAGGTCCATTTCGACAACCTGACGCCGCTCTATCCCGACAAGAAATTCAAGATGGAGATCGACGATCCGACCTCGAAGGATCTGACCCATCGCATCATCGACCTCGTTGCGCCGCTCGGCAAAGGCCAGCGCGCGCTGATCACCGCGCAGCCGCGGACCGGCAAGACGGTCATCCTCCAGAACATCGCGCGGTCGATCACCCGCAATCATCCCGAGTGCTACCTGATCGTTCTGCTGATCGACGAGCGGCCCGAGGAGGTGACCGACATGCAGCGTTCGGTGAAGGGCGAGGTGATCTCCTCGACCTTCGACGAGCCGGCATCGCGGCACGTCCAGGTCGCGGAGATGGTGATCGAGAAGGCCAAGCGCCTGGTCGAGCACGGCCGCGACGTGGTGATCCTCCTCGATTCGATCACCCGCCTCGGCCGCGCCTACAACACGGTGGTGCCGTCCTCGGGCAAGGTGCTGACCGGCGGCGTCGACGCCAACGCGCTGCAGCGTCCGAAGCGCTTCTTCGGCGCGGCCCGCAACATCGAGGAAGGCGGCTCGCTGACCATCATCTCGACCGCGCTGATCGACACCGGCAGCCGCATGGACGAGGTGATCTTCGAGGAGTTCAAGGGCACCGGCAATTCCGAGCTCATCCTCGACCGGAAGGTCGCCGACAAGCGCGTCTTCCCGGCATTCGACATCACCCGCTCCGGCACGCGCAAGGAGGAACTGCTGGTTCCCCCGGACGTCCTCAAGAAGATGTACGTGCTGCGCCGCATCCTCATGCCGATGGGGACGGTGGACGCCATCGAGTTCCTGCTCGACAAGCTCAAGGCGACCAAGAGCAACGCCGATTTCTTCGAATCGATGAACACCTGACCGGGTCCGTC
>JBIQKL010000230.1:0-1715 GCA_044506555.1 Hyphomicrobiales bacterium | reverse complement strand
CATCGCCACGGCCGCGGTCTCCGTAGCGGCAATCACCGGCTTCGTGGTCGCCCGGCGATGGCGTGAGAGCCGAGAAGCAGCGGAGACGCAAACGGACACGCCGCGGAAATCGCTCCGCGCCGCAGCCTCGCGCGAGGGGCGGATCGTTGGCCGCACCGTCACCGTCGCCAAGCCCCGGCAGGAGGTCTATGCGCAGTGGCGGGACTTCACCCGCTTCCCGGAGTTCATGGAGGACGTGACCGCCGTCGAGCGGCGCGCCGACGACACGTTCCGGTGGACGGTGAAGGCGCCGGCGGGTCACGAGGTCACCTTCGACGCGCAGGTCGTCGAGGACCGGCCCGGCGAGCTGCTCGCCTGGCAGTCGACCGACGACGCCGCGGTCCGCAACAGCGGCAAGGTGACGTTCCGCGATGCGCCCGGCGGCCGCGGCACGCAGGTCGACCTGACCCTGGTCTACGATCCACCGGGCGGACGCATAGGCGAGCTGGTCGCGTTCCTCTTCCAGCGCGAGCCCCAGGTCCAGGCCCGGCGGAATCTCCAGCGTTTCAAGCAGCTCATGGAAACCGGAGAGATTGCGGTCGCCCCGTCCCTCCCGGTCCGGCCGGAGTAGCGGCGATGCGTGCGCTGACCTGGCACGGCAAGCACGACGTCCGTGTCGAGACCGTCGCCGATCCGGCGATCGTCAATCCCCGCGACATCATCCTCCGCGTCACCTCGACTGCGATCTGCGGCTCAGATCTTCATCTCTACGACGCCGTCATCCCCGGGATGAAGGCCGGCGACATCCTCGGCCACGAGTTCATGGGCGAGGTCGTCGAGGTCGGCAAGGCGGTGACGAACCTCAAGCGGGGCGATCGCGTGGTGGTGCCGTTCGTCATCGCCTGCGGCAGGTGCTTCCATTGCTCGCGGCTCCAGTATGCGGCTTGCGACAACTCCAACCCGGCCGAGAACGACGCCTCCGAGCTGCTCTACGGCTTCCAGATGAGCGGCCTTTTCGGCTACTCGCACCTGACGGGCGGCTATCCCGGCGGACAGGCCGAGTACGTCCGCGTTCCCTTCGCCGACGTCGGGCCGATCGTCGTCCCCGACGACCTCGACGACGAGCAGGTCCTGTTCCTGTCCGACATCCTCCCCACCGGCTGGATGGCGGCGGAGAACTGCGCGATCGAGGAAGGCGACACGGTCGCCGTCTGGGGCTGCGGGCCGGTCGGCCTCTTCGCCATCCAGTCGGCGCTCTACATGGGCGCGGCCCAGGTGATCGCGATCGACCACTATCCGCACCGGCTCGAGCTGGCGAAGGGGCTCGGCGCGAAGGTCATCGACTACCGCAACGCATACGTCCACGAAGCGCTGGTCGAGATGACCGGCGGCATCGGGCCCGACGCGGTGATCGATGCCGTCGGCATGGAGAGCCATGGCTTCGCGCTCGACAACGTCTACGACCACATCAAGCAGGCGCTGATGCTGGAGACGGACCGTCCTCACGTGCTCCGCGAGGCGATCCGCGCCTGCCGGAAGGGCGGCCGCGTCTCGGTGCCGGGCGTCTATGGCGGGTTCGTCGACAAGTTCCCGGTGGGGGCGCTGATGGAGAAGGGCCTGACGCTGCGGAGCGGCCAGACCCATGTGCAGCGCTACCTGCCGAAGCTCCTCGGCCTGATCCGCGACGGCAGCCTCGACACCACGTTCCTGATCAGCCATCGCCTGCCGCTCGAGGA